>CP136011.1:600000-909734 GCA_030263805.2 Pseudomonas sp. FeN3W
TGGGACGTGGCGCTGGACAGGCTCCAGAAAAATGCCGTTTGGGCTTATTGGTGATGTATTGAAGAACCCGCCTTAGGGCGGGTTTTTTGCATCTAATTTATTGTTATGGGCTGGCATGCGGGTTATCGCACGTGCCAAAATGAATCATAGAAAACATTTGAGTGAGCCATTCTCAATGAGCAATCAACCAACAATTATTAAGCCAGAAGTTGTAGATGAGAAAGATTTCGACAGAGATTTTCTAGAACTCATCAAGATGATGCTTCTGGAGTTGCGTACTCACAGTCCATTCTTTGGTGTTTTGGCATCTGAGATGTGGATCGCCGGGCCAGCCAAAAATATCAGTACCATCGGGGTTTCTCCGCGTGGTGTTGTTGTTTACAACGAGGAGTGGTTGAAGTCACTTGAAATTGGTCAGGTCGTTGGCCTGCTGCTTCACGAATCACTGCATATTGCCTTGGATTACTGGAGTCGATTCAGTGGTCACAATATGGAAATTGCAAACTGGGCTCATGACTACGCCATCAACGACATTATCAAGAAGGGCAGTAGCAACATGGTCATTCGCAAAAAGAATGGCGATGTATTTAAGTTCCGTGTTGATCTGCCGTCTGGCGGCTTGTGGGATCAGAAGTTTGATCAAATGGCTTCTGAGGAAATCTACACTCAACTTTTCGAAGAAGTTGCCAAAAAGACCCAGGAAATTCGCAAGCAAATTGAAGCGCAGATGACCGATCCTGAAATGATCGAGAAAATGAAGCGCGATAAAGCCATTGCTCAGGAGATGAAGAAATCACTGGCAGAAGGTGCCAAGAAGGTACAGGAAAAGCACGACGAGGCAACAAAGTCAGCTGATCGTGCTCCTATTAGTGAACAAGACCGTATCGACGAGGAGCGCTCTGAAGCATTGTCAGCACTTCGGAGTAAGTCCGAGGTGTCTCTGGAGGATATTCAGCCTGAAAGCCAGCCAGAGGGCGATGAAGGTACTGCTCCGGAGTCCGATCAATCGAATGACGCTGGTCAATCGGCTGAGTCGGGCGATGGTAGTCAAAACCCGCAAGACCCATCCAGCAATGACGGTCAGCAGGCTGGGGATCAAAGCCCTTATGACAAGGCTTTGGAAGACCTCAACAGTGGAATGATGCAGGCGCTTAACGACTACATGGGCAAGGAGCACGAGCGCATTGGTAGCGAGTATGACAAAACGCCTAATGGAACCACTCGTGATGAGCATCTTGATCAGTTGTCAGAAGATCTTGATGCGGTTGCTGAAAAGTACAAGGACGAGGTGAAGAACGCCAAGGAGAAAGAAGCGTCGGAAGAAAATTCTGACGAGGGCCAGAGCAAGCCAGGCCAGGATGGCGAGCAGCCAGGCCAGGATGGTCAGGGGCAACCAGGTCAGGATGGCGAGCAGCCAGGTCAAGGTCAGGGTCAGGGTCAGGGTCAGGGTCAGCCAGGGCAAGGGCAAGGGCAAGGGCAACCAGGCCAGGGTCAGGGTCAGCCAGGGCAAGGACAACCAGGTCAGGGTCAGGGTCAGCCAGGGCAAGGGCAACCAGGCCAGGGTCAGGGTCAGCCAGGGCAAGGACAACCAGGTCAGGGTCAGGGTCAGCCAGAGCAAGGACAACCAGGCCAGGGTCAGGGTCAGCCAGGGCAAGGACAACCAGGTCAGGGTCAGGGTCAGCCAGGGCAAGGACAACCAGGTCAGGGTCAGGGTCAGCCAGGGCAAGGACAACCAGGCCAGGGTCAGCAGGCACCAACGGAGCGCCAGGTTGAGCAGAACATTGCTGATTCTTTGGACAGGTTGATGGATCAGGCGTCGAATGCGCTTAACGGCAAAAAGAACGACGTCAAAGGCATGACCTCTGGTGATGACATGTCCACTCAGGGTGCTTGGGATGAGGCCATGAGACAGATCGCCAAGGAAAGGGGAGTGGGTGATCTTCAGGGTGACGTGAACGTTGACTGCTCAGAGATTCCAGGAAACCCATTTGCAAAAGAGGATAGGGAAGAAACTAAGGAGCGCCATCGCCAGACGTTGCAGCGTGCGGTAATTTCGGATGCACAGCTGGGTGGTCAGGGATGGGGAAGTCTTCCAAGTTGGGCAAGGCAGGAGATTGAGGGGATTCTGCATCCGCCATTGACGTTTACCAAAAAGATGAAGAAATTCATCGGTGCTTATGGGCGAGCGGATTTGAGGACGTTTAAAAAGCGGAACAAGAGAAACACGTTTGAGGAGAACAGGGCCATCTTCCCTGGAACCAAGCGCAATAGCTCAAAGGTTTACGTGCTGATGGACACATCCGGTTCCATGATGAACGGTTCAGACAAGGATACGCTCCGTCGCTCGATGGGCCTGGTTAAGCGCTTGGCTACTTCGCTTGGGTTGGAGGTCGTGGTGGTGCAGTGTGACACTGAGGTGACCAAGGTAATGGACACCAAGCAGGCTCTTAAGGAGATCAGTCGCAACCGGTTTGATGTGGTGGGTCAGGGTGGCTCGGACTTCAGGCCTGGATTTGAGTTCATCTGGGAAAAGATGAAAGAAAGCGATCCAGGTTTTGGAGCTCCAATCATCGTCTTCACCGATGGTGGCATCACAGTGCCTGAAATGCCGCCCAAGCACATGAAGATGCAAGTGCTCTGGGTAACAAACCCAGGCCAGCATGCTCCGACAGACCGCTGGGGCCAGCACATTGTCATGGATGATATTGGCGCACATGAAATGAACTGATAGCAAACAAAAAGCATGGCCCGCGTGAGCGGGCCTTCTTTTAAGAGAGATTGTGATGTTAGCAACTGAAAAAGAGCTTGTTGAGTACGATAAGATTTTTAATAGGCTGCCAAAAAGTCTTCGTATGAACTTTGTGTGCGAGCTGGTTCAAAAGGGTGCGCTCGAACTGAACATGGATATAGGTGCTGAACATTTGCTTCTTGCAAGAATCAATCTAGGTAAAGACTCTTTGATTGGGATGCATGCGCTCTTGGTAATAAGGAACAGGGGTGTGGAGGAGGTGGGTAGCCAACTCGACGATGTTTCTATGATTAAAGAGTTCTGTGAGATTTTCGGGGAGGCGGCTGTAAAATACTTAAAGCCAGAAATGCTCTCAGCACATAAAAAGCTAAAGATCGAGGATGAGTTGTGTCTTTAAATCCACTTCCGTTTGTGAAATTACACGAGCACATGATTCTAAGCTGTCAGCAAGCTGTAAAAGCCATTAATAATGGAAGCTTGAGCAAGCTCAAGAAGATCTTGCCCATTGAGTCAGGCTTGATGCGAGTCTTTTTGAATGAGCACCTTGGAGATGGCGAGCGACAGGATAGTGCTCGACTGGAGTTTCCTGGGCATGAATTCAACTATCTAACCGAGCAGATTGATGAAGCTGCCAAGTATTTTTATGAACAAGTATTTAGCCTGATCAAGCCAAAAGAGAAAAGTGTAGAGTGTCTGCGTGTATTTTTGCAATGCGCATACATAGATGACATTGAGCTCATATCAAGACTTGATACAAGCGATAAGTTAAATAATGTTTATATAGAAAACCTGGATTTCGAATTTTTCTCGGAGCACTTGCCTGGCGCCATCGCATGGGCTATCGGGAAGCTATGCTCGCTTAATCAAAAAGAGGGCGCAACGCGGCTTTGCGATAAATATTTCTCAGGCCCTGTATTCTTGATTAGCGATGATTCAAGAAAAATATTATTGCAGGCAAGTGAGCTTTGCGTAGAGGGAAGGATTGATCAGTCCGCTCTATGCCTAGTTAAGGGAAAATACTTCTCCGAGGCTGGTGTTCTGTCAGGCTTTAAGGCTTTGCTTTCAAATATAATGGATGAAAAAAAGAAAAAAGATTTGATTGAATTGTTTATCAGTAATGCAATGAGAGATCCAAAGACAACCGCAGCAGCTGCGATCAAAAATATGAAGCTTATTGGCGTGGAAGAAGGAATTATCAAAACATGCCCATCCGCGAAAAAGGAATACTTATCAAGTGAATTTGGTCTTTAAGAAAAAGAGCGGGGAGGGCAATCTGGCCCATAGTGTTTGGTGGGGTGTGGGGAGCTTGGCTTGCGCAAGTACTTAATTCGCTAATATTATGGGTCGCTTTCGAACAACAAGTGTATGGTTTGAGTGAGGCTTGATTCTGTTGACCAGCCACTAAAGTGACTGGCTTGCGTTGGGTCAAAAAGGCAGGTGGCTCTATTAATGCTGTGGGCCGAATCGGTTTTCACCGCTGTCACTTTTGATAGTCCACATGACCAATAGAGCGATAATGCCCACAAGGGGAATCAGCATGATTAGTTGGAACCAGCCAGACCTACCGGTATCGTGTAATCTTCTGGCGCCAACTGCAAGATAGGGCACTAGCATAAACAATGCAAATGCGTTGCTAAAGTTAACGAGTCCGTTAAAGCCAATCAAGGCATCAACGATACCAAGGGCGATGTTTATAATGAGATAAGCAAGCGCGAAGTACCAGAATTCACTTCTAGTTGCTCTTCCTTCAAAGTTTGAATAGTTACTTACAACACTTATAAAATTATTGATCATACTTCACCTGTGCTGAAGTTTATGCTGGCAGCTGAATTGCGGTCGGGAGATAACTTCAATAACTTTAAGTATGTCATTCTTTCAAGAAAATGGAATACGTTGCTCGCTTGATGTAATTGAGATTCTTGATATAGTCTTTCCCTGGTTCTAAAAGCGTAAACGGCTCCTAACTGCTTAAAGTGTTCTTTGCGTAACGACGCCTTTTCCAGTCAAACCCGATGGCTCTGTAGAAGTCCCAGATGGACTCGTGCTGAATTTTTTCTATTTTCTTGTGCTCAGCATCCACGCCAAGCGAGGCCAGTGTTTTGAATAGAATTTGATCATCCGCCTCCCACTCGAAAGTGGGTTTAAGTGAATAATGAAAATCCGGATAGCATTTCATCTTTTGCATCGAGTTATGCAAGCGCGTATTTTCAAAATTACGAAATGCGTCGTAACTTGCCGCTGCTCTATAAAAGCCTGGCTCACCAACGCCAGGCAATGAAAAGATATGGGCCTGTATTGTCTTCCATCCGCTTTCACGTGTTCGCAGTCGAGCTTCAATGTTGTGCATCAACAAACCTTTTTGATGTGGCTGATTGCACGATCAATGCCGCTCTCGGCTAGCATCGCATCCAGTACCTTCGCAGTCATGAGGACGTCCCCAAGGGCCCTGTGTGCGTTTTCAACAGCAATCCCGTAGTGAGCAGCTGCATCGACCAGTTTACCCTTGCTGGTGCAGCGCAGTGTCTTCCAGATATCCCTGGCATCGAGTGCCTCGGCATTACTCATTGAAGGATATTGGTAGGTTTGTGCATTTTCCCTGATGACGCGCATGTCATAGCTGATCACATTGAACCCGGACACAAGTCCTGTGCTGTACATGGTGTCGATGAATTCGAGGTGGCTGGAGAATGCCTTTTGACCATTTACGTCACGAGCGGTAATGCCATGCACTGCTGATGCGCGTGGATCGATTGGGCGTTCTGGGTCAACCAGCGTACTTTTGTACGCAATGCTGCCATCAAGCTTTGCCTTCAGGCACGCGATCTCAACGATGCCGGGCTTGATAAATCCGGTCGTTTCGAGGTCGATTATGAAAATCGGCTTCTGAATTCGGTTGGCCAAAAGGCTTAGGTTTGGTAGGCATAGCATAACGTATACTCCATATACAAAAGAATATAAATTTATTCCTACACAAAGTCAATAAATACGTTTGAAAGGGATGCGTGAGCTCATGCATACTGATGTTAAGAGCTGTTCAAGTGAGTTTGAGGAGAGATCAATGAGACGCACCATCGAGCCAATCGGCTGGTCAGACATGACCCAAGAAAAGAAAGAGGATGTGGTTGCCAATCTGGCCCGCGTAGGGTTGCTGGATCTGGAAATGAAGGCAACCAGCAATGAGCTTTTGGATGTCATGTACACCGAGGCGGCAGGCACCATGAGCTACATCAAATCGAAGCTGATTGTCGAGAATTACGGGGTGGTGAAGGCGGCCAGGGAGGTTAAAACCCAAAAGCAGGCGATTGCACTTAATACAGCATTTGGAACGAATGTCGTCGTTGAGCAGCGGCCTTATCGTGAGCCAGTGAGCTGGGCCGACATTCCTCTTAAGAAGAAAGAAAAAATCATCAGTGGCTTGAGCTGCGCCAGCATCCTGGATAATGAGACCTCAGAGCCAAGCAATGCCATTCTTGAAAGAATGATGATGGCAAACCAAGATGGTGTTGGTTATCTGAGGGACAAATGGACGCTGTTAAGCCGGGGAATCGATGAGGTAGCCAAGGGTGTCCAGCATAAGCTTCAGGCAGTGGCGTTGGTAAAGGCATTCGGTAATGAAGTGATACCACTAATGCCAAAGGAGGCGCTCAACCGCAGGAAGTCAGAGGTGATCAACGACACGGCCTTGAGTCGTTAACTGACAAGCAAAAGACCAAGACCCCGCCATGGCGGGGTTTTCGCTTCCTGTTGGATCAAAACGAAATTGGGTTACCGTTCCATTCAATATCGTGGGTACTGGCCTCAGTTAGCTTGAGTCCATGCCTGATTCGTCGCCAGGCAAGCTCAAGCATGGCCACTGAAGCAATACGGCCAGGCATCGGGTAGCCAGGCGCAGCCAGGACATTCATCACCTGACCAACCTCTGCCTTTTGGCAATCATCTTCCTTATTCAGAAGGCCTAGAGCTGAGTACAGTCGCATGATCTGTTTAAAGGCTACTTCCTTGTGAGAGGCTCTGCCAACTGTCTTTTGACTCACAAGCGCTTCACCAAGATCCTCCAAGCATAGAAAGAAAATGCCGCTGGTTGCGCGAGGATTGCACTCAATGACATAAACGCCCTCAGCTGTTTCAATGAAGTCGAATGCGACTTGTCCTGTATAGCCGTGATCCAGGACAAACGCCTGGGTGAATGCCTCAATATCAGGTCGCTCAACAGAAGCCATGTGGAGTGCGGCAGAGTTCTTTATGCGAGATTTAGCGTGATACACCGAGTGCGCCAGCAGTTTTCCGTTTATGGCGATGGCATAGTTGCATAAGGATTTTCCCTCAAGACGCTGCTGCTGCACCCAGTGGTCAGTCCCGTTCAATGCTGTCGCTCCGTCTTTACGTGCATCCATGATGACTTGTGCCCCAAATCGAGAAAAAACGGGCTTCATGATCGATTCAAGGTCTAACATAATGTCGTCGGGGCGTGTTACGAGCTTTGTAATGGGCTTCAAAATACCGCCAGCTTGCGGGATGCAATCAAAAACTGAGGATTTATTATGCAGCTTGGCCAAAAGATCATGGGGTGGGCAGAATACCTGGCAGGGTAATTCGTCCATGAATCTGCTTAGGTAGAACACTTCCTCGCATGTTGGGATAATCAGTTCGATGCTGAGTTGCTGAACAATGCAGCGGATATCATCGCGAAACTGCTTAGGATCAACAGCTGGGCCTGCGATGAGGTGAAAACGCGAATCAAATGGCGCAAATCGGCAGAATGAGCTGTGCAGGCTGTCTGCAAAGTGGATCGTATGCTGCCCCCTAAGCGCCAGTGCCCAGTAGTAGGCTGGGTATGACCGGGCTCCAGTGATAAGAATGCGCATGCCTTTCCCTTGCTTGGTGTGGATGCCTGCAAGGATCATCTATCAGTACATGGCTGTCAATATTAGCCAATCTAAAAGCTGGGGCCGTCGTTTTTTGTGTAATGCCTGAGGATACCCTTTTCAGAAAGGGGGCCTGAAAGATGGACTTTTCCAGGTGCGTGGTTTGACAAGTAGGGCTCTGACAAGCCAATTTTCTCAAAAAACTTGTCCTGGTGTTCTTTTGTTTTAGCATACAGAGTTGCAGGCATCTTTTCTCTGTATGATTCCAGCTGTTCAGTCAGTGTCTTCTTTATTTCCATGCGCAGATTTTTAACATCCTGCCTTTCAATGCTATTTATGCTTAGTCTGGATTGCAATTCAGTCTTCAATGCCTGGATTGCGGGGTGCTTGGCATAGTCAACCGAAGCTCTTAGTGTGTTGTAACCGTGCCCATCCACATAAAAGTGCTTTACCATTAACTCACTTGTCTTGTTAATGATGTGCTCAGGCGTAGCGCCAGACAACTCATGAGGATCTACATCCTTGAGAATCTCTTCTAGTGCATACACAGTTGTATGACTGTAATCCTTAGGGTGCGCCATTCTGAATGGCTTGATCACATCGGTAACAATGTCTTTTCTTCCAGTTAGGCGCATGTAGTCAAGGGTGGCAGCTATATCTGCGCCAATTTCCTGAATGCTCGATAAATAGTAGGCATCATGGCTTTTTGGGCTTGCTTTTTCTAATTCAGGGATAATAAACGCACAGTGATATGTTTCGTGGGATTGAATGTAGAGGTCAAGTTTGTTCTTCTCATAAGCTACGACTGGCTTATCGTACTCGTAGAAGTCATTAGAATTAGCCTTCTGCGTGCTTGAAATGATGCAAGTGTCGCTCTTGGAGTACAGCCATCCATTTTTTGATATTTCAGAAAATCCTGCTGGGCCATTATTTGCGAGGGTGGCTGGGTATTTATGGGCAAGCCTTACATACTCCAGAGCCGATCTTACGGGATTATTGTATTCTCCAAAAATGGCAACGTGACTTTTGATGGCCTTGGTGCCTTTTATGTCAGTATGAATCAAAGGTCTTTCCGAAAATTCGACTGAAGATATGGATTCGGCGTTGCCAAGGTGGCTTTTCAAAAGTTCACCGGCTTTGTAGGTCAGAGCGCCCGTAGATATTGTCGCGATAAGCACTGTATATTTGTGACGTGCGAGAAACTCGGAGACTTTACTAATTAGCATGTGCGCATTGTCTTTTTATTATTTTTGATTTGCATTCAAAATACATCTTCAGGCATCAAGGTTAACGGGTGAAATGCGCAAGCATTCCTTTATCTGCCAGTGGTTGAGATGGTTCAGCTGTGCGAGGATTATAATACTCAACCTCAAGCTCATGAAGGTCAAATTTTTCAAAGATGCTATTCTGCGACCCAAGGACTTTCATGTAAACATTTTCAGGAAGTCTGTGCTCATAGGCTTCGAACTGGTCTAGCAAGGTTTTCTTTATTTCCTCGCGGTAAGCCACAACCTCCGGGTTATCCATCTTGCCTTTTATTAGATTAACTCTAGCATAAAGCTCACCAACAAGAGCAGAAATAGCTGGATGATCATCATTGTTGTAAGGTTGCCCAAGGGTTTCGTACCCGTATTCTGGTATGTAAAAATGCTTCATCATCAACCCGGTAGCGAGCGTTGGTATCTCATCTGCGCTTGCCGCCATGAGGCTTTGTGGATTGACATCCTTCAGTATTACATCAAGTGCTGCCACCGTCGTATGCCCGATGTCAGCTGGATGCGCCATTCTGAATGGTTTTACTAGGTTTCGGTATATCTGATCGTCGCCGGTAAGGCGCATGTAGTCCAGAATACCTGCCAAATCTGAGGACACTTCCTTTAAACTGGATAAGTATTCATGTTTAATCGTGCCAGCCTTAGGGTAATGGCCTTTGGTCGTTATCCTGAAAAAGCAGTGTTGCGCCTCATGAGATTGAACAAAAAGATCGAACAGGTTTTTGTCATAGATAATTCTCGCTGTTTTATCATTATAGAACTCATCGCCTTTCGCCGACTGTTTTGTAGATACAACGCAAATCTCGCTATCGGAGTAGAGTGTTCCTTTTTCAGCAAGTGCAGAAAACCCCCTGATGGAAGAGTCGCCTATTAGCCTTAGGTCTTCAAAAGCAAATGAGGCATATTCGCTAATTGACGTAATCGGGTTTTGATATTCGCCGTGCCTGGCAATCCTAAAATCAGTTTTTGCGATCCCTGGAAAATCCACATACACATGGGGTCTTTTGTCAAAATCGACTTTCTTTACTTCATCCGAGTTGGCTAAGTGGCTGTAGCCGCCCATCAGCGCATAACTAATTCCTGCTATCGATGCAGCCGCTCCGGCAAGAGCAATGCAGTCAATCGCAATTGTTTTGGATTTTGCTAGAAAGCTTTTGGGATTGCGGATGAGCATGACGAATTCTCCGGCGTCTATAATTAAGTTTAAGGCGGGCCGGACATCGGTGTAAACAGACTATTTAAATTGAACAGGCGCCACTGCCTGGAAACTTTTTCTGTAATATGTATTCGATATGCAGATACATAAAGACTGAGGATCCCGTGTATTTATCCTCAAGCCTATTAAGGCATGCAAGAAGCGCTTGCTGAGTTTTAGTATCAAATCCTGGATTACTTGAAATAGCCAAAGTGATCTCTGACATTTCCCCAATTTCATCAAAGTCCTGGCTTATTCTTTGACCAAGAGATTTGTTGTCAAAAAGGATGCTGAAGCGGGACAAAAGAATATACGAGTCCAGGTCGGAAGCTCCTTTCAGAAAATCCAGAATGACCCTGTCACGAAGAGAATGCTCACCTTCCTGAGCATAATGAAGCGCTAAAGCCGATGCCGCGCCAACCTGTTTTTGCTCTGTCATGTGAATGAGGTTCTCCAAAGGAGCGCTTTCGCTGCCTGCGGCTTCTGCGAGCAGAAGAGATTCTGACGCTTGGGCGTCAATTGAACTCACAGCACTGACACCATAGATACTGAGCAGGGCGATGCTACTTAACGCCATGGCGATAATGATATGGCTAAACTTTTTCAAAATGGATTGCTCACGAAGATGCAGGATTATAATAAATAACGCGAAGATTGATGGCAATAATTACATATCAAATGCGCGGGCCGTGGCGGTGCCTTGAGGAATTTGCTAACTATTTTGTGCCAGCTCTCGATCATGGATGCCGCACTGTCGCCAGGCCTCAAGCGTGGCCACAATCCATATAATCAGCCCTGCCACAAGGTAAGCAAGCAGGGTGTCATCACCCCTGGCCTGCGCCAGAAGCGCAAAGGCGCTCTCAAGTTCGGTTAGGGCAAGCGTGATCAGCATTACTCCAAACACGGATATTTGCACAAGAAGCCAAACGTACATTACTGATCCCCGTAAATCTCATTACTTAGGATGATGATCTTATTTTTGGCATATGCCAACCCATATTCGATGTCGGTTGTGTGTAACAGACCAGTCTCCAGTATCAACCTTGCTGGTTAGGTTGTAACCGCTTGGGCAGGGTGGGGTGCATGAGCGCCCCTTGTTAAATCCACAGTCCGTGCACAAGCAGCTTGAAAGCACGGAAGCACCTGCCGCGCTGGTAGACCACTTGCCTTTGTTGCATGAGAGGATTTCGCCGCTGGCATTTCGCGCCATCGCACCAGTTTCTGAGCATGACGCGTTTTGGGTGACGATCTTATTGAGTGTTACCGTGTCGTCAAAGTAGGCCTTTCCGTTGACCTGGAGCGTGGATTTGATGTTTAGGCTGGACATGAATGAGAGCCCTGAGGGCTCAATGTAGAAGCTGTTATTTTTGGCATCGTAGAAGCGATTAGCGTACATGTCCTTCTTGGCCACTACATTTTTATCAGCTGTAATTGACTCTCCAGCGCTGATAGATTTGTCGCTTTTAATAGAGCCTTTCGCTGTGATGGTGCTACCGGATGATATGGAGCCAAGCGCTGAGATGGAACTGTCTGTTGAAATCGAGCCCTTTGCTTTTATCGTAGAAAGAGCAGTTAGACCCTTTCTAACAATGAGTTGGCCATAGATCTCCTGATCAGCATCAATGACCACGTCAGCACCCTGGCTGGAGCCTCCAGGGCTGCCAATGAAAAGGGTCTTGCCGATTACGTTCTGGATCCTCGAAAGGTTGTTGACTTGCCTAAGGCCGTCTGGCTTGGATGGGTCGAAAGCAATGTTGCTATGCATTTGGTTGCTGCCGTCCGTCCTCAACCACGGATCGTCAAAACCGTTGTTACGAACCCTCATCGTAATGATGGCAGTCTTGGGGTCTGACTTGTAAGTGCTGTCAGTGGTTAGCCCAAGAGCCCCTTGTGTCGATACCTGGCTGGAGGCGGCTACCACAGCTGCAATACCGGCGAGATCTGATCGAACCAAATCACCTGTCAAGGTTAGGGGTGAGGTTGTGGTGATAACCTCTGTGACTTGATTGGGCGGCGATCCACTCGTTTTGATCGTGCTCGTGAGAGATATTTTTCCGTATGGAATGGGCGAGGTTTCGGTGGCATCTGGAAAGTCGCAGGGAAGGTAGCTGATGCTATTTGGCCCGCCACAGGATGTGTCTTTCAGCCATAGACTGCCCTTTCGTTCAGCGCTCGGCTCGCCGACATGACTTGCCAGCCAGGCCCGTGCTGCATTGTTGTAGGTGGTCAGTTGAGTGCCAAGCTTTTTGGCCTGTGACTGTTCAAGCTCGATATTCTGTTTCTCGAAATCGAGTATTGTCATAAAAGAAATGAGCCCTATGACCAAGATAAGCTCAATGAGGGTAACGCCCCTCTGTCGATAAAATGTGAACATGGCCCCTCCAATCCAATATTCACAATATGGGTGAATTGATCCTCGTCAATTGATCGCCATCAATTACGCAAAATTATGTTGGGAGGGAAATAGCCTTTATGGCAGCCGTTGCTCAGCGTCTTGCATCCGATATGACACCTAAAGGAACCGGTTGTCGTCACCAGCATCCATTCTAAAATCATCCTCGATACGCATATCGTCGATGCTTGAAACCATAGGGGTATAGCCCTCGTCTTCCATTTCTTCCGTGATAGACGAGTGGGTGCTTTTTCTGGACAGGCGTTTACCGCTGAGGCGATTGTATAGCCACTTCAATCCATCGAACAGGAGTGAAAAAGCAGGCCAGGATAGAACAAGAACAATAAACAAGATAACGTATACAAACATATCTATGTTCCTATATTCAGCTTTGGCGACTATCACTGTTAGCAATCGCCAGAAGACGCTCGTGGCAATCGCGGAATGCGTACTTGAACTCGTTTATTTTTTCAGGCGTATGCTTGAGTAGCGAATACAAGACTTCATCGTTCTCGGACAAATGCTTGAATATGGAAATAATTTTGTCGTCGACTAGGAATCTATTACCTGTCTTAAGCGCATCAATCCCAATTTTAAGATATATGGTCAAATCAACCGCTCGATTGTATTCGAACTGATTTTGTTCTCGGATGCTAAGCGCATATCTCTCAAGCATCCAATTGGTTGCTCGTACGCGCTTAAGGTTTGTGTCGCCTACATTTCTCACGACGAAAAACCATCCAGCGATCAGCAAGCCCAGCCCAACCAGCCATTCCATGACACCCTCCTAGCATTCCGATCAACTGATGGGGCACCTTAGCATGAGCGGGCTGATTTGCTAATCATCCCGGCAGGGCTTCAGGCGTTCGTCATCAGGATCTACACCGTTGGCGATTGCCATTTCACGATAGTTCTCATAGAGCTCGATACCGTCATCGCTGACCTCGTGAAGATCAATCTTGCCTTCCATAAGCCCGAGGCGAACAGAGAGGTTGTGGGCGGCGCCACGAAGCAGGAAGCCGGCACACGTGGCTGGCTTATCGGTGCCACTCTGATGGCAGGCGAACGTCTCCTGGGCCATGTCGTAGGCGGTTCTGGCTGAATGCTGATAGGCCTCCACCGGGAACTCTCCGATCTTGGCATCCTTGCGCCAGGGGCAGTCAGAGCATGGCTTTCTACGATAAACGCGATTGTCTTCGCGTTCTGACTTAATGGTGACCACTTGATGGTCTGGGCCTGCTGGTGCAATGCCAATGACCTGGGATCGATTTCGGTTTTTCATTTCGCTGTCCGCTTGTTTTCTTAGCGCTGGTGTTCGCATCCATAGCGAATGCTGGTGCCGCATTCTGTGCAAAATGGAGTTCGTTTGTCAGCCATCTCTTCGTAAACAATGAGGACGTCAGCTTCATGCGCAACGCGTGTGAAATAGCGAAACCGGCCATTTTCCCAGTGCCAATCGTGCCCGAAATCCTCAAGGAAAACGGTTGAATGATGAATGACTGCATGCCCCGTTTCATTGAAAGCTTTCTCATCGACAAGCGTGGCGACGCGCAAAGGCTTGTGCTCAAGCGCAATGGAGATTTTGCCGTCAGCCTTGATGCCGCGAAGGATTTCAAATTTGGTAGCAATGAGCATGAGTCACTCCCTAGGTTGTGTATACACAGTATACCTGTGCGCAGCATTAGTCAACCTAGATGTCAAAATCAGCAGAAACCTTGATTCTTTTGTAGTTTGCCGACCCTGTGATGATCTCCTTCAGGGATGGGTATCGATTAAGGTATTCATTAGCGTAGCGATCCATGGCAAAGACTTGCGAACAGGAATCGAGTGCGTATTCAAGGCGTGATCGGTGATCTGGGTGGAGCTCACCCTGTTTTAAAAGGGCGATTTGCTCAGCCAGCATTCTCGTCAAACCTGGGGTATACGAGCCTGGATATTCAATGAAAGCCGTAACGCAGCGGTCTATCACAGAGAGGGCTTGCGCCTGATTAACCTCAGAAACTTCAATGTGATAAACAACGCACGACATTAGGTCGTGTTTTGATTCACGGTTTGCCCATGCTTTATTTGGCGCGTACAGATTTTTAACTACTGTCTTTGCGGCTGTCTGCCCAAGACCAACATCGTACATAAGGCTAAGGAGTCGATAGCTGCATTCTTCATGACTGCAATTGGTGTTTACTGCGTTGGATTGTTCTTCGTCAATCTCATAATCAACGGCAATGAGGTCATGAGCCAGGTCTGTCATTGAGTTGCGGTGGAGTTCGCTCAAGAACCAGACCGAAAAATGCTCATGACTTGGTCGTTTATGGCCATACTTTTTGGGAATGGGGTTTCCTTCTGGGTCTAGGTCGCAGCTATGATAGGCAACATTGAGCACCAGATCCTGATTTTGCTTGATCAGCGCCGCGAGCTTAGGTGAAAGCGCCGTTAATGTGCAGCCTTTTTTTGCAGGCAAAACTTTGAGAAAGCTTTTCATGAAGCCAATTTTGCTTAACTGTACGTAGCCAAGAGGAATCTCTGCAAAGAATTCAAGTGCGGCACCAGCCAGCCTCATAGCTTTATCAGGAGCTCTATCTGAAAGGTGGATAGTGTGATGATCCTTTGACCCATTGGCGATAAATTGATGGAGCCTGGCCTCGTAAAGGGCGACTTCCTCATCCAGCTTCAGCCTGGCCTCATCATTATGGCTGCCTGTTATTAAATAACGAAGCTCATAGCAACCAAGTTGGTCAGCCATGCGAGTGATGTCATTTGCTGCTATTTTTTTGTCGTCAAACAGCTTTTTGACGAACTCACGGTAATTAGTGAGTGTTTGACGCACTTCCTTGGTAGAAATATCAATGAAGCTTCTTTCTGACGACTGAATGCAGCGAATCCAGTAATCATCAAGCGTGTCCAACGCTTCAATTAATAATGCAGCATCAGCGTTAATACATGCGGATGCGAACTTTTGAGTGATATTATTGAGCTCGACTCGCAGCGCAAGCAGGTTGCTGATGTTATTATCAATATTGTTTCTACTTGTCATGGAGTCACCCGGTGAAGATATTTTTAGTTATCGGTATGGTCTTTTGTGTCTCAGGCTGTACCAATTATTACGGCGTTAATTATGGCCACGAAGCTGTAGATGCCTTTGCTGACGGCTTTTTTTACAGCCGCGATCAGGTTAGAAATGTATTCGAGGCCGTTGGTCGGGATATAGGCAAAGTGACTCGCTGACTACATGTCTAGTGAAAACATCAAGCTGGTGCGGCGGTCTTGCTGGTTCATTAGTTTAATGAACCGCTCATCCGGCCTGTAGGTGTGAAGCTCCAAAAGCGTCTTTGAATCATCTTTGAAGAGTTCAATAAACACTTCGGTGTCAACATTAATTACGACAGCAAGTGCAAAGAGGTGAGTGCCATAACTTTCTTTTGCATTTACCTTCTTGCAAGAAAGCCATACAAGTAGAGTGCCGTTAGCATGCGGGTACTGGCTCAGCAGTGCCGGTGGGTTCAGGAGGTCAGCTTCTTTGGCCGCGAAGCGATTTGAGGCGATAAGCCGCCAAAAGGAGCATACTTCATCCATTCTCGACTGAGTCAGTTGCATGGCCTCAAGACTGGCTTCAATATCCCTCTTTGAGTAATCTCGGCCACTGGACGTGCTGCGGTTAAGGGCATTGGCAAAAGCCTCAACGACAATGACTTGATTGGGGCTGCCCTGAGCATGTGTAATCCAATCAAATGCGTTGTTAACATCATTCGTGCTCACATGAATGTGTTTACTCAGTAAACGGTCGATAGTTGAATTCAAGACGATGCTTGCAAACCCTACCTGTTGCGGGCGAGACGTAAAAAGGTGATCAAATACTGATTTTCTGTACGCTGTTAGTGGGGGCAGTGGCTTGTTAGCAATGCGCTCGAAACGTGAGCGCAGGAATGTCATCGAGTCCGCATCGATTGATGCAAGTTCTTTCAGTGCTGCTGGAGCATCGGATGAAGGCAGGGATGGCATGCCTGAGGATTTTGCTTCAACCCACTCAAAAAACTTATCAGCAAGCTCAGTACGACTGCCACGTCGCTCAGAAATCATCATTGCCGCAAGCAAGCGCTTGGGGCTAGGCGCATATCCCTTGTTTAAAAACGTGGATTTGCCGCCCATAAGAACTCGAACCCCGAGATCCTTGATCTTATGGATCCTTGATGGGTTGCTGACCATGTATGCCCATGCATCATCGAGATGCAGCCCTTGCTCAACCTTGTCGTGAACGGCGCAAGTGATCAGCGCATCTTCGAATCGGTCTCGAAGATCTCCTCGTCTGTTAGGGTGTTCGTTGAGCATCAGGTTTAGCAGGCGCGGCAGATTAGAGTCGATTAGCCGTGCGCAACCGATACACTGGACAGCATCATCATATGTCCCACAGCTGAGGAAAGCTTGACCAAGTGAGGCGGGCGTGTCCATGTGTTCCATCCTGATTGTGACACTTAGGAAAGCTAGTCCTGTCAATTACAACGTAATATAACCAGGCTTGATGAAAAGGTCAAATATCCAGTGCGCTCGCAAGATAGGCTTTCTTTCGGTGGTTGAGGCCAGCCTTGTTCGCTGACTCGTGGGCGTAGGAGAGAAACTTGCCTGAATCTAGAGTTTTGTAAGCTGTGGGTCGATCCGATCCAAGGGTGTATTGCCAGCTGATCTGATTGTCAGAGTATTTGCCGTAGGCAAGTGTGCTCTCGAAATGCTTCACGATCATCTGAATTTCACCTTGACCTTCATGCGCGATAAGCCACTGTGCCGCATCATCAAGCAAAACATTCAGTAGGCCATGCGATTTATCACTTGCGATGGCGCGATCAATGCCAATGCAAGAAACCAAAAACTGGCTGTGAAATATTGGTTCGGATACCCATCCGTTCTGAACAGAGCATTTTATGTAAGGTACGTGTGCGTTTGTGTACCTATCCAGCCCTTCAGTACCGTTCATTTTAAAGGCTACAGCTTCCTTGCGATACAGAAGATCAGGGGTGCGGAGATCCTTTCCGAGTAGCACTCCCATCACAGCACTGATGTTATCGTGCTGATTTACGAGGCGATGCATTCGCTCCCAGTTGACGCTATTACGAGGGTTTAGCGGGTTGCCTCGTGCATAGGTGTTTGCATTTATCTGTTCAATCATGAATTTAGCAAGGTTTAGCGGCGTAGGGGAGCGCGTAAAGTCACTGCGATTTAACTGCGTAACCGTCAGGCAGTTGAGTAGCGCGAAGAAGCGCTTTTCTCCTAAGGGCTCAACCAATTTAGCAAGCTCATCGAGATTAACCGAATCAGCGTTATAGCAAAGCTGGTAATCTATATCACGAAAGGCGGCGAGTGGAATTACTGAATCATTCACAGCGACAAATCCCCTGAAATTTTGGATCTCTTGTATGCCATGGTCTGGTATATTTCAGATATATTGAAACATCTCGCGACCCTTTTCAATTCTGACACAGATCGCTGGTGCTCTGGAAGCGTGTAAATCGCATTGTCTATTTGTTCAACCCACCATTTTGTCTCGAAGGCCTCACTGCCTTCCTCTCTAGCCATTTTCAAGGCCATCCCAATATTCTTCAGCTCATCAGCGTAGGTTAGGTGAATGATGCCTGGATCTTGTGCGCTCACCCAGGGTAAAGTCGAACCGGTTTTGTAGGCATAGTAGACAAACGCACCAACATTGTAGTTTTGATGTTGCCATGCATGTTCTCGCCGTCGAGCTTTAAAAATTGTATGCAGGTCATCATCACTGAATTTGCCGAAAACAAGGGATGCCTGATAGATGCTGTCCGCTTTTACCAGGACAGCACTTGACTGAAGGAATATTTCTTTGGCAATTCGTGTCGCGCCAAGGTGATGCAAAACTTCTGCATTCTCCGTTGAGATGTTAGATATGTTGGCAACTTTCTTAATGGAGCCATTGCTCGCAGAAACAATAGTGGGGTGTGATGGCATGCAATCCATATTATTCGGTATGGGTTCGCTTAATGAACTAATAGCATCCAGCAAGTTATTTTCATGCTTTACGATAAGTCCCGCATAGATTGTCAGGTCATCCATTGGCATGTCGTGAATGAGATCTGTTAGCTCGAAGTTGCTGTGCTTTAGAAAATGACCGCCTATGACTTGATCCAGCAATAATGACGATGAGCGCTTGCACTTATCGTATAACTCTAGAGCCAGCACGATGTATGCGCGAGCATCATAAATAACCTGATGACCTATTTCCGGCATTCTAGCTGAAAGTATTTTTGTACGATCATACAACTCTGAATTGCCCCAGGTTGCTTGTCCGGTATAAGCCACCAATCTTTTATCAGCCTGTAAGCACTTTACACATCTTTCAGGTTGCAAATTATGTATCGTAATCAGATCACGGGCATAGTCTGGATGAAGCGGAAAGTGACGCGATAAGTAATCTAGCCGATCTTCAGTTCTGCATGCTGAAGTTAATTGTGCGCTAATCTCATCAATTGCCACATGAAAATCAGGATGTTTATAAAATGCCTCTTTGAATAAGATGGCCAAATTCTCAAAAGACTGAAAATCTTCTTTTACGAAAGTCAAAAATACGCCAAGACTCAGCTTGTCTATGCCTTTGTTAATCTTGGAGTAATATTCCTCAAAGGAGTTTACTATGTCACTATCATTGAGAAGTCCTTCGTTTAATAGCATGTCGAAAATCTTGTCAATGTAGCTTATGTCAATAGGCTCTCCAGAGTACTCCTCGGCGGCACAGTGTGCACTTATCGCTTCATCGATAATATTCCTGAATGGAGTGATCTCTCCCATTCTTGCATGATGCATCGCTTTATCTAGTGGTGATGGCATATCAATCTTCTATTTATTTAGTTGTGAGTAGATTATAAGTCTAGATCGTTGCTGATTGTATGCCGCTTGAAAAAAGGTGTATTTCTGATCTCTGGAATGTTATCCAGTATTTGTTTTGATTCGAGAACAGATTTCCTGATTTCACTGTTAGATATGCTATACAGTGCACTGTTTAGGTTTTCGATCCACCATTTGTCGTTACCGTTAGCTTCTAAAGATTCTCTACGCGCACCAGAGTATTGAACAAGCTGTGCAGCAGCATACAGAAACAGGCCTTCACCCTCATTTCCTGAGCGCCATTGAAGATCAACATTTTTTTGTTCGGCATAGTGGAGAAAAGCCCCCAAATTGGTTGGGTATTTTTCAGAAAAGAAATTTATCGGATTTCTATGTGAGGACGTTGCAGCGTAAATTGTGGAAAGATCTTCGGGCGAAAACTCTCCTAGTATTTCTGCGTCTTTTATGAGCTGGTCGACCGAACTAATGCGATCTTTAGTCAATAGATAAATAAGCTTGCCCAACGTCTTAGCCCCACACTCGCCCATGTGCACCGCGAGGTCACGTGAAACCTCTGTTATTTCTCCGGCACTACCTGTCCCAAACTGCTTCAACTGAGCAATTGTCAGGTTGGACAGAAGTGAGTCAGGATAGGGCTCCATGGAAATTAGCGTGTCCATGACAGAAAGAAGCCTGTTCTCGTTTCGAGCGAAAATAGACATGAACTCAGGGTCGCTCCAGGTGTGAAGCATCACAATTGAATAGACAGCATGAAGTGAAAAGTTGCTTTGCTCAAGAAATGGGGAGTTAATGAGCCCATCTATCAACTTGGCGGCATTCTTTTTATCTCCATTCCTAAGCATACTTGTAGCCAGGCTTAAGTGTGAGGATGCATCATAGACCAGGGGGTGTTTTGCACCTGGGTTATTCTCATGAAACCCCTTTAAAAAGCCATTAGTTTTTGAGTCCTGAACGGCATACATATGACTACTGAGATGAAGAGCTTCAATTATTGCCTCTGCCTCTATACCCCGCTCATACAGAATTTTTCCTGTCGCTGGAGTAATAGGAACTACATTGGACATTGCCTTAAGCGCTTCGGATGAGGTGATTTCTTTCGAAGCCAAGTAGGAGAGGCTTGATAATTGCCAATCTAGAATATAAGGCGCAAGATTCGAATCCTTTATAAAATCAACTATATTTTTGAACGACTCCATATTCCCCCGCTCTAAATTAACCAGAGCCAAGAATTTGAAGCTATCTGCGTAAGCCGAGTTTCTAAACAGATCAGACGCAAAGGCGCTGAAAATTTCTTTGTTATCAAAGTAGTTTTCGTTGTTAAGGTGCTCCATTATCCGCATGGATGGCCTAGGCTCATAATCGGCAGAATCGCAATATTGCAACATTCCTTCTGAGTTTTCGAAGTTCTCAATGAGTAACTTGAGCGATGCGTGGTCGCTTTCCTTGGCATATTGCATGGATTTTAGTAGCACTGATTTATACACTTCAGCTTCTCTTTCTACTTGGTTGCTGTTCATATGGAATATCCATTAATTGAAAAGGAATTTATAGTTCGAACTTTACTGATATCTCGTATCTTTTAATCCGAGGGTTTTTGCTCAACAATTCATTGGGCAGTAATGCCTTGAGTGAGTTAATTGATCTATCCAGGTATCCATCACTTAGATGGTTGAGGTCTTTGTTTATTCGGTCATCAAATAATTCAACTATCTGATTAATGTTTGCTTCCTTGGCATCGTTTCTTGCGCGAGCCAGCAGATCAAAGTACTTTCTTGGAAATCCTCGACTCTCTAGCTGTAGCTCAACATTAAACTCTGACGCGTAAGAAACAAATGAAAATAGGGTGGAGGCGTTTTTCAACTCGTAATCGAGGGCTGAGTCATACGTCTCAATCATTATTTTTTGGAACTGATGGTCGTCTAACTTACCATTGGGGCAGATTATTTTATGAATCTCGTACACAGACTCGCCATTCTTGACAGACAGGAAGCACTTGTCTGAGTACATTTGTAAAAGTTCACTACAATGATTTTCGGAAAGCGCTTTGAGCTGGTCGAGAGTAATCGACTTTATTTCTGTTAAGCTCGTTGCCGTTTCTGAGTGGTTACTGGGGATCAGATTTACTACTTTTTTAAGCAACTCATGAGTTTCAATAAAAAAACGCTCATGCCCCTTTATCACATCCATCACTACCTGCGCATTCCCGGAGCGGTTGTGCATTGCGTCTAGAATGACCATGTTATTATGCAGCGCAAGCATGTCATTCAACTGAAACTCGGTAAAAGCAATGTCTTGACTGTTAAGAAGGGCGGTTGCGGTTCTTTTGAAAAGTTTTCCGCTGGCATCTTTTTGAAGTGCAATACTTAGAAGTCTGATGAGAGATTCTTTGTTGAACAGCGGAACTCTGTCATTGGTTCTTAATTTGATGATTTTAGAGACATCAACAAGTCCTTTTTCAATATCCATAGCGTCAATGATGAGGTCATCCATGCCCGTTGTGGTGCTTAGTAGTACGCTTGCATTGTCTGCGCTTAACTGAAGCTTGCCAATGATCAGTTTAAGCCATTCTGGATTCCTAAATGTGTGCATGACACCACTGAAATCATTTGCTGACTTAAATACTGTGAGGCGGGTATCCGAATGCAGCTTTTCATAAAATTTAACGAAACAGTCAACAGATTCAACAAATGCAGACTTGTTACCAGTGGAGAGGTGGTGCTTGTAGCCATCAATAATCGCATGGCCAACCCTGGTGATTGATTCTGTCGACGTGATTATTTCAAGAATCGCTTCTAACGTTTTGGGGTGAAGAATATTCCCAGCCATTTTATCTAAAACAACCTGCTCAGTATCATCGCCAAACGCGTTTTCTTTGACCGCTTTAATGATCTCGAAATCTATTTCTGACAGGTACTGGTTCATGATTGCTTCCTGGTGGGTCTCTAATTCTATTTTTTCATGGGAGGGTGGGTTATTACAATTGAAGTCTTTCTTGCAAGGCAATATAGTGGAAACAGGGGAGGTGACACGATGAATGAACGGATTGATCGCGTAGCAGTGATGCTTAAGGGTGAGGTGTATTCTTATCCACGTCCTGCAAGGCATCACAACGTAATCGCGATCATGGTTAACGCCTATGGCGTGAAACCGCCAGTCAAGGGGGTGTTTGGTTTCTTGACTGATGCGGGCCGATTTGTCACTCGCAAAGAAGCTGGGCGGATTGCGATAGGCGCCAGGCAGGTCGAACGTCTCGCCGCACCACCTCATCTGCATAGCGAAGATTTGTGGTGAGAGTAAATGATTTAACTTAATTGAAGGAACGGTGTATGTCGGTCAGTGCAGCAATCGAAGAGATCAGAAAGGTCTACGAGGGCAAAGGCTATCCAAACAGAGACTTGAGCTTGTGTTGTTTCTGATCGATTGGACTCACTGTGTGAAGACGGGGACATCAGTGACCGGGGCTGAGTGGAATTCGTTGCTTGGCATGATGAGTGCACCACAGCTGGCTCCACAGTACAGGAATTCGCTGAGCCATGAAGGCAGCCGCACGGTTCTGGACGAAAAGGTCGCGCAGTTCTGTGCGAGAGTGGCCAGCGTTACCCTGGGCCTGGACTTTGATCAGCTGGTGCGAGCGGTCGCTCAAACCTATCCTATGTCATCTACAGAGCGATACTTCGTTCTGGATTTGTCAAAGCTCGCAAAATCGTTCAAGCAGAACGAGAGCTCCCAGCAATCCGACTCATCGCCAGGACTCTGAGTATTAGTGGTTGTCGGTCAGGTCATTCATCATGCGATACGTTTCAGGGCTTGATCCATGGCCATCTCTCCAGTTTGGCGCCTCCTGATCCATGGTCGCACAAAGGGCCTCCCAGTGATCAACCAGGGCATTCCAGATGGGGGACACAGACCTCATCAGATAGAGCTTGTTTGCGAATTCGGGAACCGATTCGAGCAGCAAACGGCAGCGCGCCAAATCAGACGGATCGCGGGGAAAAGCCGCAGGGTCATCTGTGATGCTTTTTACGCCAGAGAACCTAGCGAACATCGCCTCGGAGCTCTTTCCGCGATTGCCTTGCTTAAGCCATTGTTGGGCCTGCTCTGACAGATCGTGCCCATTAGTATGCTGACTGACCTTCTCATCGACTGCGTGCATGATGCCAGGTTCATTGCGCAGTGCCTTAAGCGCCGCTGGTGGGCCGATTACCATGTTTGCGCCCAGTACTGTGGCCAGGGACGTGTCCATGACGCCGTCTTCGTAACGCTGCATCAGGTTGACCATTTCCATAATCGGTACGCTGCCATAGATGATGGTGCAGCCACAGACTTCTTCAACGGTGTACGACGACATACTATGTACCTCTTCTTGCGATATAGCCGTGCGGCTCATCATCGGCGGTAGTCATTGAGTCAAGGCTCTGTTTAAGCGCCTTCATGTCCTTGTAGCAGTATCTGCGTTCCCAGCCCGTTAGGTTGATGCCGACATAGAGGGCCGTTGTGAACATGAGCTTTCCTGTTCCGATGATGGTGCCGTCATCAAGGACGCGTAGGTTTTCGTAATAGTCCTCGCGTTTGATTGCTTCGAGCAGGGACTGAGTATCCATTGCGCACATCCGTTGAAAGAGCCCCTATCCTATTAAACCTTGTTGCCTATGGCTACTACGGGCGGTTGCTCGATTAGAACCCTGCCACCATGCCCATCTCGTCATCAGATCCTTCCAGGTCGTCAAGGTCTTCAAGTTCATCGTTGACGGCCTTGTCAGCCTCGCGCTCAGCCGCCATTGCCATTTCAGCTGCCCTGGAGACGGTAAATGCCTCCACTTGCGCCCACAGTTTCGGATTGGAAAATGGGATTTCGACAGCCTTTTGAAACATCACGAACGAGGGGTCATGGGCGCAAGCAAACACCACGGACACTCGATTTCCCTCGACAGTTACGCTTTGCAGGGAGACATAAGGGGCGAATTCGTATTCTTCTGCCTGGATGATTTCCATGTAAGCGGCTCGAACAGCAGGGTCATCCACGGACAAGGCGCGACGATTCATCATCTGCTGCACTCGCCCGCGAGGCATTTCATTGCGAAGCTCGTAAAAATAAGGAATCAGCAGCTTGCACTGATCTTCCATGTAGTGGGAGATCATCTCTGAGCGCTTGAGCATTTCAGGTGTGTTAACTGTTCGCACGAGTAGCTCAACGCTAAGCTCGGGCTGTGTGACATTCTCGATCATGGAGCGCATGTAGGCGCGGTTATTTGATGTGACCAGTTCCATCGCCACTCTCCTTTGATAGGCATTAATTGACACGGATTATTATTAGACTTGACAGAGAAATCAAGCCCTGTTGTGAGCGTCATTTAAAAATAGCGCGGAGGGGATCGGCCCAATCTCCTAAGGGGTCATGTTTCCATGGAAACACGTAATGGAAAAATAGCGCGCCAAATCACTTATGCTGATCGCCAAAAGGGCATCGGCAGGATCATGTTTCCATGGAAACATGCAATGTTAGATTGAAACTATCAAACAATATGTCAAAAATCAGGGAGAGACTAACAAGCCAGGGCGCAGGCGCCGACAACCTTGACCCGCACCTGAATCGAAGATTGCAGGTGGGGAATGCGGTTGTCATTGTTCAAGCAGTGTGTCGAGCTGCTTATGCTGGCGGCCTTTGGCTAGCTGAATCAATACAACCGTCAGATCTTCTGTGGTGCGAGTATCGGCGTTATGCATGTGATGGCCTCTTTATTCAGTGTCCAAAATACACCCTGGATCATGCGATCCTCCAGCGAATCTTCTTTATCGCCAAGCTGATAAAAATCAAGCTTGAAGATCTGTCGCCAGCTCGCCTGGATGTGCTCATGGTGGGGTGTGGGGAGGGGCTTGGTGCGATAATAGCTCAGCCCTTTCTCAAGCAGAAAATCGTCATAGCGCTCTGCTGCATCCACGCTCATGGCCAAGGGCCAGTAGTTCATGCAGTAGTGCCAATAGTGAAACATTGAGCAGAGTATTTGCTCGGGCGGAATTCGGAATTCAACCAGATAGTGACCTGACTCATGCATGTCTTCAGAGGGTTTTCGATCAGGGGTGCCGCAACTGATCCAGCACCACAGAGGACTGATCCCCTTGGAGGGAGGAGGCAATCCTACCTCTGCCATCACGCCAATCATCCAGGGGTAGGCACTCGAAAAATCCGGATTGACTGATTCCTGTGGGCAGCAGAGTGCCCCATTCTCCTCTAGTACTTGAAATGCCTCAGGCGACAGGAATGTCCAAGCCGTGATCGTGCCGTCCTCATTGAGGTAAGGCTTAACCCCTGACGCTCTGAGTTCAAGCAGCTGTGCATGACTGATATCGCTAAAAATGTCGGTCGCTTTCATCCAAATATTCTTACGACGCGGTTTCGCAGGAGGGCTGCCGAATGAGTGTCTTAACCGCATCCTTGACGGCGTTTACCACCTTCTCCAGATGGATGTAGGTTGGGTTGGCCTTGTAGGGCATGTCGTTCCACCACTGATCACCAAACACTTCATACATGGCATTTTGGTGATGGTGAGGGTTTTCCATATCCTTAATCTCCTCATAGAGCTCACGAGCCTGATGGGCCGTCAGGTCATCGGCTTTACGCAGCTCCAGAACCTTGGCCTTACTGAGGTTGCGCATGGCGTCATGGTCTTCTACTTGGCTCATACAGTGCGTCATGCAGTTGATCATGTAATCGGGACTGCACGTGGCGACAAATTCCGCGACGGTGTCTTTTGGCATCGCATTCCAATAGGCCGAATAGGTTTGGGAATGGGATCTTAAGAAAATAGAGCCTTTTTTTGGCCCAAAATCCTCTAGCACAATCTCAATCGGGTCGACGAGGCCTGGGGCGTCTTCGATAAGGATCTTGGTGACCAGGTTTTTGGTGACCTTCATGAGCGGCTCCATGCTAGCGACTAACCTCGACGGGTTATGATGGCAGGCATGCTAACGATCCTTTGACGACTTGTCAATTAAGCGCATATCACATAAACGAGTTTGTTGTGTAAAGTGAATGGTTTTATTTGTTCTTTATTTCTATTTCTTTTTTATTTTAGTCAGTCTAACTCATTGAAACATAAGAGATTATTCCGCTTAATGTGGTCAAATACCATGTATGAAGTGGACGTTTCGCTTGTTTGATGTGGGCGCAAGCCTTGAGTTATGTGGACACCGTCCTTGCGCAGATGTGGTCAGATGCCTTGTTGGATGTGGACGCCTTGCTTGTGGATAAGTCATGAGCCATGGACATCTGCCTTGTTGTGAAGCTGCACCTACCTTCAAGTATGCCCATTGTGGTCAGATGCCTTGCTCAAGGAGGCTCTGAGCAAGGTATTTGTCCATATTATGGAATGCTGCACGGCGACAACACGGCTAATGTCCATATTAGGGAGGTCTGGCCTATGTGATCATCGATGATGTGGACATATTCCGTGACCACGAACCACGAACCACGAAACACGCGGCCCTGCCAAATGTGGACGGATGGCTTGTTGATCCGAGCAGTGGCGGTGGCGATGGCGTAGATTCCACTCTAAATGTGGTCAGATTCCTTGCCACTGGAGGTCATTATTGGCCCCTAAATATGGACAGATGCCGTGCTAACCTCTTCCAAATAGCTTTATGTGGACAAATGCCTTGTTGTTAAGGCTGATGCACTGGTCGTTTGTAAGCAAAAATCTGGGAACCGCATGAGCCAAAGGTGTAAGGCTCTTGATACTGGGTCTTTTCGGCCCGTATCGGCGGGCACGACCGGTGTTTCCACATGTTAATGTGGTCAAATTCCTTGCATTCTCCTGGCGGCGCGACCGTTTGATCCGTATGACGGAGTGTTGCACGCCTTGCAGGATAAGCAACACGGCATATGTCCATGTTTAGGGCGCTTCAGGGTCATGTGAAGAGGCTATAGCTCGCATTCAGACCAAGGCTAATGTGGACGGACACCTTGTTGTTAAGCCAAATGTGGACATTTACCTGACCCGCCCATCGTTTTTTTTGGTCGTTTCCAGAATAAACCATGGCACCAGGGAACATTCCCGCTAATCTGTGGAACACGTTAACGATGTCCACATCTTTATGGGCGATAGGTTTTTTAGGGCGAAGGGTTTAGGGATGTCAAACCTCCAGGTATACAAATCAAACGATCTGATGACGGCAAGCTACCGACTCTCTGTCGCCGAAAGCCGGATAATTTTGACCTGTATCGCCAAGATCAACCGAGATCCCACCCAGACGGTTACCGATGCGGTGATGTACTCATTTACCGCAAGAGAGTTCGCCGAGCTCAGCGGAATAAGCCTGATGGCTGCCTATTCAGAGCTAAAAGAGGCTATTGATCAGCTGTTCGACAGGCGTATTCGATTTCACATGAAAGACCGGGAGCGCAAAACGCGCTGGATCCAGACGGCTGATTACATTGATGGGGAGGGGAGGGTTGAGCTTCGGTTCTCAAAAGACGTGCTGCCCTATCTGGTCAACCTCCAAGGCAACTTCACCAAATACAACCTCAAGGCTGTGGCCAGGCTATCGAGCGCTCATGCGATACGCCTGTATGAGCTGATCGTAAAAAACCGGTACTCTGGCTTCAAGACCCTGATCTCCATTGACCTCATACGGTTTGGCCTGAACCTTGATGATGCGTATCCTTTGTATGCTGACTTGAGGAAACGGGTGATTGAGCCCGCGATCAAGCAGATCAGTGAGCACAGCGACATCACAATTCATGGGTTTGAGCCAAAGCGTGAAGGCCGGAAGATTGCCGCCATTGAGATCAGTTTTTCGGACAAGCAGGGGTTTGGTGGCGAACCCGTCCAGGAAGACCTTCTGCCAGCAGAAGATAAGCCTAAATATTCCAGATCGCCTCGCAAGAGCCCAAAGGTTAAGGACACCTACAGCGAAGCTGAGATCATGAAGGCAGCGCGGCCTGGTGAATCCAAGGCTGATGTCATCCAAAGGCTGAAGAACGAGGCAGTGCGCAAAGCTGGCTAATGTGGACAACTAGCATGTACGGCTTTGCCTCTGGACTGGTTTGACAATATGTCAATAAGTGGCTAAATTAAACCATCTAATCCTTGTGGTGGGCCTTGTGGCTGCTGTGTATGTTTCATCACCTTCCTATATGCTCCCAGGGCCTCGGGTGATGAGGTATGTCATCTTGGATCGGGTTTGCCCAGCTCGCCTGTTGCACACTCGGGCAAAAAACCTTTCGATTAAGGATCTTCCGCTCAGTCGTTTCAGGCTCGATATTGCCGTTCGCCTGCTAAGGGACTCCTTCATGAACTGGAGGCTAATGCCCGAGTGCTGGCGCTGTCAGCCCGGTGTGCTGGAGTGCAGTATCGAAGAGCTGATTGAGCCAGAGCGGCGCACCTCCGGCAATCTTTTGGTCGACATGATGATTTTCATGCGTGAGGAGGATATCGGATTCTTCAATGGCCAGGAGGAGTACATCAGGCTATTTGGAAATCGGTTTATCGAAGCTGATCGTGAGCTATTTTTGGGTTTGCTTCTGAGTGATCTGGCCAGTCTTGATGACTCCATCGTGGATTTTCGTTCCGCTGTCCGTTTCTACCTCAAAAATCCCGTTTTCCGCTCAGGCCAGCAAGACAATGAGTCCATGTCGTACGTCAGGGGAAACAACACCACGGTTGTTTGCAAGGAAGTGGCAAGGCACATCAGGTATCTGTTTGACTACCATGCCTTCGAAAGCATCGTTAGTTTGCTGACAACGAGTGATCATTGGATGATGATTCACCGAGATTTTCCAGGGTTTGACATCTCCAGGTATCCTGGGGGAAGGCGGTATCTGGTTGAACGTGATTTTCATGTCTAAAGGCAGGTGATTAATGATTAAAGACAACGGGAAAGGTGGATCGTTTAAGCAAGCAGTTAGCGGGGAGGTTGTGTGCCAAAGAGAGGTAGCCAGGCTTTATGCCTTCGCCAATAGAACTGAGCTTGCGAGCGACCTCATAAGCTGGTGGGACGCCGGAATTCTCCCTGAAGACGGGAAGTTTCATGAGCTGGCCAAGCTATGCGGTGCCTATACCGTGAGCGGTGATGGCTATATTGAGGCCGAGCGGCTCATTTCAAAGATGGCGGTGGTAGCTCTGGCCGGTGGTGATTGACATCCTCCCCGCCCTAAAGAGCGGGGATTCCCCCAGCGGGACGCTCATGCCCGAGCGCGAGAATGTTCCTGGCCGCGTTAATATCGCGGTCGTGCGTGACACCACAGGCACATGTCCATTCTCTTATTCCAAGCCCTGCGATACCTTTCGGCCTCGTGCTGGGGAGTGAACCACAGCTCGAACAGGTTTGAGAAGTGTAGGATTCGTTGACGACTTTGAAAACACTGCCTGCGTAAGCGCATTTATAGTCCAGCAGTGTTTTCAATTGGCCCCATCCGGCATCGAGCACGGACATGGCCATCTTGGTCTTGACGAGTTTTTTCGAACTCACATTACCCACAACGATCAGAGCGTGACCCTTGACCAGGTTGGTTGTGAACTTGTGTAGCGCGTCTTTTCTTCGGTTGCGTATCTTTGCATGGGTCGAGCGAACGCGGCCCTTCCGGTTGGCGCGTTGCGCCACCTTCAGCTTTGGCAGGAGATCTCGATAAAAGGAGTAACCATCGGTTCATGGACGAGGTTGATGCCGTACAGGTTGGCGAGGCATGGATTGAGGAGCTCGCTCAACGCTTGGGTGCGACTGCCTGCCATTCACTGCGGTGTGAAACGCCAGGCGGTGTCATTACCATTTGGAAAGATCGTCAATTACTCGCTTACTACCTAGTGGTGAGGGATGATATGAACTGGACACGGCTGGTGCGCCATGATGTGTCGAACGAAACAGATGTTTCCTTTTAATTTAAATTGAGAAATTGCCATGTCCGAAAACCATGAAATCAAGCTCAGTCCCGATGATCAAGCCGTTGTGCTTCGCACCATCAGAGACATCCAGCTAGGCTTGCAGACGCTCGATAAATCGCTTCAGAAAGAAGGCTCCCTTAATCACGAGCTTGCCAGAAATGTACTCTCGGTCACCGAGTACAACATTTCAGAAATTGGCCAGAAGCTGGGTGTCGCGACTGAAACGGAGGCGAAAATCACCAAGCGCCATGCTGACATCCGTGCAGCCAACCTACGTATTCGCGACCTTGAATCCCAGCTTGGGTCAAGCCAGGCTCCAGCTGCGGTGCAAATGAGCCTTGGTGTTCTGACGGAGCGTCTGCATGAGTGGTGGAGGATCAAGGGCTTTGGTCATGTCAGTGAGGAAAGCTTCGGGCGTTACGGCTGCAAGGTGAAGCTTTCTTGCCATCTGTTTGGCGACTTCTCGCCGATCCAATCGGAAACACCTATCTCGGATAAAGACCGCTGGAAGCTATGGCTTGAGCAGCTCAAGGCGCAGGGTTTCATGCTGGGTGGCAACCGTGAAAAAGAAGTCATCGATTGCGATAGCAACCGCATGCTCCTCATTGATCTGATCAGTGACGCTCTTCCGTCGAGCAAAGTCATTTCATTCAGCAATCATTTCTCTGAATCTGGCTTCAAGCTCAGGGATGTAGACATCATCATCTACAAGCTGGATGACATTCTCAATCTGCCACAGATGCCACAGCCGAAAAAAGTTGACGTGTAGGAAAAGGTTGGTCAATATCCGCGAATCAAATAACGGATTGATCGAGTGTCACCATGGCTATCCACACCAGCACGGCCCACGCGCTAATCAACGCCTATCGCAAGACCTTTGCTCTGCTGCAAGGGTATGACGAAGGCTTTCAGCAACCTGCCGAGCAGCACGCTCAAGAGGGCGTCTGGCCACTCGAAGATGCACGCCAGGAGCTTGCTGTACTTCGCACGACGCTGATCGGCTCGGGTGAGGCTACCGAACTGTTCGGCAATGAGCGAGGGGATGCCTTCGAGGCGCTGTGGGGTAATCTTCAAGCCACTGTCTTTGGTTCCGAGGCCTATCCGTCGATTGAATGTCGTGCTGCGCACTTGCTTTATTTTGTGGTCAAAAACCACCCGTTTTCTGACGGCAATAAGCGAAGTGGCGCGTACCTGTTCATTTCTTACCTGCATCGCCAGTGCCCAGTGCCTGGGGCCGTCGAGAGGCGCATCAATCCGTATGCGCTGGCAGCCCTGACGGTACTGGTGGCTGAATCAAAGCCCGATCAGAAAGAGCTTCTGATTGAGTTGATCATTCACATGCTTGAGGGTGTCGGTCAGTGACTGAGGTGAATGATGATAAGCGCAAGGTGCTGACGGTCAATGACCTTTCCGCCTTGCTTGATGCTGCTAAAAAGCAGGGGCATGGGCATAAGAAAATCCGCATCCCAATCGAAGCGGGGCGGGTGACGATGGGTAGCTCGCCCTCTGCGGATGTTTTGGCTATTCATGCAGGGTTTGACTGGAACAGTCAGTCCATGTTTCTTGAGGTTGATCAGCCGCTAGGGGTGGCCGGAGAGAAGCTCGAATCGCTCAAACGCTCAAGTGGCCGCGCTACCGACACGCTGTATCGCCTGGACTCAATCTTCAAGGATGATCGCTACAGCCAGGAGGCAAAATTGGAGTTAATGGGTGAGTGGCTGAAAAAGTTCTGGGCGAAAGAATAATCTTCGCCTGTTCAAACTGAATTAGGAAATGAATCTTATATGAAATATTCAAACTCTCTTGAAAGCTACTGCAAGAGCCCCCTATCCGCCTACAAAATTAATGAAATTGAATCTAAGTTAGCTACTTTGGTATCAAATCACAACAAATTACTTGTCTGGTATGTCGGTGTCATGGCTATGCTCAGCGCTGCGCTTATTACATTTGCCGTTATGGAAAAAGGGCCGACTGGAACATTCGTTGCTACGCCGGTAATCTTGACTGTGGTTATTGTGTGGGCCATTGTCTGGGAATATAAATTTAACCCTGAAAAAAACATGCCCGTTGAAATCATGGGGATAAATTATGCAAAAGTAGAAGGATTCATGGACACCGTTCAGACTCCGGCACTTGAGCAAGTTTCCTCTCCTCTCGGCAAGCAGTTGATTGAAAGCATCAAGAAACAGGAGCGGGAAATGAAAAAATTCGAGTTGATGTTAATCGAAAGCCTTTGCAAATTCTGATATTGAGTCTCTAGCCAGTAGGTGTTGCGATGAATAAAGATGCGGCTTTGGTTGATCTGGACGCTGTTCTCACCGACAAGCAGTGCGACGAGTTCAGGCGTACACGCGGCTCATTTAACACAATGATCCGAACGGTATATCAGGCTGGACGTGATGCTCAGCTCAAAGAGTTGATAGATGAAATTCAAAACATCGGTCGTGGTTGTGCAGACTCTTGCGAAGAGGTTCATGCAATTCATGAGCTTCTGGAAAAATTAATGGAGCAGAGTCCGCTGTTGCGCTCAACCAATGGCGGTGATGAGGCATAACGCTTGATGGTTCAGGTTTTGTAACGGCTACGGGCAAAAGGGAAGATCATATGAATCAAGATGCACCTAGTCAGGGATCCATGGAAAGCATCTTGAATGGCTTCATGGAAAGTGGTGACGCCCAGAGCTTTATGGCCATGGCTCTGCGTATCAAGCAATCAGCCATCGCCATGATCGAGCACAACGCGATTTCCGATGCAATCAGCTGCCTTGATGAATACAAGCTTTACCTCAGAAGCCATCAGTCGGGCGATGCAGGATTCAATGAGCGCGTCATTTCACTCTATCCAGTGAATGAATCCTGTACCTACAGAATGCTGGGGCAATCGGATACGCTAGATCAATTCATATTAAGCAAAAAGACAGACATCAGCTCAATGGTTGAGATGAGAAAGCCGCCGTATGCCGAGCTTTTTCGACACGCCTTGCTGAAAAGCGATTCTGCCCTGTTCAACCTATTGCTTGGAGAAATGCTTGCGTCCATCGACACGATGCCACGTAATAGCTCTTATACGCATGCTGTTGGGCGAATTCTTGTCGCCCTCACTTACTCAATTGGTAGTACAGAAAAGACACCATTAGCCGTAAAGGTAAATCCAGAATTCGACAGCATTCTGTCTGCCGAGGTAAGGACTGATTCTGACCACGGCGTGCGATGGAGCACACTCTCCAGGATGGTTGAGTTTGGCTTTGCGCGGACTGTCAGATCCTGCCTGGTCAGCGGTCGCGCAAAGAGCCAAGAGGCTAATGACGATCCGTATCTTCAGAATATTCTTTCCGTATTCGAAGGGGAAAGTCCATTCACTGTGTTCTCTGCCATGGCCTTGGTCAGGGTTCATTCCAGGCGCGACAAGCACCAGCTTGCCTTTATTAAAACCCTATTGGGTGATAGCCGATTTGATTTCGAGCGATTCATTGAGCTCAGCGCTACCGCTAATCAGTTCAGGGCTTTTGGGCTCGTAGCCATGAACCCACGTCTGGGTTTTCATCATCTAGCGTATTTTGGGAAATGGCTCAGCCCTGAGCACCTGACCACGGAGCTTGAGCGCAAACGCGCAGGGTGGTTGGTCAGACAGGTTTGCGCCGCTGAAACAGAAGCCTATATCGACGGCAAGCTGTGTGTAACCGGTATGCGCATGAAAAATAGGAATGAGCCCGTGCTCACCTATGTGAAGAAGATGTTGAACGATACCGGGATACATCCAGGTTTTCATCAATTCGCGGATATCATCAAACGAGATGCCCTGAGCGTCGACCTGAATATTTAACGAATATTAATTCTAGCGCAGGCGTTCAGGGTCATTTGATACGATATTCATGATTATATCGAATGGCTTGTGCACACGACTCCATACAATCCTTGGGATGTGTAACTCGGCTTTAGTCTCAATCAGTTGGGCATAGTGAACTCGAAGCTCTTCAAGTCGGTCTGAGCCGACAAGCGTGATGCCATCTCTTGGGAATGAAAAACCAAAATCTTCCTCTATTTCATTGAGGTCTGACTCGGTCATCCATGGGCTAATGATGTAGCACTGGCTCAAATCAATGCCATGATCAAGGGCTTTGAAGATCTTGCCGCGAAGCCTGGCGTGATTGTCGTCGAGCGCATGGATAATGCAGGCCTGCGTTGGCTTAATGGCGTCCGTTGAACGATAGGAGTGCAGGGTTGTTGCGGCTTCACCTGCATTTGGAATGAGCATCACATGCTGCCACAAAACGATCCAGAATGCCTTATCGATTCCTAGTTTTTCAACAAAGCCTAGTCCAAACGTGTCGGTGTCGATGTAATCCATTACAACAAGGGTCTTTTCTGGTGAAATAAATTGGAGTAAACAGTTTGCTTTATCATTGCCCATCTGAATTAAATCAGATTCTACAAGGTGTTGTTTAATCTCGTTCATAATACACACTTATGGATGTTTTATATCCATTGTAGTATATTGCCATGAGTTTAACTATAACAAGAAGGCAGTATCATGATTGGCGCAATCATTGGCGACATCGTTGGCTCTTATTGGGAGTTTCGTGAGGAAAAGGTTGGTAAGGATGAGATCATTGACTTGTTCCGAGTCGAGTCGACTATCACCGATGACTCAATCATGACGGTGGCGACTGCTGAAGCTATCCTCTTCAAAGCCTTCTACTCAAGCTCTTACCAGCGTTACTGCCGAAGCTTTCCTACCTACGGATATGGCCCAAGCTTCATGGAGTGGGCTCATACCAATAGCAGCTACCTTAAAGAAAGCCATAGCTGGGGAAATGGCTCGGCCATGCGTGTCTCACCCATTGGCTGGGCGTTCAACAGCCCGCAGCGCGTGATGATGGAGGCTCAGCAGAGTGCGTGTGTAACGCACTGCCACCCTGAAGGCATAAAAGGCGCTCAGGCCACGGCTATGGCTGTCTACATGGCGCGCACGGGTTCGTCGAAGGCCGAGATCATGGAGTTCATGCAGGATTGGTTCGAATACGACCTGGATCTCAATCTTGACACGCTTCATGAAGAGTACGTCTTCGATGTCTCCTGCCAGGGGACTGTTCCGGTCGCATTGGCCTGTGTGCTGCAAGCAGACAGCTTTGAGCAGACGCTGCGCAATGGCCTTTATGTAGGCGGTGATAGCGATACGCTGCTGGCGATTGCTGGTGCCATTGCAGAACCGCTTTATGGGGTGCCAGAAGACCTTCGAAAGAAGGCTGAGACCATCGTTCATTCGCATAGCCCAGCGCTACTTGGAATGATTCATGAGTTTGAAAAAAATTACGGGAAGGGTAAAACTGCCGCGAGTAATCCTGATTCAATTATCGATGTTTTGCTGAAACTAATCAGGCGTAAGTGATAAGCTAAAAACAAAGAGAGGTTTATCATGACTAATGATGCACTGGATGGAAGAAATAACTTATATACGCTCATCATGGATTGGAAAGATTTCGATAGAGCTGTCGAGATGTTCGAAAGCATGCACAAAGATGGCGGAACACCCATTCAGCCAAATGGCACGTCTGAATGCCAGAGAATGTTGATCAGGCTTAGCCTCCTCAGGCCTGTAAAAGTGCCGATTGAGTACTTCAAGATTCCGATGAGGGATAATCGGCTAGCTATCTTGTTTGTAATGCTTAAGTTAATGATGCAAGAGCATCGAAATGAGATTACTGACGAGCGCGCCAATATTACTCTCGATACGATAGCCCAGGGATGCTTGAGCATCGTTCCTGAAAGTCTCAAGGCGGCAGCGACCAAAGAATTTTATGAGCACGCGCTTAGAAAAGGCTTTCCTCAAAAAGTTTTTTTGAATTCAGATCGCCCAAAAGAGTTAAAGCGACTCGCGGCAGAAAGTGGCCTAGATATTTAAACCGAAAAACAGAAAAAGTTTTCGAAATGAATACGAAATTAGATCGCGTCGGGCATGACGAAATAGAAAGATTCGAAGAACTTGTGGATAGCAAAATGTGGGATGAGGCCAAAGAGCTTTTCATTTCTATTCACAAGGGCGGGGAAAATCCGCTGGTGCTTTGCCATAACACGAGAGTCAGGCTTTTGGAGTTGAGTCTTAATAGGGATGTGAACATTCCATCTGAATATTTAGCGCTATCGACAAAGGGACATTCAATAAGGGTTGCGCTAAAAGTTATTAAGTCCGAGATGGATCGAGATCCGACAATATCTGATGAGCGAGCCCTCGCGACACTGGATTTGATGGCCAAGGCGTGCTCGGAATTTCACGCCGAAAAAGCCAGATCATCAGCTTCTTTTGCTGTAATTAAACTAGCCCTGGAAGTAGGCTTTCCAGTAGACACTTTTCGCCGGGCTGGACGATTTCATGAGATCAAGCGTCATATGGTTGAGGTCGGTTTTGGTATTTAAGGTGGCAATCAGTGTAAGGTGACCGCCTCAGCCTTCTCAGCCATGGCGTCATCCACCATTTCGTTGACAGGCACAGTCAGTGAAAACTCGATACTGACCAGGGCGTCTCCGATATGAGGGAGCGTGAAGTTTGCAAGCCCCATATTTCCCTTGATGAAAATCTCGCTCATGAACAGCAAATCTTGGATGCTCTCTCGGTTTGACCGCAGGTATTTGCGACCTGCTGTGCACGTTGAGGTGATCGATTCGTTGATCATGACATAGAGGCTGTCTGGCATTTTCCCAGCTTCCATTTCATCTCGTGATTCGACTTGAAATTCCTCCGCCTCCTTGATTGTTTTTCTCAGGTTTTTTCTAACCTGGGCGAGATCAAAACCTTGGGCAGCATCGTACAGCGCTCCGACCATTTCAGAGCTGGTCGCGCTCATGAATTTTGCAATGGAGTAGGCCCGCTTGAACTGGTTAAGCCCACCTTCAAGTTGGACGTCAACCTCGATGTCAGCATCAATTTCACATGGATTTTCAATCGCGAATTGAAAGCTATTGGTTTCGTCATCGTAAGCAAGTTGCATATCGAGTCCTCATGGCATTGGAGAATCATGCTGTTTAGTCAGATGAATGTCAATTAATTCAAATGGCTATGGTGCTTTTGGCGACGCAGCCTGGCTTCGCTCCAGTCTTTTTCTTTCGCGTTCGTTTTGTGCATGGTTGTGCAAAATGTCATCAATGCGGTATTTTTCGATTGTGTGCATGACTGAAAGACCGCGCAAACGCCAGCGTAACGACTTTGCGAAAATGATGGGATTGTCCGCCATTTCATTGAGAATGACGAGCGCCTCGTCACCTTCAAGCTGTTTGCACAACTGGTCGAGCGACTGATTGGAAAAGGTGTCGCGCCCACTGGTCAGCTGACAGTACTCATCAAAGGTAACAGGGGTGAGAAAGCGGTTTATCTTCTCGGCTTTCTTGCGATTGATGAGCTCCTGTTCAGCGAGCGCGGTTGCAGGGTAGGCTGGCCAGTCTGGGAGCAGCGGCCTGGCCTCTCGATCCACCTTGTAGCGCTTTCCCGTAAGGTCAAGGCTTTCACTGATCCAGTCATCGAGCATCAGTAGGAATGAAGCCCTTCCCAGGTGGCTGGCGCCGCGTGGACAGTTGATGCTTATCCCATTCTCATGAGTCATCCATTGATTGATTACGGCGATCTGAGCAAGCTCTGGGGGCCATGATCCGTGTATGTGTAGCGTGCATACCGAGCCAAGTGGGTGTTCGCTGCCCTTGTTGTAGCGAATGACAGGGTTTCCCCGCTGCCTGAACGCCTGGAAGTAGGGGAAGGCCTGTGGGTCATAAGCTTCGAGTGATAAGCGATCAGACAGCCTCCATGTTGGCGTGGTGTCAGGAACCCTGAAGTACTCCCTCCATGCCTTGTCGTGCCGAAAGAACAGAAGCGATTTTCTGATTTGATCAGTGTTTGGCCTGGTTGCGTCAAACAACAGCTTGTAGCGGTTTTTTTCACCATCTCTTACATCGACGCAAAAAAGCGGCACTGAATGAGAGTAATCATTTCCAGATGAAATGATCTCGGCCCTGAAGCCATCAGGGCCCCTGAGTTTTTTCGGTAATTTAATGTCCATGGTTTTTACCTAATACCGAACGAGAACACGTCCCTTAAGCTTCTGGATTTTTCAGTTCTTATGGAGGGCTGATCTGCCTGTTGCAGTCCACTCACCATGTGGTCTGCCGGTAGTTGGTCATTTCCGTGAACCTGCGCCAGCATCTGCTTGACCCGATCCTCGGCGCCTCGGATTTTCTCGGCGGCGATCTCATCACCTGGCGGCGTTAGCGTTTCTGCCAGAACTTTCGGAAGCGCATCGCGAAGGATCATTGATCCATGGGCTTTGGCAAAGTACTGGTGCCAATTCTCTATGCCTTTTCTGGCGGCCTTTAGGCTAGGCGCATCACCCGTCAAATCACCTTCGTACATGGACAGGATTACCGCAAGGTTCTGGCTTTTTCTGTCGTTGTACTCTTGAAAATCTTTCAGCTGTTGGTCACCCAGTTGGGCACCGCCTTCTACAAGCTGGTTCTGTTGCTTAAGAACAGTTTGCTTGAGCGCAAAAAGAAACGTCACATCTGACAGATTGGTCAGTTCACGGGCAGGCATCATTGTTCCAGCGAACTCTCGGAACAGGTGGATCTCTGCGAGAAGCTGCTTATCCATCTCTGTCTGGAAACTCTGATTGACGATGTAGGCCTCGTTCTCAAGGCCCCCGGCATACCAGTCTTTCATGATGTGCCTGGCGCCAATCGAATGTGGATCAACCATGCCGTTTTCATCCATGAACTGTTTTTTGAAAAGCTCATTCGATAGCACAGCGATGGCTTCATACGACTGACCCATGAGGTGCTTGGGATTGATCTCATTGACAATCGCGGTTACCGAATTGGCTGTCGCATGGGTTGGGTCATACATCAGGGCGCGCATTGGCAAAATGGCTTTTTCAAGCACAGTCCAGTCACCCGTCTTGCTGGCACCCAGGAGTGCCGCAGAGAGGTCGGCGTGAACCTCGCGGATCGACATTTCAAGAGCGGACAGGGGCGTTATGTACTTACTGGTCGCGGGATCCTTGGCGAGGTCAACGAGCTTGGTCAGGCTTGAGTAGTTGTCATGGTTCAGGCAGTGGCTCATCTCGTGAGTCAGTACGTAGTACATATACGCAGATCGGTCTACGAGGCTCAGCACGCCTGATTGATCAGGCCGCATGTTCACCTGGTATGGCTTGCCCGTTTCCTCTGTATCGACAAACAGCACACAGGCTGCCTGCCCTTTGTACAAGCCGTTGATGGCGAAGTTCTCGCCCATGTGCGCCTTGTACGACAGGGTGTCTTGAGCGTTCATGGCATGGTGGGGTAGAAGCTTCACCTCCCGGCCCATGACGTTATTGGCCCTAAAGCTCATAAGCCTATCCAGGCTTTCATCGAAGCTTTCAAAGGCAGTCGCAGTCAGTGCGGTTTCTTGGGGTGATGGCGACTGCGCCTGAGCACCAAGCGGGGTCATCAAGAGGCTTGAGCCGACAATAACGGCGGTAGCCAAGAAGCGCGACACGTTTTTTATAATCATTATTTTAGCCTGCTGGTTCTCACTTTATGGTAGGCATTGAGGATGAATTTCGTCAAAGGGAATGTTAATGCGGATAATTGACAAAATGCCGGAATAGGTTAGTATTTTGCTGAATTGAACTATGGGGTAAGCGTAAAATGGAAGTACTGGTTTTTGGCTTGGGGACTAAAGAGCAATTTGCTGTTGATGTGCTCAGCGTGCGCGAAATCATGCCCATCGGCAAGCTCACCAGGATCCCCGGCGCATCTCAACAGGTCAGCGGCTGTATGAACGTTCGAGGCCAGACTGTCCCGGTGATGGATTTGTGCAAAGCGCTGCTAAAGGAGCCCAATGAAAGAACCTCAAGCATGGCCATCATCCTTGATCGGCAGGAGCATTTTGCACTGGCGGTATCATCTGTTGATAGGATCATGAAGCTGAACCAGGATCAGCTTGATAGTCTTCAAAAAGTCACGTCGGGAGGGCTCATTGAGGGGGTGATCAATGACCCGGATGGCATGGTTCAGATGCTGGATCCTGAGCGAATCATTGCCAAGGCCGTGGCGTGAGACGTCCAGCATTCTAAAACGACAATATTGATTGCCAATGGCAAGGTTAAAATATATGAATGAGCTAGAACAACGATTTACGATTCGAAAAAATGAGCGTGGCGGTCGGCTGCCGTGGTCAGTTGTAGATACCCTGAGTCCTGATGCTCCGCTTCCGATCTTCCCAAGCAAGAAAAAGGCGAAAATCTATGCGTGCCGGATGCTTCTGGCTGATCACCAGGATATTTTTGCAGAGTCTTACCGAGCGATGTGTCGAGAGCAGGGCGATGAGTACACCTTCCGAGATTCCCTTGATGCCTTGATTCATATGGCAACCTATACGCCTGACATGTTCATCGCATTGCTGCCAGGCCTTCGTGAGCGGGGAGAGGGCATCAACACCTACGAAATCGAGTTCATTGACCAATAAAGCCGCGCAAGCCCATGGATTCATCCATGGGGTCTAGCGGCTTGCATTATTCTGATCTTAATTGTATAATGCAGCCATGTCCGAATACAAGCTACGCTATAAGCACAAGAATAATGTGGTGTACTCATGCAAGTACCACGTTGTATGGTGCCCCAAGTACCGTCGACCTGTTTTGGTTGATGGCGCTGATGCTCGGCTAAAAGAGATTATACAGATTGTCTGTGTAGAGCTTGAATGTGAAGTGATTGAGCTTGAAGTGATGCCTGATCACGTCCATCTGCTGGTTGAGGTCGACCCTCAATTTGGCATTCATCGTCTGGTGAAGCAGATCAAGGGACGGTCATCCCGCATTCTGCGCTCCGAATTTCGCTTTATAAAATCCCGGTTGCCCTCGCTTTGGACGAATAGCTATTTCGTTTCCACTGTCGGTGGTGCGCCGCTGGAAGTGATAAAGCAGTACATCGAGCAGCAGAAAAGCGTATGAAGAAAGCCTCAACCGCAAGCTTTGTCATCACCCTGCCGCTCGTGACCAAAGGTCGCGATGTCGCAGTGATGCGAAAACGGTTTGAGGCAGCCAGGCGGCTCTATAACGCCCTGCTGTCAGAAGGCTTACGCAGGCTCAACGCTATGCGACGAGACTCCGAATGGAAAGCATTGCAGGGGTTCCCGAAAGCCGAGGACAAGAGGGCGGGCTATAAGGCGCTTCGGGAGAAATACGCCTTCTCGGAATATGAGCTTTCAGCGTTCGGCACTGCGCTTAAAAACAGGCTATGGAAGGATCATCTGGGCGCCCATGAGCCACAGACCCTGGCTAAACGGGTGTTTTCATCCCTGGAGCAATACAGCTTCAAGAAGCGGGGCCTGCCCCGCTTCAAGGGCCGCAAGCGGCCCCTGCATTCGATAGAAGGTAAAAGCGCGGCGTCTGCTATACGCTATCAGCCAGAAACCGCCTGCCTGTATTGGGCAGGCCTTTTGATGCCTGTCTTATTACCCAGGGCGGGGAAAGATCCATACCTCGATGAAGCGCTCCATAAAAGAGTCAAATTCGCTCGGGTGCTCTGGCGTAACATCAAGGGCAAGCAGCGATTTTTCGCTCAGTTAACCCTGGAAGGCATTGCTCCAGCCACCTGCCAATCAGTGAATGCTCTAGGAGGCCTCGATATCGGCCCTTCAACCGTAGCCAGCTTCAGTGATTCAGGGGCCTCCCTTCACCGGTTTTGCCCTGGTGTCGAGCCATGCACCAAAGAGCTACGGCGCTTGCAGCGCAAGGCTGATCGTTCGCTGAGGGTCACAAACCCCCATGCCTTCGATGATAAAGGTCGCTGGATCAGAGGACAGAAAGTCCAAAGCTCCAAGCGCCTACAGCGCTTAAGAATCCAGATCGCTAATAGTGAGCGAAAGCTACAGGCGCGCCGCAAGAATGAACATGGTCAGCTTGTGAACGAGCTGCTCAGTCAGGCCAATACCTGGCAGATCGAGAAATTGTCATATCGAGCCTTCCAGAAGAGTTTTGGAAAGTCCGTAAAAAACCGGGCTCCGGGTTATTTTGTTGATCACCTGAAGCGCAAGGCTGAAAGTGCTGGCGGCAAGGTGGTTGAACTGGATACCTGGAAGCTCAAGATGTCGCAATACGACCACTGCACTGAAACCTTCAGGAAGAAACCGCTTTCACTTCGCTGGCATACGCTTGGCGATGGAAGCGGGTTAATCCAGAGGGATATCTATTCAGCGCTGTTGGCGTATTGCACTGATGGAAAAAGCCATAGTCCATCCAGCATCACTCTGATGCTGGCGGCTCAGGAGTCTGTGCTGCGGCGTACCGGTCTATGGAAAAATCAATCTGCGAGCGTGGTGGCAAATGCTACTGCCCCGGCGCAAGCCGGCAGAGCGGATGGTACGTAAAGAAGGGTTGCCTGCGGATACAGCAAGCTTGAGCTTGAAACCCCGCAGAATTCACCTTCGGAACCCCCTGGATTTATCCATGGGGAGACTCAGTGATGGCTGTCTATGTTGATGACATGAAGGCCCAATTTGGCTCCATGGTGATGTGTCACATGCTTGCTGATACAGACGAGGAGCTTCAGGAGATGGCTGACAGAATTGGCGTATCCAGGCGCTGGCACCAGTATCCAGGCACGCCAAAGAGCCACTACGACATTGCCATTAGCAAGCGTGCGCTTGCGGTCAAGGCTGGGGCAGTCGAGATCACCATGGGTCAAACAGGGGAGATCGTGCGAGCCAAGCGTGAAGGCAAGCCGGTGAGCTCGCTGGGAATCGGATTGATCGGCAATACGCCAGATCTTTTCCAATAGCACCACGAGCCTATTGGCTTGGGGCTGGATCAGCAGGTGCTTTTTGCTGAGGCTTGTCGAGCACCTTGAGCAAGGCGCTGTCAAAGCCAAGGCTGGTTTTACCTTAGTTGGAGAACTCAATCGCTCGTTTGAGCGTATTGTTGACCGGCTTTATTTCATGGGCATCGGCCCTGCGTTCCCCAAAGGGTCGAGAGCGTCACCGGTATTCTCGGTGCTGCGTAGGAACTTTGGCCTTTCGCAGCCTGCTCATCCTTTCGGTGAGTCAGTTTTAACACCATGGCCCAATAACGGGCCGCAATATTGTAGCTGGCATTCAAGTCACAGTTGTATGTTTTGCCTGTGCTGAAGGTCGCTAGCTCATACTGTTTGGGGTCGCGCTTGAGTTTTAAGAGCCATCGTACGCCCCAGGTGCAGATCAAGGTTGTCGGGTCGATGAAATGGAGTATTTTTAGACTTTCGCACGAAAGGCGCTTGGCCCTTGCCCATGTCTTAAAACAAAGGGTTTCTTTTTATCGCCCAACTCGTAAAACTTAATCAGTCATGTCGGTGAGGATGTCAAACTAGATAATGTTTATGGTATCTTGTATGAAATAGCGGGGCATAGTAATGATTAAACATGCGGATTGGCTTTTAATAATAGTACTCTGGCTAAACTGGTTAGGGTCGTACAGCTTTGCGCTAGATCAAAATACCGCCGATATTCAAATGACGACATCAACCTACCCAGCCAGTCTTGATTTCAACCCAGGTGGCAGAGGTTGTTCAAATGGGCAGATGTGGGATGTTGTCATGGGTAAATGCACAACAGCCAGGGCGCTAGGAACAAGCACATCGTCATGCTCTTGTTCTTGCCCATCAGGATATTCTGGTTACTGTTCAAGTTCCAGGACGGGAACGATTTATGGATGGCTAATTCCACCTACAGGTGCTCAGCAAACGAGTAGCATATCTTGGGGCTCATGCCGTCAAACCTATAGCAGCTGCAAGGCGCCGCCTCCTCCGCCACCACCGGCGCCCCCTCCTTCTGGCGGTGGTGGTGGAAGTGTTGGCAGCGTTTTTTACATGTCTGGATTCATTTGCAGTAGCGCACAAAACGGCTATTACCAAGGCCCGCTTCCTCTGTCCAACAAAAATTGGATCATTAGCATCTACCGCAGCTTCAATTGGGCCGGTCGATGCGCTGAGCTTGGTGGTTACCTATACTGGCAGAATATATGGGTTTCTGTTGCTGGAGGAACGGATCCTGCGGCGCTCTCTGCTAAGCAATCGTATATGGAAGAACAGATGCGAAAGGCAGCTTATGCAAATGGCGAACACTTACCCTCGCACAAGGCTTCGGAAGACGCCCTTTGCACATCTGAGGCACAAAAGAAATATGGCCGTAGTGCTCGTGCTGAGTATGTGGTTTTTTCCGGCTACCAATGCAAAATCACGGGTTTTTGACTTACATCTGGTCAATCAACAGGCGCTGGATAGCAAGGCGCTTGAAAGACACGGGGGATCGCTTATGATCCCCCGACTGCACGTGCGCTGAATGTGTCGCTGACAGGTTTTTCTTAACACTCGCCCAGAATGACCATTCATGCTTCGCCCGATTCCTTGCAGGTGGGGCAAAGGTGACATGAATCCGAGAATTGCCTAATACTAGAACGTAACCAGGCATTTATTGCCAGAATTGTTGATGTAGGTTGATTTGGCGTAGTTACCAGAGCCATGCGCTCTATTGGCCGCCTCTACGCAGATCAGGTTGACGATGCGTATCTGCTCTGACAGCGGATTGGTTGAGTTTCGAATGTCGGTCAAGACACTTTCAATTCCTCTTGTCTGCTCCTGGGCCTGCCAATGTGTCCACCCGCTGTATCCAAGCACGTCCTGCTCCGGACACCGGCCAACGTGGTTTGGATGATTTCTGTACGCATTGATAATCTTGTTCTTGTTCACACTGGATGAAGCCCCAAGCCAGTAGAGAGGGTTGGATGAGTCGCATATCAGTGCGCCGGAGACAACCTGTGTTGTTGAGCCTGGTGGAGGCCTTACTGGAGTGGGAGGAGTGGGAGGAGTGGGTGCAGGCGGCGATGCGCAATAGTCCGTGGTTTTGTAGCAACTCCCCCATGATGTGGAACCTGTTGAGCTGACAAGCTCTGTCCCAATTGGCGGCACTTTCCAGCCATAGACAGGATATGAACCGGTGCGCTGTGATGAGCAGCTTCCACCATAGGCGCAAGAGCACGCACATGAGCTTGTTGTGTAGAGCGTTTTTAGACGGTAGGCAGAGACGCACCGACCAGCAATCACATCCCACCGCTGAGATGCCGCGCAGCCACTTCCAGAAGGGTTGAAATTCAGCGCTGCATTAACAACCACGTTTTGCAGAACGATCTGCGCCGTGTTAGGAGCTTGAGCCTGGCATATGGTGGAGACCATTAGCATTAGGCATAAGAGTGGTGAGTAGCGCATGCAGGCCCCGTCTAGATGAATTTGCAGCCCTGAATAACCTGAGCACGCGCACCAGCGCCTGCTGGCGCTATGACGACACGGTTACCTACGATAGATGCGCTTTGAGCAACGCGGATCTTGCTGGCGCTTGATGAGGAAGTCGTTCCACTGAAGGAGCCGGTGACCACTACAGTGCCTGAGGCGTTAGTAGAACCTGTACCAGACATGCTGCCAGAGAGATTGCCCCTGATATCGATATCCGATCCTGTCATGGTCGCATCCATCGTGCTTAACGATGCCATGGCAAAGGGTTGGGTATTAGCAGGGCAGGTAATGGCTGGAAGAATTTCGTTGTTTTGCAGAATGGATGAGGATTGCACCGAATAGGCATTCATCGGGAACCAGCGAGAGCCCATGCAGCTCAGCAGTGCATTGTTGGCGCTTGTTACATACAAGCCTTCTTCGTTGCATGAGGCGCCTGGTACAGCCTTTTCGGTAATCTTCATGCCTTTGTCTGTGGTTAAAGTGCCCTTGACGCCAAGATCCCCGAGGAGTCTGATGTTTCTCGTGTCGCCCTGGCGCACGTACTGGTTATGCATGGTGCTGTTAAGCGATGCAGAAACGGCCAGGTGTCCTGGGCTATTTGCGGGCAAACCAAGGACGCTTGAGTCAATATTGAACAATGGCCCATTAAACTTTGAAGCGTTGATGCTGTTGCTGCCGCCATAACCATTGGTTGCCATGATGGCGCTTCCAATAAGGTTGTTGTTGAACTCCACTCCACTAGGGGGTGGCGAGCACGTATCGATATCTATGTAGCCTCGTGGCTTTGCCGTTGAGATGGGCCAGCAGGTGTAGACGTAGGCATCAACAGAGCAATGTAGGCCTGGACAGGCTGCATCGCTTCGCTGAAGGCTGATATGAACAGATCTGCCAAGTGGCGGGGCATCAGGAAAATCGGAGCGTAGAAAACCTGCATTCTTAAGGTCTCTAACTGAAATAACGGTCGAGTCACCTTCAAACACTGCCCACGAAGGAGGCTCTGGAAGTGTTCCCAAAGGAAGCCCACTGACATCATTCTTCTGAAGCGCATCGATGTGTGCAGAGATAGCGCTTAAGGTGGCACCACGAACCGACAGCATATACTTGCCTGTCGATTCAGCAGCAGATTCGTTTATCAAGGTTGCCCATTTACCTGCCGCAATAGCGGCGAGCAGCGTCGAAATCAAAATAGCAATCATCAGCGACGTGAGCGCAAATCCTTTTTGCTGGATTGATTTCAAACGCATGGTCAAAGCCCTATCAGTTTTTGATGGTGAAAATGAATTCGTTCACGTCACCATCTGAGCACGCCGAAGCTGCGGTCGATGCGATGTATGCAAGTTCGACGTTCATGTCGTCATCAGTTGTCTTGACAGCTGTTCCATTGATGCTGATGTCATCTACCGTGCGTTGCAGTGCTGTGGCCAAAGAAGGGCAGGCTGCCTGGTTAACGTTTTCAAATGTCAAGGCGAAGGCATCACCTGTTTCTGAAATTTCAATGGTGCCAGCCGAGCCGCCGCCCAAGCCATGACGGACGACTTCACCTCCGGTGCCTTGACCGGATACGTCACCAACTTGCAAGGAACCGCCACGCACGGCACGTGCAAAGTATTCTTGATCGAGTCCGGTGAAAGGCTCAGTGCCTGAACCTGCTGAGTTGATTTTGACCTTAGCGATAAAGCGCTGCGTTTCCTCGGCAACAGATGGAATGGCACCTTCGATCAGGTAGTCCTTAATCTTGGGGACGCCCCAAACGGCAAGGATGGCCATGACCATGATACCCATGCCGATGGAGAGGAGGTAATTACCCCGCTGGGATTTCTTACCCTTGAAACCAGATAGATTTCTGGCGTTTTTCATGATGCAGCCCTCATTTTTTATTGTTATTGGTATCAAATAGAACATGAAGCGTAGTTACTGTCAATAAGCGTAATTCGTTACTTTTGTTCAAGACAAAAAGTTTTGCAGGGCGTAGCGCATATCATCAATAACGGCGATATGCCAGAACATCAGATAGCCTGCAACCACAATGGCTGAAATCATCAGTACCCAGCTAAACAGAGTGCTTTGCAGTGTGATCTTTTTCATCACCCGGTCTTCAAGCCTGAGTCTTACGAACTGAAGCGCATCTTCCAGACCTCTGGATTCGATAAGGTCAGCGATATACCACTCCATTTCCTTGACCAGGATGCCGGTGCAGAACAATGGCGCACCAGATTCTCCCGTATCAATCATTTCGATCATCTTGTCGACATGGTGTCTTTTCCATAGGCTGCCGCCTTCTCGTTGCAGCAATATGGCATCTCTGAGCTTGTGCGAGGTGTTTCCTCGCTTGCGGGCGAGGGAGGCAAGGTTGGATAGGAAACTGATACTCTGAAAGTCACGGTACATGCCCCAGATGATGCCATACTTATCCAGAAGCTGACGAACAGGGCCAGTGACTCTTCCAAGCGACAAGCCTATGCCCACTACAAGGCCGATGACGCCAAGAGATATGAGTGACCAATACGCGGTGACAAATTCAGAAAAAGCAAATAGCTTTTTGGCAGAGATCGGGTATTGATCAGGTGGCAGAATCGAGAAAGCCTGTGCCAGTTTTGGCGTGGTGTAGGAGGGCATGGCAAAGACCAAGGCCAGAAGCATAACCATACAGACCACTGAGGCCATCAAGGTGGTTATGATGGTGCCCTTGGCTTTGGAGATCAACAGCCTGTTTCGCGCCATATCCCTGAGTCCTTCCTCAAGGGCGCCTTCAAAGCCCAGGCTCTGAAGCATATCCATGATTGCGATATCTTCACGAGGCAGTGTGCCTGCAAAGGTGCGCTTAAGACTTCCGCCTTCCTGATAACGCTCATGCCAATGTTTGGCCAATGTGCCACGGGTCGTACCAGCGTAGCGCTGTGCATCGCCTGCCAGGATCTGCTTGAGCGACATAGAGCCACGTGTGCCCTCCATCATGTCAGCAAGATAGAGGTAGTAGTCACTGCGCTTGGAGGCAAAGAGGATTGAGGCGATTTTCACCGCGAAGGGAATCGCATCCTCATTCGTGCGTACTGATTGGCCCATTCTTCTGCGCAAAAGTGTCATGGCCTATACCCCTTTTGCAGGGCAACGGTTTCAAATGAATGCGTTCTTACTTCAACGTCACGTGGATCGAAAAGCCCCATTAGCATCTTGTAAACTGCACATTCCATTAGACTTTTGCCGGTCATATCAGGGTCATTGATCGGCGCCTTTGGGTAGTTTTCAAAGTACTGCTGTAGGCCAATGGTATCGCCGTTGCGAATGAGTTTAAGCACCTGGAGGTCTGTACCAGGCTCGATCATCTCGGCCACCACCGTTCTGCCTGAATAGCCATTGAGCTCTGGTAGATCGGCTCTCTTGCAGTGCTCACAGCCATCAGTGTTTCTGACCTTCAGTTGATCAGTACTAACGCTGTACATACCGCCGATGAGTTTCTTATAGGCCTTCCAGTGAGCAGGGTCATGCATGATGCCGCGAATGTCCTGGCCACCTTTTTCGCAAAGTGTGTCGAGGGGCAATGCGCAATGTTGACACAAGGTTGGGATAAGGGCCTGAAACACGAGAAGGTTCAGAATGCCGGGAGAGCCAAGCAGGTCTCTTGGAATACCAATGGACGATGAACTCAAGCGTTCAGGTATATGCATGGCTGATTTCGCGTGAACTGTGCTGTAGATGCTCGTACCCGATCCCACGATGTCGACAAATGCCTTGGCCGTTTCAGGGTCTCGGATTTCACCGATCATCAGATCATGAGGTGCTGAGCGCTTGATGGTTCTTAGCTTTGATTCAAATGCTTGGCTATCATTGCCCTCAAGTGAACGCGAAATCGTGTTCTGAAGAGCGTTTGGGATTCGGTATTCGACTGGATCCTCAAGAGTGATGACCTTGCGAGTGTTAGGTAGGGCGCTTAGCAGGTTGGCAAGCGTGGTTGACTTACCCGATCCGACAACCCCTGCAATGATGAACGAGCCACCCTCACTCATCTGGACGCGTTCAAGCATTTTGATCTGGCTTGGTAAGTAGCCCTGATCTGCCAGGCTCTTGTTAACGCTTTTTACGTCGATTCTGAGCAGCCGAAGCGTGACTGACGGGCCACTGTCTGTTGCAAGTGATGCCCAGCGCGCCATGACGCGTGAATGATCAACCAGTACCTCGATACGACACTGCTGCTCGGAGTCTGCACTGAAAACGGGGGATGATCCTCCTTTGCTGTCCATCCAGGCTACGTTCAGAATCTCAATCATTCTGTCGGTTTTGATTTTCCATCGTTCAGGCGCAATGTATTTTCCTTCGATTGAAAAGCAAACCTGAGAATATGGCTCATTGAGGTGAACATTCAGATGGGCGTCGGATGCGTTGTTTCGAATGCCCCAGGTTATGATTTCGTGAAAGGCCGCCTTGTATGCGGTTACGGTTTCCTTTTCACGGTAGCTGCTGCTCTTGCTTGGATCGTCTTCACGCAGGGTCAATAGCAGTGTCGGTGTAATCATTTGAATCAGCGGCTTTTGCTTTGATCCGCCCTCAATGATGCTTTTCTCTTCAGCGGTTTTTACAAGGTCGCTATTGATGTAGTCAGGGGTGACGAATATGACCCATTGGCCAGAATCAAGCTGTGCCGGGCACACTTTGGTTGATAATTGCTCTCCAATGAGATCATCACGAAACCGTGCGATAGGTGATGGCAATCCTGCAAGGTCTTCATGGCTGGTAAAGATAAGCGCTTGGGCAGATAGGCTTGATGGTGCGCTGGCATCAGCCTGATGTGCTATGGATTTCTTGCCAAGGTTAGAAAAAGTAAGCATGGGATGACCTTATTTGCCGAGGCACAGTTCAATTGGCGCGTCATTGCGCTTGAGCGCTACACAGGGCGGCGCGATGCTGTCAAGCGAGTAACCCATGTCATTGGTGCTTGTCGACCCATTAGTGAAGCGATACCTGGCGTCATTGATTAGCACATCGCTATAGAGCCTTGGGGCTGTGCCAAAAATGCTAACGAGCTGAAGCCTGGGTTCATCTTCGATAGGCTCCATGACAAGCTCTGGCTGCTCTACTTCGATGGGTTTGTGCTCTACTTCGATGGGTTTGGCATCATTAAGTGTGGCATCAGCCTCGGCAGCGGCACTGTCTGTAACCTGCTGCGACACAGGGGCGGCCAGGGTGGTGGCTGCTTCGTATTTCTGTAGATTATCCAAAATGAGCTGCTCCATGCTGACCTGCGCGTAGGAGGCAAGCTTTGCGTCAAGAATCACCAGATCCTTTACATACTTAATCTCAGGTGTTCCAGATTCATCATTTTCAAAAATCTCTTGATAGTTAGAATTATCGGCCTCGCCTGCAAAGCAAGGCATGGCCAGCGCCACCGCAAGCGCGAGTACGTATTTCGATGTGAAATTATTGCGCATAGTATTCACCCACAAGCTTGGCACTTATCATGCTCTTATTGATCGTTACGTTTTCAATGGGGTTTAGCTTAACATTAATTGACAGGATCTTCGTTGATTCTTCAATAGGCAATATTGATAAAGTTCTGATTGGGCTGCTCAATGAGAACGAAATCACTGTGGGTATTTTTAGATCATCTGCGGGTTTGGCGGGGAATGGAATCTTTGTGCGCTGACCCTTTGCATTTTGTGCATAAGGTTCTTCCACATTGATTTTCTTGGGTGTCTGAATCTTTATTTCATTAATAGCGGCCATGACAAGCTGGGTTTTGCTGATGTGATCGATCTGAATTTGTTCTTCACTTCTAATGATCGTATCAGCCAGATTTTTTCGCTCGGCAGTCATGAGCCAGCTGGCCCTTACGGTGTTTAGATCAACCCATTTGGTCGTCCAGCCTGATGGTGCCTGGTCGGCAAATGATCGGTTGGACGACGCATTAGATCGAGCGTAGATGGCGTAGCAGTTAAACCCTTTATCTACCGCATCACATCCGACCTCGCCAAGCACCCAGCTGCCAACTTTCAGGGGGATTTTCCCAATGGCAGAATACAATGCGTCCAGTCCACGCCTGCCATCGACTTTGATTTTTGTCTTGGACTCCTGAATTTTCAAGGCCCATTCCTTGTGGGCATCGACGTGGCGCATCGGGTTTTGTTCGGCAATCCTGGCATCCTGATATTTCTTGAACTGGCTCATACCAACGTCATAGCCTGCGACGGCTATCACGCCAAAGAATGCCATCTTTATCCATAGTGGTACGGTTTCGAACTTGTTCTTAGTGCCTATGAGCTCGGAGCGGCTGTTGCAGTACTGAGTGATGTCGATGTCGTCGATTACGACAATCGCGTTTGCATACCGCTTTCTAAGATCGCTGATATGAAGATCGGCCTCTTCACGCGAGCAGATGATGTCAGTGCCTGTCACCACTACGCCGTCATGCGATGCGATGACCCAACAGCGCTTATCATCAAGCTCTACAAGCGAGAGAAAGACCCCGTTAGGATGGCTTTGCGCGAAAATGGCGCCAGCAGAATAAAGCTTGACTTTCTTTGGTTGGCGCTTGAGTTTCACAAAGCCTGCGGCGGATGAGCTGCTTCCCGCCTGAGTGTAGTGAGTGGACTTGAGCTCCAAGGCCTTATGAAGCGACTGCTTCTCAAGGTTCGAACCAATAAGCGCCAGCCAGCGTATGCCAAAGACGATTTTCCTGGTTGGGTTAATATCCTGGATCAGGTAGCCGACTGTCATGATCAACGCTCTTTTACATATGCAGTCAGAACCATGACGGTCAGCACTTCACTTTTCTCCGCTACGTCGGAACCCCCCAGGATCTTGCTCAGCGTCTTATCGATACGGCGCTCATCTGATGTTGTCTTCTTGTGTGTGTAGGCGTTGACGATAAAGGGTTGCCCTGAGCGCACGATAGTTGAGCGGACAAGTACTTCGCTACGGGTCTTTGGCGACTGTACGTAGCTGCCATCTGGAAGGGTCTGCTTTTCAAGCACAGGGTCAGGGGTGTTGTCGTACTTGATGGCAAGGTTAATGTCTCCATTGCTGTAAGCATGAGGAAGCACGGTCAGCAGGCGGCCAGAGACTTCTTCAGCCTGGCTCACCGATACGGTTGGCGCCGAGTTGTCGGAGTAGCTCTTGGTCTGCTCAAGCTTGTCAATGTACTTGATTTTTGCGGGCCTCCCAGATGTAGCAGGTTGGCCGTTATTGGAGCCGAATGTGTTGGTTTTTCGGTCAACAATGGTGCCGATCTTACTCAGCGCCTGGATGGCAACAGATGAGCCTGCCCACTGACCCGCGCCAACTTTGGCACCAATACCAAGCGCAGAACCTTCCTGCTCTAGCAATGAATTGAGGCCATTTATATTGAAGCTGTTCCCGTTTCCTGCTGAACCGAAGGCAATATCCCAGTCAACACCCGCCTGAGAGCTGGACAGATTTTCGATGGTGATCTCCTCAAACATGAATTCAATAGTTCGCGAGCGAATATTGTTTTCAGCTTCGATGTAGGCGGCGATATTGTCCAGAGCCTCTTTGGTGTCGGTGACCACCAGAAGGCCGTTGCTGCCTTCTGAAATCTTGCCGGGCAGGGTCATGAACTGCTCAATCTTATTGATGATGGCATCCATTGGGCCTTTCTTATCATCTTCGAGCGCCATGCTTGCGTTCGATTTGCTGGCGACGCCTCTCGAACCTGAACCGTCAAGCTTACCGGACAAGCCGACCGTCATGCTTGATGAGGATTTTAATTCAATACCCTTGATCTCGAAGTAACGGGTTTCGGTGCGATAGAACACCAGGGCCGAGATGGCTGGGTCGTATTTCCAGTAAACGCCAAACTTGATGGCGATTGCATCGAGAAGGGTAGGTAGCTTGTGTTGACCAACCGGAAGGGGGTTGGGTGATTGTCTTCCGTAACCAACGGAGGTAGGGCCTTGAGAACGTGCCTGGTCAAATGACAGGGCATTGTTCATCATCATGTCAAACGATGAGTCAGACAGTGCAGGGAAGTCCTTGAGCTCTGTGTCGACCTCTTTCTTGTCCAAGCGGGGCATGAATGCCTCATAAGGTAGCAGTGCATCGGGCGTGATTTTGACAAGAATTCCGGTTGCATCCTGAATGCGACTGGCAATGGTGGGAAGACCGGCCTCGTCACGGTACAACATGACACTGTTTATCTCGCCTCGTAATGCTGGTGGTAGCTGCATATCGCGTGACAATGGAACCGATTTACTGATGATGTAAGGCTTGTCGACTTCCTGAGAAAGACGCTTGGCCGCGATACTCAACCCTTTATTATTTTCATTGATCAGCCTCGAAGTGCTGATGGATGAGGAGGTTGCCTGCTGCTCGTATTCGCGCTTTTCATCTATAACCGAACAGCCTGATAAGCCAACGAGCGCGCCGGAGACTGCAACGCTAAGCAGTGATGTTTTGAATTTTGATAATTGCTTGGCTTTCATGATCACTTGGCACCGTCACAGACTTCGTTGAAATGGATGACCCTGAGGACTTTATTGGAATAGAAGCAGGGTTGAAGAGGGGTGTCGCCAAGCTCGGTCGCGCTAACGAGCGAGCGAACCGCATCTTTGAATTCACCCTTGAAAACTGCGCTCGCTGAAATCGGTACGTCCCTATCAACAGCCCAATGCTCAACCTCGAATGTCCAGCCTGTCTTTTCCTTCCACTTGATCAGTGCTTCGCGAATGGTGCGGTCTGCTGGGCTAATCGACCATGTATTGAGATCAACAGCAGGCTTGGCAGGAGTCACTGAAGCAGGCGCTTGCAGAATGGTCGCTGGAGACGCTTTTGGCACCGCTGGAGAGATAGTGGGCACGGTCACCACTTTCGATGCGTCAGCAGTCGCAGCAGGGCTGGGTGTATGGGGCATTGGCTGGGCGGGTGCCACGGATGCAACCGTTATGGTCTTGACGCTACTGACAGACTCAGGCGCTTTTACGGCAACAGGGGTATTGGACAACGACTTGGCGTCGGGTTGTGCTACACGCTTGGTGGCTTCGGTCGATACCTGACCCTTGTTTGCCTGAACAGCCTTTTTGATCCAGTAGGTGAAATCATTCGAGGCAGTCAAAGGCTCAACAATCGAAAGGGTGGCAACCTTGGCTTTCCAATCAAGCGTAAACTGAAAGCCGTAGCGCATGCCTACATCATTGAGTACCTCAGTCCATGGCTCGCCGTACACGAAGTCGATCCGTGCTGGCGCTGTGAAAGGCTCAGTGCTCGCATACGCAAGATACCATCCTTCTGGAAGGATAGCGCGCATAGCCTCATTGAAATACATCCCGTACTGGACATTTACAGGATTAATTGGGCTGTAGATTTCTATTTCGCTCTGCTTGCCAACATTTGAAACAGGTGTGCTGACGTTTCCGATATGAGAGATTCTAGGTAGATGGGTGTCTTGAGAAATCGAACTCTGCTGCGTTTGGTTCGACTTATTTAGCGAAAAAATGCCTGCATGACCAGATATTGGGATAATGCTTAACGCCAACAGGGATAGCGCTGAAGCCGCGACGATGCGTTTCACGTTGACACCTCTTTCTTATAATTTTGTGCCGGATTTCAAAACAATAAGCTCAAAATAAAATCGTGTCAATATCATCCATAAAATAATAAGTGCACCCATAGTGAGAGCAAAAACACGTGAAGGTTAACGTCGTGAAGCGGGCCTCATTGCCAGTGGCTGGTTTGTACGTTATCGATGAGCTTGAGATCTAATTGACCAGGCGCTGGCGCCAGTATCCAGGCACGCCAAAGAGCCACTACGACATTGCCATTAGCAAGCGTGCGCTTGCGGTCAAGGCTGGGGCAGTCGAGATCACCATGGGTCAAACAGGGGAGATCGTACGAGCCAAGCGTGAAGGCAAACCGGTGAGCTCGCTGGGAATCGGATTGATCGGCAATACGCCAGATCTTTTCCAATAGCACCACGAGCCTATCGGCTTGGGGCTGGATCAGCAGGTGCTTTTTGCTGAGGCTTGTCGAGCACCTTGAGCAGGGAGCTGTCAAAGCCAAGGCTGGTTTTACCTTCGTTGGAGAACTCAATCGCTCGTTTGAGCGTATTGTTGACCGGCTTTATTTCATGGGCATCGATGACCGATTCAATGTCCTTGAGGCTAATGGGCGTATTTTCATGCCGCAGTAACTTATCGTTCACAATGTCGCTGATGATCCTAGCCATCGTCTGCTGAGATGCCTGATTGTCGCCTGGGGTGCTTGAAAATATCTGGTCGTGGTTCTTTAGGAAATATTGCTCAATTGACTTTCCCTCTTCAATTATCGCCTTGGCATTATCATTCAACCCGATGTTGGCAGCCAGGCTAACCCCCGCCAGGTGTATGCGATTGATTGTGCTTACAAGTCGCTCTTGCTTGTTAGGTATCAGGTCAAATGCTTTTGTTGCCAATGTTAGCCCAGTACGGGCAACGAAAGCCGAAATCCCTGAGGCGACTCCACCGATCATGCCTGCGCCTATGACCATGGGGGCTGGCGCCGGACTCAGGGCGGCAATAGCCAGTGATCCGGTAATGACGGTCAATGCAGTCCCATACATCAGAAGCCATGGGTCTGTGGATTTTCGTGCTGTTGGCCATCCACCCCACTTTACGGGGCGGTGAGATTGAATGAGACTGGCTGAATCTCGAAGCACTTCATTTCTGGTTTCAAGGATGTTGTTCATACGATTTCCGTGACATAATTTGAATATAAAGAGTGAGTACCACATGCTAAAAACAATTGAACAAAGTCTCAGTCGTATTGCTCAAAGCGCTGAGCGTTTGGCCTCTATTGCGGCCACCCCAGGTCTTTCGGCTGAAGAGACTGCTGCACTTATTGATCTGAATGCTCACCTTCAATCCATAAGCGCGAGTCTTTTGTCGCAACTCTCCGTGAGCGACAGTGAGGCACTTAAGCTAATTTTGCAGCTTGAAAATAATGCAACAACAAAAATATCCATGATTAAAATCTAACAGTAAATCAGCTATTGAGACAAGCCCTCCGACAAATTGGCATTAAATGGTATATGAAATGCCAAGCACCACTGGTTATGATATAAAAAAGCAGGAGAGATCATGAAAAGCCTGATGACACTTGAAGACTTTAATAAGAAAATCACAAATTATCTGAATGGACGTGAAATAGAGTCCATTACGCAAACGATTGAGGAAGGCATTGAGCTGATAGAAAATGCTGTGGCAAACCGTTCCGGTAATCCGCGTTCCAGGGTCGAGGCTTTTCATGCTCAAGAAATCGCCAAGCGAACAATTGAATCGCTGGCGCCCTTGTTATACAAGCTTGATTTGTTGGAAAGGTATTATGAAGTATACCCAAATCCAGCCGTTTTCAGCAGGTCTATACTAAGTGCATTCTATGATGACGCACGAAACCCAAATCTGTCACTGGCAAGAAAGGCAATCGAATTGGGCGGCGTTATCGTTGCTAAAGATTTGTCAGGCACATCATTTAATTTTAACAAGACCCCGCCAGCTGATCTTGTTGAGTCTCTTTTCAAAAATATAAAGGAAAATTACTGGGCTACCGCTGCACTTGGAAGTGATGCCATTTACTCTTCAGGACTTGAAAGATTTTACACCAATCTACTCACTTCTCTTTTTATTGGAAAACCGCATAGGGCTGTAGAAATCACTCAGAAAGACCCTGAGTTCTTTAACAAGTTCGTAGTGGATGGACTGTTTTTTAAAAAAGAAAAGCATGGCGTTTTGAAGCACATGATTTATGATCAATGCACGACCAGCTTGTTCCTGGCTATTCATAAATACTCAAAGGATTTGTACAAAGAGATTCTTGACGATATGCAAGTCGTATCAAGGCTACAAGGTGCTGTGGCTTATCGACGAAGCGTTGACCTTAGTCGGCTACCCGCGCATGCCAATATAAACGCGGCGTTCTGCATGGACGCATTCTGCACGGGAATGCATTCACTAACCCTAAGCGACGAAAATTACAAGGGTCTGATGAAGCATTGGGCTTTAAATGGGCAGGAAGAAAAACTCTACAAAAAAGTCAGTCGAAGAAAGCAGATAACTTCCCTTGTCGAATGCTACCGTGAGTACGCATTGGCTATCAGCAAAGATAATTGCGTCATTGCTGACATTAGCGTACGGAAAAACAACAGATTTCTCAAAAATGTAGAGCTTTTTGAAAAAATATATATAAGGCCAGAAAACAGAATTGCCTCTAACCCCATTGCTATGCAGAATCACATTGTTTTCGCACTGAACAATGGAGATGATGAGGATTGCAATAGAATCTGCGATACCTATGCCGGACAGATGTCAAGTCGCAGGGTCGTTGACGAGCTGCTTAGACTAAGTATTGCAAGCCCAAGCGGTTACAGAACTGAAAGGTTCGACAAGTTCATACACAAGATGATTGCGGACAAAGAAACAAGGAGCGCATTCGCGCATATCTCCAAAAAAACGTATGATGACGCTTTCTCAGGCTGGAACGACATTGGCATGAAGGTTTTGAAGACCATAAAGTGGCAAGACCCGGAAATCAAGAGGTCTTGGATCTCATCTGATATGGAGATTTAAGTGTTCGGCAATTACTGCATTGATTGCTGCAATTGCCGATGCATGCCCCTAACTTTTGAAGTTAAAGCCTAAAGTTCAAAATCGACTTTTGACAGCTGGTGTCGGATTTTGGAACTACCGACCTTTAGTAGGCGAGTACGGCCAATTGCATTTTCAAGGTATCGAACACAATCTTTTTTAGCGTCAAGGTTTTCAATTCTCGATATGACTTCATCTGCCTCTTGCGAGATAATTCGGCAGGCTACGGCAGAGAGTAAATTGCTACTGTTGCTGGCGCAGGTGTTTATTAAGTTTTCAATGACCTCGTGCCGCTTGCCTTCTTTGAGAAGTAGCCGGGTATGGCCAAAACGCTTTTTAGACATATCACTAAGAAGCATGGCTTCTCCGTCACGAATATCTTTCTTGATGAAATTGAGGAAGCTATCAATTTGATCCAGCCGCGTTTCTGGCACATTCCAGGGATTACACTTATCATTGCCTGCCAGTATTGGACTTGACTTGAACAGATTAGCCAGTGACTCGTCGATAAAGTCAGCAACAACCGCATGGCCTAGATAATCCTGATCTTTTCGAAGCTCGTCCAGGTCAAGCTCCAGCGAACATTGGTCTTCATATTCAGATTTTGCAAAGCCTTGTACTACTTTTCGAAACAAAACGTATGAATCAGCCATTACGGACTCCTTTTTCTAATAGTTTAATGCTTTTGGAAGCATTTTCACAAGAAGCAGGGGTGGATCACCCAATAGTGGACAAAGGCATTTACCTGCATTAAGTGCATGCGGCTGTAAATTTAACGACAGCTCTTGCAATAAATATCAAATGGAATGGTTATTTGTAATACATCATGATAATTTCTTGCAATAACTATATCGCAGGAGCTTGACAACATGCCCTTAATTAGAACGCCCAATACCAATATTCAAGAGATATATGACCGCCTTGGAAATGCCAGTGGGCTGCTTGATGTATTTTTTTGCAGGGTACATCTAGATGGCTCACCGTTCATGGTTGGAACAGATGATTCTGTTCCGCATGTAATGCATGGATGTGTTTCATTGGGATCAGATTCATTTAATAGTCGATCTGCTTTAAATATTTCCATTTCACACCTATCAGACCTGGCAGCAATTGAGGGTGTTTTTTCAGACTATCTGGAGTATGACAAAATTGTTCGTGATGGATTCGTGCCGCCCGAACACTTTTCGACCTTCTGTAGAACTGGAGAGAATCTGAGTTTCAGACTGATCGCCCAAGCCCCGCAAGTTGAGGGTGCCCCACTAAAACGATGCTATCCAGAAGAAACGTTAGTCAATTCCTTAGATATTGGGGCAATGGCCAACGATGTCTTCATGCCTGTTGTCAGCATGACGCTACACAAGGGGCGCTATACGGGGATTTGTTTGGCTCACGACCTCGCGTTGTTAAAGGCGATCAGTGAGGGTGTTTCGCCAACTGAGCTTGATAGACAATTTAAACTAAACAAGAAGCGACTCGTAAAGCAGGATTACGATCTCGTATGCAAAATTGAAAATGGGATAACGAGCTTCATTCGAGTGCCAAAGTCCAAGGCTGAATGAGTCCGGCGAGCACAGACAGAAAAGCCCCGAGAGGTCTGGCACACAATGGTGTCATCCAGGCATCTCGGGGCTTGGGGTTGCGTATCAGGAGCGGGGAAGGGTAACGCCGCGCTGTCCCTGGTACTTGCCTCCACGATCACGGTAGGAGGTTTCACAAGCCTCATCGGACTGAAGGAACAGCATCTGAGCGACCCCTTCGTTGGCGTAGATCTTGGCAGGCAGGGTTGTTGTGTTGGAAAACTCAAGCGTGACGTGACCTTCCCACTCGGGCTCAAGCGGAGTGACATTGACGATAATGCCACACCGAGCGTAGGTGCTCTTGCCCAGACAGATCGTCAGTACGTCACGCGGGATGCGGAAGTACTCGACAGTTCGCGCGAGGGCGAACGAGTTTGGTGGAATGATGCACACATCGCTTTGAATATCGACGAAGCTTTTTTCATCGAAGTTCTTCGGATCGACGACTGCCGAATGGATGTTGGTGAACACCTTGAACTCATTGGCGCATCGCACATCGTAACCGTAGCTGCTGGTGCCGTAGCTGATGATCTTTTTGGCCACATCAAGATTGCCTTGCGTTTCGTAGCGCACCTGAGCGGGATTGAAGCCTTCGAGCATCGGTTTCCAATCCCGCCAGAGGTGCTCAAGGCCGGGGAGGGGGGTGAAGAGAAGATGTTCAGCCTGACCAACCTCGTGTGGCTGTAGGCCATAACCGGGGACATTGAGGCGAGTAGGGTGGATGCATTGCTGCTTGATCCAGCGATCAGATTTGATGGTCATGAGGTTCTCCAGAAAGGTGACCACTATAATTGTGACCACCTTTATTGACAAGTTGTTTAGTTAGAAGCGATCCGAGGTGTCCCAGGTAGAGCCGCCCGAAATAGAGTCAGAGGTCGACCAGGAAGATGAACTGGAAGATCTGTCTGACGTAGACCAGGCGCTGCTTGAGCTTGAACTGCTGCGCATGACTTCAGGCTCTCGATACGTCGAGCTGTTGCGCACCTGTGAGTCGATATCATGCTGGCTCAGGGAGCCTGCGATGTAGCCATTAATGAAGTCAGATACATCGAATGACTCACGGAATCGACGATTTCCACTGTCATAGGAACTGCGAACAAAGTGATCTCGCAGCTCCTTGGCACGGCGGAACGTGTCAGATGCTTCGCGAAGCCTGATGCGCAACGTCTGCTCCTGAACCTTAAGGCGCTCCTCGGCAGCGGTCAGATCCTTGTACTGATCCAGAGCTTGTTCATCCCGCAGGCTACTGGTGGCCTTGGTCATGCGCTCAAGGGTCGGGATGCTGAGCTTGGCAAGCGTGCTGCTCATGGACTCTTTGATGCTCATCATCAAAGGGTCTGTGTTGTTCAGGTGCTTGTTTAGCGCGTTTTGCAGGGTCGAGATGGCTTGTCGGCGCTCACTCAGCCGATCCTCGGACTTGCGCAGACGACCTTCAGCATCCGAAATGCCAAACTTCGACTGGATCTGATACTCCTTGGCCCTCAGGTCATCAGCTTTTTCTCTGTGCAGCTTGACCTGCTCATCAAGACGTTTTTCTGCAAGGCCCGGAAGCTTTTGCAAAATATCGTAGTCATGGCGAGACTGATCAAAATCGATCCGTTTGGCCAGCCACTTATCCATGAGGCGAAAAGGCCCCATGCCACTGTAATCGGCTGTACCGAATTTGCGCCCCAGCAAATGCTTGAACGCCTCGCTTTGGTCGAATGGCTTGAGCTTGGCCCGGCACTCATCAGCGGTCGCATCGAGTGTCTCACTCAGGCGCGCCACATCGGAGCCAAGGAGTTCCAGCTGTTCACGCAAGAGCGTGATGGATTCATCCTTCGCGATTTCAGAGGAAGCCGCCGTGCGCTTTTCAGCAAGCATGCGGGTGTTGGTAGCCACTTCGAGTTCAGATTGCTTGATGCGCTCGCGGGCTTCATCCATCTGAGTCACGATGCCGTCATGCTCTTGTTCACGCTGAGCCAGCACATCACGGATGCGCCCGGTAACGTCGCGAGCAGTTTCGCCGCTGATGATCGAGTCGATCTGCGTATCGGCAATGGCCTGCATCAGCACGATTTTCTTGTGCGTGATGGTTTCGAGCTCAACCTGTGTTTTATGCAGGTTGACTTCAATGTCTCGCTTGCTCTTGTCCGCGCTGTCAACGTAGGACTGGATTTTACTTTTTACATCGCTTCCACGAATAGACATGGTCAGATCCCTTCCCTTACCAGCGTGTCACGGACGAGCCAAGCGTCGGCGTGCTGTACTTGATTTCATAATGACCAGCGGGCTTGGAGCCGAAGGCTGGATTGTCGATGACACCGTCCGCCACCTTGTCGGACTTGACCTTTTCAAAGACAGCCTGATCAACGCGCTGACCCCAGCGATTCGTGACTGAGATAGCGTTTGTTTCAACGTTCTCGACTTCACGATTGAACACCTTGCCGTTGCTATCAATCGCCTCCAGAACCACATAGTAGCGCTTGGTTCGGTCATTGTTTCTGGCAAAGCCAGATTCAACCCCTGGGCGATCAACGATCCTGATGCGCAGATCGGCGGACACGTACTCCTGAAGCGACTTGATTTTATCAAGCGTCTGGTTAAAGCCCTTGGTGTTACCCGAGCGTGCATCCTGGCGCGCTGTTTCAATCAGTGCATTGAGCCGATTGGTGCCAGCCTGGTCTTTGAAGCCTGCGCCAAGGGTTGGTGCGACGTCATCAATCATGGCAAGCAGGGCTTTGCTGCTGTCTTTCAAAACAAGTGTGTCGTTGATCTTCTTGATCGAATCCTGAGCCGATTTGCCTTGCCCCGACTTGATGCTCAAGAGGGTTCCAGCGCGCTGAGTGATGATGTCAGGCTCTTGCTTGTATTGACGATAGAGCTCAGACGATTCCATCGCTTGAAAATCAAGATCGGCATTCACAAGGCTTTCGAGGTTTTTGCCTGCACTCTCCAGCTCCCCCGTCCGCTTGGCAATATCAGCCATATAGGTCTTGCGGTTATTGAAATAACTGAGCCAGCGAGCCGATTCCGCTTCGAGCGTTTCCGTCGAACCATCTGGCTTGGCCAGTTCAAATTTTGAACCAGTATCAGAAGCGATTAATGAAGAGAGCTCGACCATATGATGACGAACTCCCTGCTTCATTGTCATCGCAAGGCCATTGGCATGCTGCATTTTTTCAATGGGTAGGGCTTCAAGCAGCGTGCCAGCATCTTGCGTAGCCTGGACTGCCTTGACCGTAACATCGGCGTTCTTTCGCCCAAACTGCTCAGCTTCGACAGTGAGCGCCTTCAGCTCAGCATCCACGCGAGACTTGTGAATAACAGTCCCGATGATAGGCGCACTGACCATAATCACAACAATGGCCGGTGCTGCCACGCTGATGATTGCACGATACTTGAATGCACGCAGGTAAAGGCTGGCGATCTTTTGAGCCATCCATCCACCCTGAACACCCTTATAGGTGAAGCGGTTCTTTTCGTACGCCTCAATCCCAGCCTTGATCATCTCGGGCGTCACATCAGTGATGCCCTGGCGCTGATAGAATTCGGTCAGTGCTTTTTCAAGCTCAGCCCGAGATTCATGCTGATTCAGGTACTTCTCCATCGCCTGACGCTGATGCCGGTATTGATCGACCAGCAGAGCAACATTCATCGCGGCCTGGGTATTGAGGATGGTCATCGTCGTCTCTCTTATTTAGCGTAGGCAGCTGTCTTGCCGACCAGCTGAGCAAAGCGCTGCTTGCCTTCTTCGGAGATGCGGGCCACTTCGTTGGCGTTTTGAGTCGCCTCGACGCGCAGCTCCTGAATCAGCTTGTAGCTACTTTCCTGGAAGTCGCCAACAGCATCAACCAGCTTCTTGATCGAATCGGCCTTGAGTCCTGGGCCATAACCGGCGCGCAGACCTTCCTCAAGCACGCGACCACCCATGCTAGCCAATTCTTCAAGGCCCTTGTTCATGCCATCTTTCATGGCATTGAGGGTTTGGGTGCCTTCATGCAGGCCCTGGGTCGAGTTGAATGCAGCCGCCTGGCCGGTGAAGACGATCTCGTTTGTAGCAAAGAAGGTTACGCCCTGGTTGTACAGGCGATTCTTGACCTGATTGGTCTGCTTCAGGCGAGCAAACACGAACTCGGAGGCGTTGTAGGCCACACGCAGTTGATCGGCCAGATCCTTGGCAATCTGATAGCGTTCATCGACCAGCTGATGGGCGCGAATTTTCTCGTCGCGTGCCAGCTCCAGTTGAGAGCGTTCCTGATCAGAAACACCAACAGCTGTTTTTGTGTCCAAATCGCTCTGTGCGCTTTGAAGCTCAAGACGAGCCACTTCCAGCGCCTTGGTTGCATTCTCAAGCAGAACATGGGCTTGGCTTTCGGCGTCTTTCTGCGCAAAGCGGAAGTCGGCATAGGCATTGAGAATGCGCGTTTCACGATCCAGCTGACCGTGCAGGGACTTGGATACGTCCACATAGACCGTCTTGATCTTTTCGAAGCGCGCCGGGATGGTGCCCTTGCGCATGTCGCGCCATTTCATGGCCAGCTTGTCAAAGAAGCCGACCTTGCCGTTTTCGATGTACTTGAGCTGCTTACCCGTGTCTTCGCGGATAGAGGTGAAGCTGGAGGTGATTACCTCATAGCGGTTGGCGACTTCCATGCCTGAAATCTGCTGGCGAACTACTTCATTGAATACACCCTGGCGAGCCAGCACCAGCGCAATGGACATGGCCTGATCGGAGCCGAATTCACTGACTTGAGCGATCAGGTTCTGAACAGGCAGGTCTTCCTGCTTCTCGGCCACGCCCAGCTGGGTGAGGGTGGAAACGGCCTGGTTGAGGTAGCTCAAGGCTTTGTTGCTGGACATGTGAAGATTCCTTCGGGGGTTGATGGGCGTAATCATACGCATGAATTGACAGCCTGTCAATAACAGCTGTTTTGCGAGGCAGGGGCTAGAATTCACCTGCGTGTGATGCATCCTTGTATTCGTGGTGATGTGGAGCGCAGGCTAGTCAATAAGAGCATATAAGTTAAATTCATGCCATTTATTGAATTTAAAAACCATATATTGAAACAGCGTTGCTGCTTTGTTAAAGTCAGAGTACTTTGAAGGGTGAATCGCGTGAAAACTAAAATAATAAATTCCCTATTCATGCTTGTTGCGTTATTGGTGTGTTCTTATAGTGCTCAAGCAGAACTCATTTTTCAGAAATATGTCCCTGAGTTGAATTTTGGCAAGGGAGAGTATTTCGATGAAAAAGTGGATGCCGTCATCGTGGCGCCAAAAGGCTATACGTGCCGCCTGCCGAGTAAGGATGGCTACTGCAAAATTCCTTTGATATGGCTTACCAATCTTGATCACCAGGCATCGCTCTGGAGAACCACTGATGATAAATCCTTCAATGTCGCCTATGGATATGATGGCTTCGTTGAGGCTTATGTGCGTTATGAGCAGACACTGACCTATTCCCTGCATGACGGAAAGGAGCAGGGTGCCAGGCTACTGGATTCAGTTGACCTTACTGCCATATGGGACGGAACTGATGGATCAGCTCAGGAGAAGACGGGTGAATTATCCGCTTCCGAAAATGGTGATTGTCAAATCTACACCGATATGGATTCATGCGAGGTAAGCCTAAGCTGGACAAGTCAAAACGTGGAGTCAGCCAGGGTCTGGCAAAGAACCTCCAAGGGGCTTGTTCCGATGGGGTCGGCCAAGAAATCTGGTTCGGTCGTAGGCTATGCCTTTGATTTCTCGACAGTGTATGAGCTTAGAGAGGGAGATTCCGAATCAGGCAGCGTGTTGTCAGCAACCGTCACCAAAGGCCACAGAGCAAAGCCTGTTACTGGCTCAATCACATTTCCCGATGGTAACAGCTGCATAACCAGCAAAGAGGTTGGGGTCTGCGAAGTCTATGTTGAGTGGACAACCAATGACGTAGGTCGGGTGTGGATGCGAGAGAAACCCTACTCATCGCTACGAACAGGAGGCAGCGACTTTGTTGAGGTTGGTCTGGATGGTGGCTTTATCGACTTGCGGCTTGGCGACAGTGGTGCGGGAGACATCCTGGCCAGGGAGCCGATCAAGGCGGTTATTGGAGATCATAGTGGCTCCATGAGGGCCAAAGGTTCATCAGAGTGTGAGGCAGGATATCAGCGAGGTAGATGTACGCTTGAAGTCGATTACAGTGCTACAGAGCGCGCGAGTATCTGGGATGATCGAACCAGAACGCTGGTAGCCGGTGGTTCAAAGTCTGGAACCGTTGAAGTGCCCGTCCTGAACCATGATGGCATGGGCTCGACAGAAAACATTTACAGCCTACGTGTTCATGGCGGCGGGATACCTCGCTACTCGAATCCACTGCTGGCGCGCCTACGCTTGACTGCTACAAGGCCAATGCACACAGGGTCACTCACCCCTGTGCTTCGCGATAGCTGCAATATGCTCTATTCAAAAAATGAATGCAAAATTGCCGTGAAGGTTGAAACCACATCACCATTGTCATCCATCTGGAATGCGCAAGGCCAGAGGTTGTGGAGCGGTCACAATCTCTCTACAGTTGAGGTGATGGTGCCGGCAGGACAATCTGAATTCCTGCTTCGTGAAGGTGATGATGTAACCAATGCCGTCCTATCGAAAATAACGCTCTCGGCCCTTCGCCCCAGCTATTTTACCCAGCTGTCCTCGGCGCCAAGCTGCACGTCCGACACATGGAATGGCTCCTGCACTATTACGATAACTGTTAATTCAAATACAACGTCGTCGCTCTATTATCGAGAAATTACAAATGAAACCGAGGGGCAGTGGGCCTCATTCGCCACTGGCATTGCCAGTCGCCCCGTTGGTTTTGGTCGAAGCGGGATTACATCGAATAAGCGGTATCAGATCGAGGCCAGGCAGCATGCGAGCCCCTATGAGGTGTTGGACAGGATTGAAGTTGATGTAAACGTCAATGAACCACATTCATTAACCATGAAGTCAGTTTCACCCGTGGTGAAGCAAGGCTATCCATGCTCGACGTACTTTAACTCTACCTATTGTTCGGCAGGCGTCTATTTAACCTGGGATACTGATGCAAACAGGGTTACGCAATGCTGGTATAGAAGTGATTCGAATACGCCGATGGCAAAAGAACTGGTTACCAGCACAACTGGAGCTATGGCCTCCAATACGAGGTATGGCTTTGAAGTGGGTGTTGAGTATGACCTGCATTTATTTGAGGGCGATGCTACGTGTCCTTCCAGGTCTTCCCTTGAGACAACAACACTTCGGCGCATGTGGTCGGCAAATGCCGGATCTGTGCGAGTCATGCCAGCTGCCCAAACCCCGGCAAGTATTGTCGAGGACACGTTAACCTGTCAGATAAGTTACACGGGTGCCGGAAGTTGTTCAGCCTCTATGAGCGTTTCACTATCTGCAATGGGGGCTGCAAATCACAGATCGTATCCTGGCTTGTATATCAGGAGGTCTGATAATGTATTTAGTTCAAATAATCTCAGTAGTAACAACGGGAACTATTACAACTATACGGGGGTTATCCGTGAGGGTGAAAAGGATGTGGTGTTTGAACTAAGGGTGATGGAGGGTTCGGTCAAGAGCGAGTCTGATCCGATTGTGGACACGCTTATCATGAATCACACCATGCAGAAAGTAGTTGGCAATGTCATGCTCGGAAGAGTTTATTCTTATTCGAGATATTATAACACGACAGATTACACGAAATTGGCAAGCCCCTATTTCTTTAGCCGGGTATCTGAATCGAACAACTTTAGTGAGACTTCGGATGACTGTTTAATTCATATAGATGAATCAGAATGTAGTGCAACTATTTTTTCAAGACTTGGAACGTCAAGCAGTGCGGCCAGTGTGTTTATTGATGGAGAGTATAAAGGCAGTTTCTCATATGTGATTCCTGATTCAGCCGATTGGACGAGGGTGTCTTTAAGCATTGGATCTCACAAAGTCGAGCTGCGCGAAGGACTTGGGGAAGGTTCGTATAAGAATAAGCTTCTTGATTCGTTCAGTATTGAGGTGGCAAGGCCAGTTTATCAAGGTTATATAGCCAGGATGCCTGTTTTGCCCAATATCCCCTATATAAACGCTCCTGTTGAGATTGAACTTCCTGTTCAATCTAACACCAGGGCTTGGTTGTACAATAAGAAAACCGGAGGCTTGATATGCGGTGTAAATAGTTGGTACACAGCTGAGTATTGGCAGAGTCATGGTAAAACTCTATGCAAAGTGACTTTGACTGAAGGTGATCACGAGTTTGAATTAAGGTCGCACAAAGATCCCATTGATTCTAACAATGTTATTTTCGATAGCTATTCATTCGAGTTGAGTCATGCGGAGCAAACTGCATCAGTCAAGCCGAATCAAACTTATCCGAGCAACTTCAGTGAGTGCAACAGGACGTTCGCTAATTTTAGATGCTATATACACTTCAGCTATATTAACAAGTACGCCGTGCAGGATAGTAGCGCACTTTCCATTTGTGTTAAAACGGTAAATGGCACATACAGTAAGCGTTCAAGTTTGCTTGCCTACTCTGATAGATACTATAACGGCAGCTTTTTCCTTTACGAAGATAGTGCTACCGCAATGCTGGTCGATGGGCCAGCATGTCCATCATCAGAGTCAGATGAAGCGGGGAAGGTACTGGCGTCCTGGGAGGTCGCATCCAACCCGCCACTCAACACTATCAATGCGTACGTCACATCGTACCCAGGGTGGGTTACCACTAAATCAACAACAGATCCAGACTGGTCGGAGTGCCAGTTGCGATTTGAGGGTGATTATTGCACGTTCTCCATACGAGCCAATTACCCATTGCCAATGAATGAGCCAGGCCAAGAAGTTAAAGCTTATTTGGCGGTATTTTCTGATGCAGGGTATGTGACCGGCTATCATAATGACTTTAATAATATAGCGTACAGCACTAGCTCGGCAGGTACGTATCACATAGTCTCGTGTCCGTCATCCAACGTTAAGAGCAGCACATGCTCCCGGACTGAGGCGCGCACGCTTGCTACTTTGAAAGTGCGGTATGCATTACCAGACTATACCGCCAGCATCGAAGCGCCTGATGGGGATTATTGCCAGGCTGAATATAAGCAGAGCACGTGCAATATCCGCTTAAAAACAATCACAGACAGTGCAAACGTGAGGCTATATCGTGACGGAGAAATGGTTTCTGAAATAACAGGAAAAGTTGGCGACACTGTTTTCGCAGTGCCCGTAAAAGGTAAGGGTGAAACAACTGAATTTGTGGTGCGGGACGGTAAATCGTCAACCGGTAGGATACTCGCAACCAAGATCATTACCGCTGAAACATATGATCCATCAAGGTTTGCGTTCAAGCACTCTCAGCGACCTGGAAGTCCCGATATATTGGGAGAGTACTGCTTTGTTTCTGGGTATGTGGCATCGGAAGAAACTAATGAGTGTAGTTTCACTATTGGCTACGAGTCAGACACTTCAACCAAGTATTTAAAAGTGGTAAAAGGCGATGGGGCAGGTGGATCAGCAGTTGAGATCAGTGGAAATGGCTCCTTTGTTGCAAAAATGAGTGCCTCTGTCATGCCTTTTGCATTGTTTGAGTCCTATAAGTATGTTGCTTACCAGGCCGAAGTCTACTCAGATAAAGAGCTTACTCAGCTAATGGACGTTGTGAGTGTTTATCAGCGCAACACGGTATTTGATGAAAGATCACTTGTCGTTGCTGGGGCTTCATATGCAGTCTCTAACATCAGAGTCAGTACATCAAGCTGTGGTTACTCATGCACCACTTATTACTTCCTGACCACAGATAGTGGCAAGGGTGTTGCTCTGTACGCTAGCCCAAAAGAGGCAGATGATCTTGTGCTGAAAACGCCTGAGCGCTGTTCCCAGGCTCAGCGCCAGCCATTTAGCTCAAGGGTATGCAATGTGATGGGTTATGGCGTAGCGACCAAGACCATAGCAGCAGGCAGCCAATCAAGCTTTACAATAGGTTACTCTGGTGAACAAAGGGTCAAGCGGATCTTTTACTCAGTAAATAGCGATCCCGCTAATTTCGCCGACCCCACCTATACGTTGAATGGTGTTGTTAGGCCCCTCCTGATGGACGGAGGTTGGCATTACATTGATATGAATGATGAAACATCGGCAAGCATTGCAATTTCGGCAATCAATATCACTTCAGTTTCGCAACAGCTGCGGGTGAACCTGGTGGCAGAGTACTACACCGAGCACTAGACCTGACGATCCTCTCGCTCATGGGCGGAGGATCTGCTCTCCAGCCCGAAAGGTCTTTACCTGCAAGATGACGGAATATTGATTAGCGCACTAATGAATTGAACTTAAAATAGAATTTAATTAAGCTTATTGAAATTTGAGTTTTGGTCGCCTTATGAATGTAGGGCCATATTTTTGAGAGTTTCTGATGAGCGAGAGTAACAAGGCATCGAACATAGTCGAAGAGATCGTAAGCAGGCACGCGAAAAAATCGTTGTATAAGATTTTGGCGGCAATCTTGTTTTCGGCAGTGGCGTCATCCTGCTTTTTACGGCTGTCACTATCTGATGAGCCGAAGTCAGCACCAGTAGCTGAGCAGGTGCAGAAGACAAATGGGGGCGCCGATGAACCCGTGGTGCAGTTCGATACCAAGCAAAAGCTTATCGGATACATCAATGCTGTGATGTCCAAGCCTATTTCGGATGACGAGGTGGCTATGGATTTTGCTTTCGGCTTGCTCCATCGCCGCCCGGCTGAGGCATGGGGCCTGGCCAATGACAAGCGGATTGAGCTCGATATTCAGGATCTTCAAGACGCGCAAACGCTGCTGAATGCATTTAACCATTACACAGTGATGCTGGATGTAGCGCCCGCACAGGCCCGCTGGGCTGAGGAGTCTGTGCTGGCAGAGCTGTCGAAGGACGTATCGCAATCAAAGGATAAGCTTGCCATCCTGACCCAGGTATCAAGCTTCATTGACCTTTGGACAACCTATTACCAGGCAACCCCGGCAACAGATGAGCAGCGGTACGCCAAAAACCTTTACGCCCAGCGCGCCAAAGAGAAGATCTTGTCGCGCCTTGATTCAAACCGGATGTAATGTATGAAAACCAAATTGATCGCGTTGGCTGTAGCTTTATTTTCCCTCTCGGCATCTGCTGAATTCAGGATTTATCGGCACGTACCTGAGCTTAATTTCAAGAGCGAACAGGAGACTGCCAAGGAAGAAGCCAGGGATGCATTCTTTGTCGCCATGCAGGGCTACACCTGCTATTTGCCTTCGGAGGACTCCTACTGTACGGTTCCATTACGCTGGCATAACAATATGTCTGATCAGGTTTCGGTTTGGCGTGATGGGAACCGACTGGCGACTGGCTACAGTGGGGAGATACAGGCTACGGTTCGCCTTAATCAATCATTTGATTACTACATCCGAAAAGGCGCTGGTGAAGACGGCGAGGTTGTAGATGCTGCGAATGTAAAGGCGATTTATGACCCGAACGCAATGACGGGCCTTCTTAAAACACCAAACGATGGCGTTTGTGACATTACCTATGGAATGAAAAGCTGCAAGCAGGCCGTAAGCTGGGAAACGAATTCGCCAATAGCCTCAATCTGGATTGCAAAAAAAGGTTCGCCGACCAAGATCCAGGACGTCATGACAAAGTCAGGCAATCTTGAGATTGATATCGGGCCTTTTGCGAATCTCTATGAATTGAGGGCGGGGAAAAGCGCCGATGGCAACCTTATGGCGTCTGTCAGTGTCGAAGGAAAGCCCGTGCAGTATGCAGGCACGCTGGCGCTTGATGATGGCGCGACCTGCCTGGTTGGAAGCTCCCAAGAAAGCTGCGACCTCCCAGTGTCATGGGCTTCGGAAAAGCCCACTTCGGTTTGGGTTGACAATAAGCGCCAAACAGAACCATCAGCTGGAGGAAAGGGAGTCGTTAGGGTTCCTTATGGCTCGCACAGAGTAGTGCTTCGCCCGGAAAATGTGTTGGGCACAGATCTTGTGACACTCAAAGCGGAAGCGAAGCTGAGTGATATCAAAGCCTCAATTGCCCTACAGGGCGAGCCATGCACAATCGGATATGCTGACACGATGTGTCGCGCGACCGCGACGATCTCGACAAACCTGCCTGTGGCATATCTGTTCAAGGGCGACACACGCCTTCAGGAAGGATCTCATTTTGCTTACAGCCTGGAGCATACCGAACAAGGCAATGTCTACACCCTTAGACAAGGCCCTCAGCGCGATAGCCAGTTATTGGCAACTTACGTCGCCAAGGCCGAAAAGCAAAAATCTTATGGCGAACTCATTATCGAAGGGGAATGTGTTTTTCCCTACAAGGGTGCCAGTTGCACGCTTCCAGCTTCGTTCAAATCCAATGTTGAAGGAATAGTGATCGACAGCGCTGGAAAGCATTATAGCGACTACAGTAGCTTATATAACCACTCCTACCCTAAGGAAGATGTATTTAATGTAACGCTTAAAAACGACGGAAATAATACAACCACACAAACATTCATGTTAAAAGCGGTTGATAGAAGCAAGCCTTGGCTCCAATCAGAAACCATCGCGCAGCAATCTGTTACCGGAACTCTTTTTGAAAATACGGGAACTATGGCGCCGCTGAATGCAACAACTTGTAATTTGCCATCAAACAAAGAAACTTGTTTTGCTAGTCTGGCTATAACAAGCACATCTTCTGTCGTCAGTATTTGGAGGCATGACGGTGTAATGGTATATGCTGGATATGCAGGAAGCGAAAGCAGGGTGTTATCTGTTCCAGTGGTTGAAGGTGAAAATACATTTTATTTGAAGGAAGGGCGCGAGAATTTCGATGGAAGTCTTGCAGAGACCAAGATTACGGGTCTGAAAATTGATTATTACGCCAGCAAGGATCCGTCCATGATTGATACTTGCTCGGTAAGGTACATGGGCTGGCATTGCATAGTCACCATCAAAACATTGTCAAACCTAAAGACAGAGCCATATTCAGCATATTATCTATCTTCAGCGAATGAAAAATATGATGTATACCATCAGATAGAAAGCCACACCTATGGAAATGGCAGCTTTGCTATTACAATCAGCGTTCCAAAGGATCAGGAGCAGGTTAAAAAAATCATAATTGCTTCTGGCACTAGCAGTTATCTTTATGATGAAAAAGTGCCAGGATCTGTTAACGGCGGGTCAAAGCTTAATGACAGAATTTTGTATGATCAATTTGAGGTTTATGGAAAACCAAGTCGCTTCAATGTCCGCGACTATTCTGATAGTGGTGACTTCGGCTGCACCTTGTATCCAGGATCCACCTATTGTGTTATAAAAGGTTTAATAAACTACTCATTCAATACTGACTCAGACAACTTTAATTCGATTGCTTGTTTGTTAAATGGGACTGCAACAAAAGGAGAAAAATCCTTTGCAGGCATTTCCGGGCCTGTAAGTGGCGCTATTGAATATAATGGCACTTTCTATCCTGATAGAGAATCCAGGATTGTAATAAAGAACTATCAATCATCATCAACTTGCGCAAACGACGAACTGTACCCAGCCGCCCATGGCAGGATGGTGAACGTAACTTATGAGTACACTAAGCCTGAAAACGTTAAGGCTGCGTTTTCTAAGGATTCTTTCTCATGTAATTTGTCTTACCATGGTGAACCGTCCTGCTTGGTTGACATGAATACGGGTTATCCTTTAACTGCCGACAGGGATGCGACTATTGGTACTGGAAATGGAAAACCAATGCTTTATGTAAAGCGATTGGATAATGGCCAGCTATCTACACCTATTGCCCAGAACGATGCGATATTTAGCGGCAAAACCACAGGTGGTGTAATACATAAGGTCACCATCAATGAAGGTGATAAAGATGTAATGGTCGGATTAATGGTAATGGCAGGTGATGCGCCGGCAGATAATGATCCAATGATTGATACAGCTGTAATTAACCATGGTTATGCGCCTGTTCAAGCAAAATTATATATACAGCGCAACGTTTTGGATGGGTCTTTATATCAAGTTCTAAATCGAGTGCACACGCTTTGGTATTATTATAATGATAACTACTCGATACCATCTTTAAATAGCATGTTTCCTGGGATTTTTACCACAGGCCAGGAGTGTTTCATTCACAAGGATGCGACTACCTGTAAAGCACAGGTTGCTGCACAGCTTACTAAAGGCTCTGCCAGTCTATTTCTTGATGGGTTCTATCTTGGATCTGTCAGTGAGTATTCCTCGGCAAAGTGCTCAACAGACAGATTGCCCGATAGTTGTGGCTATATATGGAAAACACTTGATCTCGCCGAAGGGAGCCATCTGATTCAGTTGTATGACGGCGTTGGCGAGTCAGCCAAAAATAATCCTCTGGTGGCTGAAAGAACGCTCGTTGCCTCAAGGCCTGTGTACACCGGATCGATTACTCTGGCTCCCCGAAAGCTTCGCAACTACGGTGCTTCCGAAGATTTTGTAATATCGGCTAAAGCAAATCGCAAGGCATACCTATTCAGGAAAGGGGTGGATACTGTTTTGGGGCAAAACACTCTTAACACGTATGTAGATTTTGAAGTAATAAACTACACAGACCACTTATCGGCTGGTGCATACACCTACGTGCTTGGGTCGCATTCAAGCTTGAATGATCCTGACTTCGAGGTGCTCGATGAGCAAACACTTATCGTAGAAGCTGAGGTCAATACCATTGAGCTCACCAAGGTGGTAAATAAAGAATTCTACTTCAACTCATGCTATCAAGCGGTTTATGAAGAAGGATGCGAAATCACTTTCGCTTACAAAGGTACTTCTTCGCCTGCCTTAAGCGATGGGAAGCCTTATGCTTCGATGTGCCTTGTCGACTCTAATGGTGGAATTTCTAATGTTGGCAGTCTTACTAGATACTCTTCGTTCAGAAATGCTACGGCTAGAATCAATACTGATTCATCGGTTTTGAACATCTATGATGGTCTTGAATGCCCTTCGAGCTTACAACAAAGCGATATTCCACTCATTGGGAAGATTGAAGGACTCAACGTTAAAACGGGCATTACGCCTTCCGCTACTTTTGGCAAGCACGCGTCTTTCAATAATTACACGCTCAACGAGCGTGGTGAGTGGCAGTGTGTATCGTCCTACGAAGGAAATAGTGATTGCAGGTTTTATTTCAATGCCACGCCAACCAATCAGGTGGTCGATGGAAAATCATTGTATAGCATTGCAGCCTGGGCAGATGGTCAGGAATTCATAACAGGTTCTTCTTCTGGCGTGCTAAACGGGTCTCTGCTGACAACAAATATATCGACCAGAAAAATAGATATTGTTGTCTGCGAGACCCAGGCCGCGACAAAGGAGGGCTGTCCATATGTTGCAGATCGAGTTATTGTTTCAGCCAAGGTCTTGGTGGACATCAAGCCCTATGAATATACTGTGGACTTTCCTAAGGGTGATACGTGTTTACTGACTGCTGGGGAATCAAAGTGCTATGCAAACTTTGAGGTCAAATCAAACTCGCCATACATTAGCGTGGTAAACGATAATGGCGTTGTGCTGAAGTCGCACAACAACTCCACTCAAACGGTTATTAACTTCACTGACCTGATTGATCTTTCGAATAACGGTGTACACGAATATAAGGTTGTAACAGGCACTAGCCCTACCAATAAGGTCATGAAAACGTTTAGTTTAAATGCTCGTCTCATGACCAATGACGACTTTAGAATTATGGATGATCAGGGCAATGTTATTGTGCCAAAAGCGACTCATGGCGCTCCTTATGTTATAGATCCACTTGCAAATAATGGCTCTACAGTCTTCAGTGTGCCGGATGGTTCGGTAAACTATCACAACGAGATTGGGCCAGTGAAACTCTTTGTGGATAACGTCACTCCAGAGCAGTCTGTGATTGAAAATGGAGAGGGCAAAATAAGCTTTACTTCACCAAGTTATTCGATTGTTAATGAATTTCTAGCTTCAGCAGCTAAAAAGAATTTCACAGTGAAGCTTACCTGGTTGAATGAAGTTGGAAATAAAAATTACAACATCCATGAGTTCAGTTCACCGTATAAGTTCATTGGGTATTCGTATGAGCCGTATACGGTCACCATGTCGACCGGCACCAGTGGGATGTATACCAGTACTGGAAGCCCATACGGAACCTGCTCATTGGCCAACTTGTGTATTGATTTGAAGAACGCTGAGATGAACATCGAAGGTACATCCATGAAAGGTGGATCCAACTGCACATATTGCGCCAGGATCCCGCTGCGTTCGGTTTCATTTAACAATGCCGTAGGTGTTCAAAAACAGTTCAGCGTTGCGCTCAATAGTGGCTTTACTCAGCATCGCTTCTTCTATCGCATCGTGGACACCAATACGATCAGTGATCCAACCGTAACCTTCCAGGGTCAAGTGCGGTCGTTGAACATGGATGGTGCCTGGCATGCCCTGGAGTTCGAAACGATGAAGGGCGGCGAGGTGCTCGACTTCTCATGGCTGGGTAACGCGACAGGGAAGGGCGCTATCGAGTTCTTCGGGCGATATGAAAGGGATTGATGGGATGAGGTTCTGACCTACAGCGTTTCAAACCCGAGGCAAAGAAAAAGGCCAGTCACACAAGACTGGCCTTTTTGTTGAAGCCCAGGTCGTTAACCCTGGGTGTTATCCAGGCGCCTGAGGATGCGCTCACTCATGATCTTGTAGTTCGCGCGGGCCTGGTTTCCATCTTCCTCGCCGTAGTACTCAGAATCCGTCCACATTGCATTGAACTTCTTCACCTGACCCACCATTGCCTCTGGATTGTTGACACCGGCAATCGTGTTTTGGATTTTGTTGATCAGGCGCTCTTCACGGATGCTGGTGTCTTTACTCAGCGGCTGTTTTTCGGAGCTGAGGAGGCCGAAGGCCTTCACCTCAACACCTTCAGTCAAATATCCAATGCTCAGCTCAAAGGCCTCAAGCATGGCTTCTCGATCCAGGAGTTTTCCGGATTGCTCGTTAGGCACGGCGCCCATGGCTTCACCAATGTCATGGTCGCGACGCTTGCTGAACATCTCGATGGCTTTTGTCAGCTCGGCAGATTCTGTTTTGCGGTCGGTGTAGACCATCAATGCCGCGTTGGCACCAACAATGAACTCCAGAGGATGTTCTTCCTGCATCAGTACCGGTTTACTGATCATTTCCTTGAATGCCGCTTTGGCTGTTGGCGTGTGAGTATCGCTATTCTGGTTCTTAACTTGCATTGCAGCCAATGCCATACAAAACGCACCAGTAAGCGCAAAAACTACAACGCCACTCCAAATGATAGTGGTCGCGTGATCACGCTCTCGCTTCTTTACGGGCTTGGCTTCTTTCTGTTCCAGCGCAAGATCGACCTCGCCACGAATGATCTCCCGCAGCTTTTCCTGGGGATTTGGCTTTTTCTCTTCAATGGATTCTGACACGGGATTCACCTTTGGTTGCTACGACTGTTTTGGTTATTTCAAATGAAATAAAATAGATAATCGGATTATGGTCATAGGTAAAAACAATGTCAATTTCGCCATTATGAATTGAGGTATCGAGCATCCTGTGCGATCATACATTCACTAACGAATGTTTAAGGAAATTGTATGAAGGTGTCCTTTTTGACCACGGCTCTTGCAGCTTCAATGGTCATTCTCACAGGCTGCGGTGCAGAACAGAAGCAAAGCGCGCCCCCAGCGCATGCAGCGATGCCCGTCACAGTGCTTGAGGCAAGCCCAGAGGTATTGGCATCCAATGCCCTCATCATGGGTCAAATCAAAAGCTCATCCGTAATTGAGATGCGTGCGAAGGTTTCTGGCTATTTAGCCAAGCGAAAAGCTATGGATGGGCAGCGTGTTAAAAGAGGGGATGTGCTTTTCGAGCTAGATGAAACCGATTTCAGGCTTTCTGTTGAAAAAGCCCTGGCCCATGAGCAGGTCGCACGCGCATCTCTCGATTTGGCAAACACTGAGTACCAGCGGGTTCTCAACCTGTTCAACAATAACGCGATCAGCAAGCAAGAGCTTGATACCGCTCTAGCCAACAGGGCAATCAAGCGTGCCGAGTATCTTAGCGCCCAGACGATGCTCAAGCAGGAGCGGCAGCTTCTTTCAGACTCGAAAATACGGGCAACTTATGACGGTATTGTCGGCGTCTCGAATGTTCAGCCGGGTGATCTGATTCAGGCTCAATCTACGGTTTTAGCAAGGCTCACCAAAATGGATCCATTGTGGGTCGAGGTTGGTGTTTCTGAGACTCAATACAAGGCGCTGTTCGGTGATGACAAGGCCAATGGCGCATTAGCCTTCACTGTGTCTGGGAAAGCCTTTGAGGCCCCAATCACGTTCCAGGCATCCGAGGTGGATCCGACCCTCGGCACCATCACACTGCGGGCAGAATTTGCTAATGCCGATCATGCTGTTACACCCGGCATGTTTGTACAGGTGTCGGTCGTCGGCAAAATGCGCCACGGTGTAGTCAAGGTTCCACAGCGTACAGTCATGAATGGCGCGGACGGCCAGTATGTGTACGTAATGAGCGAGGGCACGGCGCAAATCAGGCCAGTTGTTGCCAGCGAATGGGATGCTGGTTCCTGGGTAATCGAGAAGGGTTTGAGTGCCGGTGATCAAGTGATCAGCAGTGGTCACATGAAGCTTCGTCCAGGTGCCCAGGTAATCCTAAAGCCCGCCGAGGCTCAGCAGGCAGGGGTGTCACGATGAACTCCAGCTTCTTTATCCGCAGGCCGATTTTCGCAACTGTATTGTCCCTGGTAATCCTGATCGCAGGACTGGTCTCCTTTGGTGTTCTGCCTGTCACGCAGTATCCCAAGATCACGCCTCCGACCGTAACTGTCTCGGCCACTTATCCCGGCGCTTCCGCTGAAACGGGTTCTCGGGTTGTCGCAGCGCCTATTGAGGAGCAACTCAGTGGAGTCGAAGGCCTTTTGTACTTCAACTCATCAGCATCCTCCAATGGCTCGGTCAGTGTGACGGCCACATTTGAAATTGGCACCGATGTCGACATGGCGATGGTGGAGGTTAATAACCGCGTAAAAATGGTGGAGCCACGACTACCTGAAGAGGTCAGGCGCAATGGCGTGTCCGTTCGCAACCGCGCTAATGACATGTTGATGGTCACCGCCGTTCACTCTCCAGATGCTAGTCGCGACACCTTGTTCTTGAGCAATTTCGCTTCGCTGAATATGGTTGATGAAATCAAGCGAGTGCCGGGCGTTGGTGATGTCAATGTCTTCGGTGCTCGTGATTATTCGATGCGAATTTGGCTTGATCCGCAAAAGCTCAGTCATCTTGGTTTGACCGCCAGCGATGTCATTGCGGCTGTACGCACGCAGAACAATCAAAATAGCGTTGGCAAAATCGGTCAGGAACCTTCGAGTACCGGACAGCAGCTTACGTTCACAGTCATCGCCAAAGGACGCCTTCCCGAGACAGTGGACTTTGAAAACATTGTCATTCGCCAGTCCGCTGATCAAGGTCGCGTGCTGGTCAAGGATGTGGCCAGGATTGAGCTGGGTGCTCAGTCTTATGATTCAGCCTCTTTTTACAACGGCGCGCCTTCTATCGGCATGGGTATCTTTCTTCAGTCCGGCGCCAATGCGCTAGAGGTGGCCGATGCCGTCAAGGCTCAACTGGCTCAAATGAGAGAAGGCTTTCCCTCCGGCATTGAGGTCAGCGTGGCTTATGACACAACCGTCTTCATTAATGCGTCTATTGAAAGCGTCATTCATACCCTGATGGAGGCCATGCTGCTGGTCAGCATTGTGGTGTTCCTGTTCCTTCAGAACTGGCGCGCCACCCTGATCCCGCTGATTGCCGTACCGGTTTCGCTTGTCGGCACATTAGCAGGTCTGTGGGCCATGGATTTCTCAATCAATACCCTGACATTGTTCGCCATGGTTTTGGCCATTGGCATCGTGGTCGATGATGCGATTGTGGTGATTGAAAACGTCGAGCGACTGATGCACGACAAAATGATGAGCGCCCGAGACGCTTCGTTTGAAGCGATGAAAGAGGTATCAGGGGCGCTTGTGGCTATCGTGCTGGTGCTGTGTGCAGTATTTATCCCGGTATCGTTCCTGGGAGGCATTGCCGGGGCCCTCTATAAGCAGTTCGCTGTAACCGTGGCCATCTCGGTAGCCTTGTCAGGTATCGTGGCGCTAACGCTCACGCCAGCGCTTTGCGCCCTGTTTTTAAAGCCGGTCAAAACCACCAACCGATTCTTTGATGGATTCAACAAGGGTTTTGAAAAGCTCGCTGCGCTCTATGTATTTGTTGTCAAAAAACTGATCAGGCATCGAGTGCTGAGCCTGGTCTTGTTTGGCGCAACCATCTTTGGCATTGCATGGCTTTCGAGCAATCTACCCAAGAGCTTCGTGCCAGCTGAAGACCAGGGCATGCTGATCGGATCTGTTCAGCTTCCTGATGGCGCCAGCAAATCACGAACCGATGCTGTACTTGAGCAATACCGCCAGATGCTGAGTCATGATCCTGCAATTGAGGGTGTATTTGGCATCAGTGGATTCGACTTCATTGGTGGAGGCAGTAAATCAAACGCTGGCGCTTTATTCATCAGACTCAAGCCATGGGAAGCGCGTGAGGCCAAGGCGCAAGACCTGGCTCCCAAGCTCATGGGTATGGGCATGGGAATGGATGATGGCATGGTACTGGTGTTCAACCCGCCAGCCATTCAGGGCATCGGGTCAACAGGCGGCATCGAGTTTTACCTGCAAGATCGCGTAAGCGGTGATCCACTGGTGATTGCGCAGCAACTCAATGTGCTGATGGGAAAACTCAAGGAGCATGAAGCCATTGCCTCTGTGAATACGTTCTTCCGTGCTGACGTTCCACAACTGTATGTCGAGGTGGATGAGGCGCGTGCAACCGCCATGGACGTGCCTTTGGCTGCTGTTTACGAGACCTTGCAGTCGACTATCGGCACTGTTTACGTGAACGATTTCAACCGCTCTGGCAAGACGTACCGTGTTCAGGTTCAGGCTGATGCTGGTTTTAGAGATGACCCTGAAGACATTAGCAGGCTGTTTGTCAAAAGCGCTGAGGGCAAGCTTGTGCCAATGTCATCACTGGTTAACGTCAGTTACGTGAATGGGCCTGAGCAGCTTGAGCGCTTCAATGGCTTTCTGTCGGTCAAGGTAACTGCCAATGGCAAGCCTGGCATGAGCTCTGGAGATCTAATCGGGGTAGTGGAATCTCTTGCCGCTGATTCACTGCCAGAGGGTTACCATATCCAATGGACAGGTCAGGCCTACCAGGAACTCAAGAGCGGGTCATCCGGCAGCATGGCCATCGGCTTTGCCATCCTTATGGTCTTCTTGATTTTGGCGGCTCAATACGAGCGCTGGTCATTGCCACTGGTTGTGATCATCACCATTCCGTTTGCGTTGCTCGGTGCTTATGGTGCTCTGCTGGTGCGTGGGATGCCGAACGACATTTACTTCCAGATCGGATTAGTTGTCTTGATTGGTCTTGCAGCAAAGAACGCCATTCTGATTGTCGAGTTTGCACAGCAGAAGGTTGAGCAGGGCATGGATGTCACAGAAGCTGCGCTAGAAGCCGCCAAACTGCGCTTTAGACCGATTGTAATGACTTCTCTGGCCTTCATCCTGGGCATTGTGCCACTTGCCGTTGCTAGCGGTGCTGGCGCTGCATCACGCCAATCCATGGGGACGGGTGTGTTTGGTGGGATGATGGCCTCAACGTTTATTGCCACATTATTCGTTCCGCTTTTCTTCATCTTCTTTTCGTCCAAGCAAAAAGCCTCAAAGGGGGGCGAGTAACCATGTTCAGATCCCGCGCTGTCATTCAACTCGAAGCGCACATGAGTTGGCAATTTACTAAAATAGAATCCTGGCTTGGGGGCAGGCTTAAAGGTTTCCAAGCCGTTGATGATCTGTTCATGCTCATTGATGAGCCAGCGCTAGAGAGCTTTGAAACGCTTACCGTTGGGGATTTTTATAATGCGATGGATCGGCGGCTGGTTAAGTTCGGTATCGAGATGAACGAAATCGGGGCCGACGCTGCCGCACTCGTCATTGATGGCAAAACAGCCTCCCGCCTCGTGCTAGGCGCCATGTGGGAGGCTGCACCTAATATCAAAACGACCAAGCAGGTGGGCGATATGATGCCCATTGTTGAGGCCATGGTTGATGAACTGAAGTCGCTTGTTCTTTTCAAGGACGGGCCTGTCAACACCCTAGAAGATCAGTTTGTCGACAATTACAAGATGTCTGCCAGAATGCAAGCGTCCCAGCAAGGCAAACTGGACGGTTTCGATGATAACCTTGTAGTTTCAAAAGCCAGGAAAACCTATGTAAAAGCGAAAGAACTTTATTCATCACTGCCTTATGAATTCAGGCAAGTCATGGAGTTCATGCACGCTTGCAGGGCCGGGTGTCGTTTCACTAAGACAATGCTGGAGCGTCAGGATAAACATTCCATAGACACGATGAAAAAAATGACCGGACAATAATCTCTTATGAAAAACAAATTATCCATGCTGGCGCCTTTGGCGCTGGCGATCCTCATGGCAAGTGGCTGTGCGCTCAAGCCATCTTCTTCTGCGACTCACATTGAGCTGCCAGCCTCATACCGCGCAGCTAGCTTGAGCGCCGATGCGCTGGTAGCGGATTACCAGAACTGGTCGAACCAATACGATGATCCTGTGCTCAGTGAACTGCTGGCAATGGCAACCGATAACACTCATGGCTCCAACCTTGATATTGCCAAGGCTTACACGCAATTCGAGCAGGCGAGTATTGCCGTAAAATCGGCACGATCAAGTCTTTGGCCAACTCTCGGCGTTGGATCCACAAGCTCAAAGACAGGTCAGCATAGCAATGAGGTCTACAGCCAGGCTCAATCACATTCAGCAAGCGCCATTGCTCGCTATGAACTGGATCTGTGGGGCAAGTTCTCGAACACCGTTGCATCCAGGGAGCTTGAGGCCCAGGGGATGTCCCTTGCCGTTGACATGGTCAGAAAGTCGGTCAGGGGGCAGGTGGCCACACAATACTGGGTATTGCGTCAGGTCGAGGCTGAAATGGCGTTTATGCGCGAGCAGATTCAAGCGCGCACGACCCAGGTTCAGATCAACCAGAACAAGCTTCGTTACGGCACTGGAACTGAGCTTGAGGTTAAGCAATCTGAAGCCAATCTGGCAAATTTCAAACGCCAGCTGGTAGCGCTCCAAGCGCAGCGCAAATCGCTTGAAGAAACGCTGGCGCTCTTGGTGGGCAAGCCGGGATTGACAGTTGCAGCAGAATCTACGTCGATAGCATCTGATCTGATGCTTTCAAGGCAAGATACGCCAAGCCTCATGTTGGCTAATCGTAGTGACATCAAGCAGGCAGAAGCAAGACTTGAATCAGCCGGGCTGAATGTTGCGGTAGCGCGGGCTGCAATGTTTCCATCGATCAGCTTCAACGCACAAAGCGGCTATCAAAATGGGAATTTAAGCTCGCTGGTGCAGCCAACAAGCTCATTTTGGACGCTTGGCTACTCACTGGATCTCCCGTTGTTTGATCGCGGCCTGCGGCTCTCTCAGATCGATCAGGCCAAGGCTGTAGAACGTGAGCGGGTCATTGACTACAGGAAGGTGATCCAAACGGCTTTTCATGATGTGAATCAGGCCCTGATCGACCTTGAGCGGCTTGAGGCGACAACCCTGCATCTTGAACAGGAGGTTGATGCGGCCAACGCCGCTTATCGAATGGCGTCCTTGCAGTACGAAAGCGGATTGATCGGCTACTCGCAGCTACTTGATGCACAACAGGCAAACGATGAGGCCGAGCGAAGCCGGGTCAAGCTTGGATTTGAGAAGAAAATTGCACAGATCGCCTACCTAAACGCCTTGGGGTTCTAAATGAAGATATCTACCTGTGCGCATGGGGCCTTCCCCGACCTAAAAAGCCTGGCTCATTCTGGGCCAAGAATCGCTTTTGTTAACGGGGACTCCAGGCCGTTTGCCGCACGAGGCACTCACGAGGTAGGTAATTTGCTGATTGTGGTTGCGGATGATTTAAGTAGAGATCAGATACATCCTGCTTCTAGGATCATGCTTCAAGCGCCTGGGTTTGTCGCAAGTGTCTACAAACGACTCTATCTCAGGCACTCGGCAGCGAGTGGGAGTCCTCACGTCCCTATGGCAGTCAGCGACGCGCATGCGATTCTTGCATTTGTTGAACGGGTATCGGCAGGTGGGTCAAAAGAGCTGCTGGTCAGTTGCGAGTACGGCAAGAGCCGATCAGTATCGTTGGCGGGTTTTTTGGATCAGCACTTCTTCATGCACTCTGCGGTTGGGAAGGTTCCCAATCCATGGGTATATGGGCTTCTTGAGCGGGCTAGCAAAGGGAGGAGGGTTCCACAGGCTAGCCGCTGATCATCAGGATGGTGTTGCAGCTGCAAGAACACGGGTCACCAGTTCGAACAGCTGTTTGCCATCTGATTCCTGGTAGCCAAACGTGTTGATGAAAGTCGAGAACGATGAGCTTACGCCTTCTTCTTGCAGCCATATCTCGTACTCATGAGCCACGCGCAAGACCTTAAGGCGAAGGGCTTTTTGCTTGGCTTTCAGCGCGTCTTCTTGTCTCATTTTAAAGACAAGTTGCTTCATCAGAAGGACTTCCGTCTCACTGACATCCCCTAGGTCTTCAAGGCCTTTCATGGGCTTTTCTCCATGGCGATATTCCCATTTTCGTACTTGAGATTGGTGTGGACAACGAACCAGAAGGCCAGCGCCATACCTATCGCAGCCCCAACAAGCTCAAGCTCAATGGACACACAGTTTCGCGTAAATATGGAGGCGAGTATTCCACCACCGCCGATAACACCTGGCACGTTCTGATGTGTTGCAGCAGCCAATAGGCGTTTAATTTGTTGTTTCTCGATCATTTGGTGTCGTACTTCCTCGAATTGCGTTGACTTTAACCGAGATCTCTGACGGTCGATGATGATCGATTAGCGAGACGGCCCTCAATTCGCTTGATGGCTGCATTGACCATGAACTCGGGAACGCTGAATTTTTCACTGATTTTCCCAGTAGCCATCGAAAGTGCTTGGGTAGAACTCAGGCTGACGTCGCCTCTATGAGCAGATTTAAGCTCCAGCACCATGTTCTTGATCTCCTTCAGGTCACAGTAGATCAGGTATGGAATGGTCAGGAGGGTGACGATGACCCACACGAGGAGTGAAGCCCATGGTAGCACCCCGTCCGTATAAACGCTTATCAGCCCCCAGGCGACGAAACCTGCCAGGAAAATCAATACAAAGCGGGGGATGTAGCGCTTGAGCAGCATGAGCATGGTCTTGATCCTTATCATGTTTGCGCAGAGGCTATTCAAAACCATAATGGTTGTCAATAACAATAATCAAGAAATGAATATTTGGCAATAAATCAATTTAAAGTTATATTTCTTGGAACAGGTATTTATGCGGGAAAATTGGCAAGGGTCGATGATATTTCATGTGAGCTGGCACCACAGGCACATGTGACTTGATCGGATTGGTGATAGAAATTGTTTTAAGGGGCCTCGCCATGAAGACCCCTTTCTTCATCTCTAAAGAGCTAGTTCTGAAGACCGCTCCTTGCGCGCAGCTTCTTTCATAGAGAACTCCATCTTATCGAGCAGGGCGTGCCGGAAATCCAGTGCAGCGGAAACAACGACTTTCTCAATCTTGTGCTCAATCAAAAGTTCTTGCTCCTCATCATAATCTGGAATCTTCACCGGATCGGCGAGGTTAAGGCTGACCTCGTCCAAATGAACTTCCCACAGCGCATCTTCAAGCCAAAGAGTGTTTTCACCCACTCTTTCCTCAGCATACTGCTCATGCAGCTTGGCTACGACCGACGACTTGGCGCTCTCGATGTCATCGAACGTGCCTCCATCTGGACTGATAAAACTGAAGACGCCAGGCTCTCGCTCGACTGCAACGAATACGGTGCCGATCATGTCGGTCGCATGATGCGTCAGGTCGTTGCAATAGCAGCTTAACAATTTGCCAGTGTTGCCAAACAATTGTGTGTTGATACAGGTAGCGGCTGTTAGCATTGTATCGCTGTAAGGCTCACCATCGATCAGTGGTTTTAGTCGGGTGACGATGTCAGCAATGATTGGCTTTGCCTCTTCAACGGTCATTGCCACCGACCAGGCCTTCTTGAGCATCTGCCTGTTAAGCTCTGCCTCGTTTTCCATCGCTTGCTGGTGCAGACGGTGGGTCGCAAGAAGCGCGCTCGCGAGCCTATTAGCCTCAAGGGCTACCTGACTCAGCTGGACGGGAGCGTCTTCGGACGTTGTGATCTCGTTATCGCCTTTTACGTAGCGGCCATTTTCTTCATCCTCGTTCAGCACGTGCAGATTGATATTGCCATGCTCATGGATGAAGAAGGCTTGATCCAAGGCCTCACCGATGGTTTTAAAATCCCCGACATGCTCATCCAGATCCATCTCCGTGCCATGGGGAGCGTAATCTTTGGCAGTAACCCGGTAGGGAAGCTCATGATCACCGAACAGCTTTGAGACAGTCAGCCAGGTTCCCCATGGGTCGCCGCCGTAATTTCCACCCCGCTTTGGGGTTCTGAACAGCTCAATGCCCGAGTTTTCTTCATCCCAAGGGTACTCATAATAGCCACCTGAGATTTTCCCGAGTTCGTGACGCTTTCTGTCAAACTCATCAATGTTCTGTGTCGCTAGATGATCAATAAAATGCTCGTTATTCAATAATGCGAGCAGATCTTTTTTTGAATTTAATGTTGTCATTTCTGTCTCCCGGATAGTTTATTATTGTTCTTTATTGTCCATAAATGTCAATCAAAACCAATTCGTAAGCAAGGATAGAGGGTATTCAAATGCAATTCACAGATGGCCGGAAGAGGAATATTGACAGGATGTCAATTTCACTGTATCGTTGCGGTCATTCGATCAAGGAAGCCACACATGTCTCCGATTCTTTTCCTTACAGATCTTGACCACAACCTGTTCCAGAGCTTGCGGGTTGACTCGGGAGGTCTGTATCCAATGACCGTCAACAAGACGGGAAAACCTCATTGCTACGCCACCAAGGCTCAGCTTGCGCTCATGCAGCTCATGATGCGTAACGCCTTCTGCGTGGCAGTCACAGCGCGTACACCAGAGCAGATGATGCGCGTCACCGGCTGGAGTACGAATCAGGAGCACAATCTTGCCCTGACCGACCTCGGCATGACGATGCTGTATCGTCACAAGATGGGAGAGTGGCAGATCATCGAGGAATGGTCTGAGCCCTATCTGGCGAAGGCCCGAAGTCTGTCGCTTGGATTGCAGGTCGATTTCGACCAATTTCAAAAAACGCTTAATGACCACCTGTGCGAGTATGACGGCAGGCTTTCGTACAACCTTAATTTCTGCCATGAAGATAAGGACGTGCCGTTCTACTTCTTGGCGCAGCAGACTGAAAAGAACACCGAGTGCCAGATCCCCGTGGATGTGGTCAGGGCTGCCTGCAAGCAGTTCTTGGACGAATGCCAGGGTGAATACTTCTATCATGAATCGGAAGGTACATTTGCCATGTGGCCAAGCTACGTGAGCAAGTTCCTTGCGGTTGAGCGACTGATGAGCGCTTTCGATGAAGGCCTGAAAGATGAGCGTTTCGAGCTGGCGCGCGAAGAAAAGGGCTGCACAGATCTTGTCCTCGCTTCAGGTGACTCGATGTCCGATCTGCCATTCATGCAAATGGCCCACTTCTGGCTTGCACCTGGCCTATCGCAAATCTCCACCATGCTAATGCCTGATCAAGTGATGCCATTTACCACCAATTCCTACGAGTAACGATCAATGTTCCCCCATACCTTTGAGCCTGATGATGTCACCGTCCTGCTTGAGCGAGTCGAGCCCAATTACCTGTCGCGAGAAGATCGCCAGGCCTTGATTGATCAGGGCACTCATTACAACGAGCTGATCAGCAAGGAGCAGGCGCCTTCGGCTTCTGAAATGGCGCTCTTCAATGATCAGGTCTTGCGCTTCGGCAATCATATGGCCGAAATGGTTATCCAGCTTGCAAAGACAATTGCAGGGCTTGAGTCAAAGCCCGTGCTTGTGTCGCTGGTGCGTGCTGGTACGCCAACGGGTGTGCTACTCAAGCGTTGCTTGGCAATGATGGATGTCGAAGCGCCACACTTCAGCGTATCCATCGTTCAGGGTAAGGGATTTGACGAAGTTGCCATTGAGCATATTCTGAGCCTTGGCTATGCGCCTTCGCAGTTGATCTTTATTGATGGCTGGACAGGTAAAGGGGTGGTGCGTCGTGAACTGTCCGAGGCGCTTAAAACCCTATCGGCCAAGCATGGGGCTTTTCGTGATGAACTGTTCGTGCTGAGTGATATTGCTGGGGTAGCCGAGCATGCGGCGACGCGTGAGGATGTTCTCGTGCCGAGCGCTCTACTCAGTGGCCCTCTCTGCGGACTGGTGTCTCGTACGATCTATCGAGGCTCCCCTGAGGCCCCTACAATCCATGCTGCCGCCTACCTGGACTACATGGAAGATATGGACGTCAGCCGTCACTTCGTGGAGGTGATGACCCTGCGAATCAAGGCAGCGATGCGTGAACGCTCATCCATTGGGCCGGTGATGCCTGCGAGTGAGGCTAATCGCCAAATGCAGGCGTTTCTTGATAAGGTCAGCAAGGAATGGGAACTAGCTGGCCACAGCCGCATCAAGCCAGGCGTTGGCGAATCCAGCCGTCTTTTCTTGCGCAAAAAACCCATGCTGTTGATGGTCAAGGATGAATGCGCTCCAGCGGTTCAGCATCTCTTGGAACTGGCGCGTGAGAAGGATGTGCCAATCAAGGTAGACCGCCACATGCCTTATCAAGCCTGTACGCTGGTGCGTTGACATGCAAAACCAATTTCAAAGGCCCACGCTGCAATCTGAAGAAACCTGCCAGATTGCGGCTCGCATGTTGATTACCGACCCGCTGGCCAAGGAAGACTGGTTTGATGATGTCGCCAATGCCATTCAGCATGCCAGAAACACCTTTGATGCACTCAAAGAACTCGACGACATGGGCTGGGAAATCTCTGATGAGGTCATCGAGTCATTTCTTGGCCTGACTGAAATCAGGGCAATAGCGCTTTATCAAACCATTGAGGCATGGGTCAGAAGACATGGAGTCATCGCTCAATTACAGCCTGGGAGCATGCATAAGGTCAACATCAACGGAGCGATGCGGGACGTTGTGATTGCCGAGATATACGACAGCAGGGCGCAGTACCGTGTTGTTTACTCCGTGCCTGATAAGACTGGCCTTCAAGAGGCCTTTGTCAATTTCGAAGTGCTGCATGATCTTGCAACTCCGCCAGAGCGGTTCCAGTTAAGCTGCTGTTAATGTGTTACGACTTTATTGACAAGACGGCAAGGTGTTTCTATAGTGCGTCCCAAGGCTTCCGCAGTGGACGCCACTTAAATGAGGTAATGGTTGTGAAATTGTCGGAACTAGAGATCACCGCTCTGATTGAAATGGATTGCTCCGCAGCAGGTCGTCAATTCATTTACGAAGATGATTCGGTGCGTGATCGCGAGGTTCGTGCAAAGCTGATCGACAAAGGTCTGGCAGTCGTTTGTGAAGACGGCGAATACATTGAGATCACTGACGCCGGTCGCGACGCTCTGGCTGAAAACGAGTAAGGCGCATGAAGCTTCAGGTATTCATGCGCAACGACTTGAACATGCGCAAGGGAAAGATGGTCGCTCAGGCATCGCATGCCGTCATGAAGCGAGTATTGGATCTTTGCGTGTTGAGCCAGGAAGCTCTGATGATCAGCAATGCGGGCTATGAAACGCTCAAGGCGTTTGCCGAAAAGCCGGAGCTAAGCATTATTTTGGTCTCAAACGAACAATCGCTTCTCGACGCGATGTCGAGCAACATCGATGGCTGCATCGTAGACAGTGGCCGCACTGAGTTTCATGGTGTCCCGACCCTGACATGTGGTGCCATCGGGTTGCATGAGCAGCGCAGAGTTTTCGAGCTCGTGGTGCCTGACGATGTTCCGCGAGAGCTCATTGCTCGGCAATGGTTTGTGATCGCCAAGCCTGCTGCTGGCGCACCCATGAGCAAGGTCGATGCGATGGCGGCAGGCTGCGTGGCGACAGTGGCGCACCTCATCAGTCTGTTCAAACCCAGGCTCGATGGATATTCGATTGAATTTTCACTATACCCCGCCATGCGGGACTGGCTACTAGGGGCCTTTGGCAAGGTGGCCCTAAGCACTCAGGATGCCGACTCGCTTACCAGTATTCAGGTGGCAGTTGAGGGCGAGGGTGCCCACGTATCGGTCACTCAGCACGCAGGTCTGAGGCTGATTGTTGTAGGGCCTGAGCATCCGGCTGGCATTCGGTCGCTGGCTGAGCTAAGGTTGCTCTGACGACATCGGACGTTGTTCCCCCGCCTGGAAGACCCCTCTCTCGAAAGATTGAGGGGTTTTCTTTTTCTCGTGGTCAATAAATGGCAAATATTGCTATGGCCGGATGCCGCAAAAGATTAGTTTCTACACACATGTTGTTAAGCCACATGGTGTTGCCGCATACTTTAAAATAAAAGAGCGCCAAACCAATGATTAGCAAAAATACTATTTCTCGTGATCTGCATCAGTGGATAACGTCCGCTTCCAGAGATCTCGCAATATACACCAGTAGCGACCAGGAGTTTCAGAGATTTGTCGATGACGGAAAATCGCTGATTGAGAAATCTAAAAAAGCTGGATTTGACTGTGAAATTTTATTGAGTGATCTGCTGGCGCATGAAATTGACATTGATAAGATCTCTGCAAACCGTCTAAAAACGTTGATGGCATCTTTCCCTATTACGAGTAAATCAATTGATTTTATCGGGGTGGATATCGATAAGCGTCTGCCATTACTTGAAGCAAGGTTTGTCAGTTCAAACGGGAACAGCTACAAGGAATCGGCCATTCTTCAGTGTTTCAAGATTGCCGCTAAGGTTGGAAGTCCACAGGGATACCTTAAAGCAGTCGACCTCGCTAGCCAATATTTTGCAGGCGGTGACCTCTATAATGAAGATACGGAAGCAGTGCTTTCAGCCATGCTTGAAGGCCTTTTGAAAATCAAAACATCAAAAACAGATAATGTGGATAAAATTTCTGAAAAGTTTATTAACGCCTTTAACTTAATCGCTAAAGATGCGCCTAACGTTCAAACCAAAACGCTGGCCAAGCTGCTCTCTTCAAAATTTTATAATATTGCACAAACAGTTTATTCTCGCTGCAATTTCATTATTAATGACAGTCTATTCTTTGAAAATTCATATAAATCGCATGGTTGTGATCTGAGTGAAGATAAGATAACGACGCTCGTAAACGAACATATTGGTGACGAAGAAGCTTATGAATACCTGGCAGAGTTAACTAGGTTAAAATTCGCCAGGGGGGATGTTGATGGCTATGACAAATTCTTTCAGGCTGGCTGGTCTACGACAGCGGAAGTATCTTTCTATTTAAATATATGCATAGAAGATTCATTTGAATACCAAAAACCATTAATAGCATTCTCTAAGGCATTGTTTCGTAACGCTGACTTGATTAATAACATTAAGTCAGGCTCCATTAGCAAGATAATCAAGATTCTAGACGAGACGGAAGGGGGCAAGCTGATGCTTAGGCATGCGCGTAAAGATCGGGCTTCAGCTAAGCATGTTATTTCATCAGATTTTGAGCTGTAGAAAGGGGTTAATACATGATGAGTGCAATTGCTCGGGTCGAGCGTAGGAGAAAAGAGCTTCTGGCTATAGGAGATTCAATCGTACATCAAATTAAAGATGATTGCCGATATGATCGGGCCATGCTGGTTGATTACCTAAGATTAAGACAAATGTTGGGCGAGATGGGGGTTTGCACCGACGCATTACATGCGAATATTTCCGAAGAGGTTGGGGGTGCAATAAACATAGGGAGAATGCACAGCCAGTTATTTGAAGATCTTCTCAAGGCGTTTCCCAAGGCTTGCGAACGCATTGATTATGCTGAGATACGCATGGGCGATGTCAGAGCCGCCAACATCTGCATAAATAGCATCATGTTGAATGCTGTTAGTTCATTCGGATTTTTGCAAGCCCTGAACTCTATTAACACGCTAGCCCGCCATGTATCTGACCCGGATTTTACACTGCTAGCTATTTCTATGCTCAATGAATATTCGGATTGCAACCAATTATGCGGAATTGCTCTCCAGGATGTGGTTGTGAATGTGGCGAATATGATTCTTATGCATGCAGATGATAAGGGCATTAGCACAAAGGATATGGACAAATGTGCAGCGAGGCTTTTTGCCAAGGGGTATGACAAGAAAAGCCCTGCACAAATTCGTTATAAAGTAATTGATGATTTACTATCATCAAATTTTAAGCTTGCAGGCATATCAGCATATAAATACCTAAATTTTCTTCCTGCTGACGTTGATACTTATCTAAATATCTATCGGGATCACGGGGTGTATGGAAGCGAAGCTTCTAATTTGGATAAAATTGATTTGGCGCCAGCCAATTCTATTTTCCCGGCTGCCGGACTTATAAAACTAAAGCTGACCAAGGGTGACTCTGAAGGGTATTCTGAGATACTCAATCGTGTTGCTGATAAACACCACCCCCTGCTGGAGCAAGTTATTATAGCAACAAGCACTTACCCTAAAACTTTAGATGACGCATTTAAAAGTTATGCTGATGCTGTGTTTGGCAAATTATCTCACATGAACGAAAGGTCAAGGTCTAAATTGCTCACACTGTTTGATTCGAATGACAATGGCGTATTATTTCAACAATACGCAAGGGAGTCTGGAAAATTTTCCAGGCTTATGCTTAATCACGAATTAAATGTTTGAGGAAATTATGAAGAAATATCTGAAGAATGCTCTCACTGTTAATGATAGATTATTTTCTCTTGGTTCGTACATATCGGCACTTATTACGGACGAGGCGCCATTCGAAGTAATCGACGAGTCAATAAAAGAATACTTTCAATTCCTAGAATTAGCCAATCAAGAGGGAATATGGACATTTGACGTTCACAAGAAGGCCTCTGCCTATATAGGTAGCACATTAAACATCGGCCAAATAAATCCTATAGTTTTTAAAGAAGTGATCAGACGATTTCCTCACGCTCTATCTCAAATCGGCACATCAAGCGCACACGAAAACCCTGAAGCGGCTTTGCATTACATTAGCGCATCATTCAAAAACTGCGCCAATCAGTTTGATTATGAAAGCAGTTCAAGGCATGCACTGACAATAGCCGAAAGAGCTATTCATGATCCGTCTCTCGTGATCACAATGCTCAATCATGTGAAAGACTCCTTTCCAGAACTTGATGTTAGCGCTGGGGTTTATAGGACACTACTGAAAGATCTGTGCAATATTCTCTTTGAATTTAGGCAGTCAGAGCACAAGAGCCTAATCGATAGCGCGATTGCGGAATCTATTATTTTTCTAGCGAGTAAAATAAAACTTAATTCAAACAATGGTTTTTTAAACCTAGAGCACGGATTGCTGCCTAAGCTTCTCGGCCTTGGTTATTTCAATACGGCAAATGCCCTATTTGCTAATTTCTACCACAGCGCGCGTGATCTAGATGATTACGAATGGATGCACGCCGAGTTCGGCCTTTTATTGTCTGACGAGCAAATGGAGAAACGACTCAAAAACATTTTCACAGATGATCCCCATTCGAAGGTTGATTTAAGTACATTGGTTTTTAGTGCGGCCAGTATGATCAAGCTTAAGTTAAAACTAGAGCATGTTGAAGGCTACTCGCCAATTCTTGAAATATTCAACGATGATAGCAAGTGTTATTTACGCCTCGCTGGGTTGATCAATAAAGACACCAAAAGCTCATCGGTAGCAATCACGTCTTACGCAGACGCACTGTTCACATCTATAAGGAGAGAATCCACATCAACAGCCAAGCAATTGTTGGGCGTACTTGCTCAATCGGCGTTTGGGCTACAGGTGCTCGAAGCGGCCAAGGCGTCGAGAGCATCAGCCAGGGTCATAATAAACAGCGAGTTGTCGCTATGAGCGCCCTGAGCAAAAAAGACGTCGCGAGAACCTACCCAGGGCGTTATGCCTTGACATCAGAGACTCATCGCCTGGCCAACCTGGTGCTTGATCAATTATGGGCCGAGCGAAATGCGGAAAGAATGATCAGCTCGCCTGATCGATCTGGAAGCTGCAAGTTCGCAGCGCTGCTGGCGCGTGAACTATTTGGCGGGCGTCTTGCTGGCAATGAAAATCATGTTTTCGTAATGAGAAAAGGGGCAATCCTCGATCTGAATCTGACCCAAGGAGATGTGGCTAGTCTGGGAGACGTTGCTCACCATCAGGATCCCATCGCGCTGGTTAATATCGACTATCGTGAGTCCATGGCTTCCTGCCTTCCTAGGGTGAAGCGCTGGATCAGGAGGTTTGAAGATCTGGCACCTAAAGCCTGTAGGCTTGAATGCTCAACTGATTTGACAATTTGATCTGATTAGAAACCGTGTTAAGATCCCCTAAACGAATTAGGGGTTCGCATGAAGGGTATTGAGATTGCAATGGAGACTGAACTGTCTCAGCTAATTGGCAAGGTTTTGGCTGGTGAGTCAATTGGCTTAACGGCAATGCTGTTTCATGAAGATGGTTATCGGGTTCTGAACACGCCAGGCTCCTCAGCAATGACCATCACGCAGGGCTATGTTGGTAGCCAGGATGCCGTTGCGTACGGTCTATTATTCGAGGCGAGTTATCAGGATGGTTCTGATGTGACTCAGGGGTGCTTGATGATGGCTATCGTCAAGCGAGACGGAACTGCCAAGGTTGAATGCATGGTTGGCGCGGTCGATGACGATGGCCACCCATACTTCTCCGAGCGAAAGAGGATGTTTGTAGACGAGAACTTCCTGAAGCTGTTTGAGCCGTTAGACGAAAAAGCCTATCGGATCGAGCTTGTACGGGAGCTCGTCGACGAAGTTCTGGCTGTCGATAAGCTCCCTTACAGCGAGTTTATTATTGCCCGAGGTTGATCGGATACAGATCCATGTACTGCTTGCGCAGATTCTTGAGCACATCCAGACGAAGCTGTGAAATCCAGATGATTTCCTTATCCATGATCACAGTGGGCTCGTTCAGCATGAGCCCATTTTGACCCAACCAGGTCGCGCTTTCGCTTTCATAGGGAGGGCACGACAGATACCAATCGTTTGGAACCTGATTGTATTGCTCTGCCACACCCGTAGGCAGGTACAGCGCGTCGCTGATGGATAGCCGCAGCGCAAGAACCAGCGTGTCTTCTGGCGAAATTCGGTACGCCTCAAGCAATCCGGGGATATCACACGCGGCAGACTCGATTGCAGACATGTACCCGGTCGTGTCGCAATAGCTCGAAAGCTCCTTGATCACCACACCACGATGGAGCAGCGAGAAAGATGCAATGACCTCGCGCAGGGTCACCACTTCTTTCTCAAACCTGTTAATGACTAACTCGTCGCCTGCCCGCTGTGTCACGGCAAAAGTGCGCTTTTCTACCTTGATTACCGGATCGTTGCTATAAACGTCAGCCATGAGAAGTCCTCCATTAAGTATGTGCAGTATACCAGCGTTGTCGCTCGTGCGCAAGCTTTGAGGTTTGTCAGGTAGGGATTTCACTTAAACAGGCGGTGATGTTAACCTTGAAGTTCAATTTATCTGTATTGACACACCTGGAATTCTGAAATGCCAACATTTAGCGTACTTGAAGGTAGGGATCCGCTGCTTTCCATTGAGTTTGAGCCGGGTGACGCCGTTGTTGCCGAATCCAATTCCATGGTCATGACAGACGGAGCGGTATCGGTTGAAGGTCGAATGCAGGGCGGCTTCTTTTCGTCATTGGCTCGAAACCTGTTTAGCGATGAGTCGTTCTTTCAGCAAGTTCTCAAAGCTGACAAAGGCAAACCAGGCCAGGCGCTGCTGGCGCCGCAATTGCCTGGGGATATCGAAATCATCGAAGTCGGTGAGCAGCAATTCTTTCTCAACTCGGGATGCTATATGGCGTCTGAGGCAACGGTAAGTACCAGTCAGCGGCTCAATTCCAGCGTCCTAGGTGCGTTTTTTGGGAGTACAGGTGGAATCGTTGTCATGCGCACAGAGGGGCGCGGCAAGCTGTGCCTGAGCGGCTTTGGGCAGATTGTTAAGGTCACGGTAGAGCCGGGTCAGGAAATCGTTGTAGATAATGGCCATATCGTTGCGTGGGATACTCGGCTTGATTATCGGGTAACGACCGCGTCGAGCAAGAAAGGGATCTTTGGCAGAATGGTCAGCACGGCCATGTCTGGCGAGTACCTGGTCACAAGGTTTACCGGGAAAGGAGATGTCTACATTGCTTCGAGAAACCTACTGTCATACGAAACCTATATTCGCTCACTGATTCCCAATCAAAACAGCTAAAGCATCGGTTTTTGCGATCAAAACAATCAAGCAATTGAGCTGTATTGATCAATCCATTTGGATATATTGACATCCATCACAACCAAGGAGCTCCACCATGCTTAAGAATACTCTCCTGGCCATTGGCCTAAGCGTACTGGCTATGTCATCAACCGCGATGGCTGCTGACTATCAGATCGACAAACAAGGTCAACACGCATTCGTCAACTTCAAAATCAGCCACCTGGGCTATAGCTGGCTGTACGGCACATTCAAGGATTTCGATGGCCAATTTAGTTTCGATGCCGCCACGCCTGAGGCCAGCACTGTCAATGTGACCCTCAAGACAGCCAGCGTTGATACCAACCATGCTGAGCGGGACAAGCACCTGCGTAGCGATGACTTCCTGAATACAGGTGAGTACCCAACTGCCACGTTCAATTCAACATCCGTCAAAAGCACGGGTGAGGGCAGGGCAGACATCACAGGGGATCTGACGCTCAACGGCGTTACCAAGCCAATTGCAATCAACGCATCCTTTATTGGTGAGGGTAAAGATCCATGGGGCGGATATCGGGCGGGCTTCGAAGGAACGACGTCGATCAATCTTGCTGATTTTGGCATCAAAACCAATCTTGGCCCAGCCTCTGAAGAGGTTACTCTGACAATCTCAGTTGAGGGTGTCAGAAAAAACTGATTAACCATTTCATTGTGAAAGGGTGTCTTAGGGCGCCCTTTTCTTTGGGAAGGGAAAGCAAAGCGGGGAGGTTGGACAGGTGAGGAATCAATTCAATTCAATTCAATTCAAGCAATCTTCTGTCGTCTCGTACCCAGCATGCCAGGCGCCCTCAAAAACATGGCGGATTTCATGAGTTAGGCAGTAGGGGTACTGACTCTTGAGTAGCTTGATCTCACAAACACTCCCCACGCATTTCGTGAGCCCATATGCATCCATCCCAGGCCTGTAATCAATTGAATCGACGAGCGTAACAACGAAAGTTGCATCGTTTCTAATTGTCTTTGTAGGCTTGCCTTCAATAAACGCGCATCCATTCAAGGAAAGAAGCCCAAAAAACATCGCTGCTTTCAAAAAGGTGGTGGGGCCAAATCCCAAGAAACCAGGTGTTCTCATCATTAGAAAATCGCCTACTTTATAGTTTTTATTGGCGTGGGCAAGCTTTGCATCCTGAAAAAGCATACAGCATATTGAATTCATTGCAACCAAATCCTTCACCTAATCATCGAAATGAATTGCGTATGGTTAGGCGTTTGCGTACAAAGGATTTTAAAAATTAAAGAAAAGTCACACTACATATAAAGACAATGCGATTAGATAAAGCATTGAATAATTAAAAACACTGCATAAAGCATTGTAAAATTAATAAGGTTGGACAGGATAGTAGAATTGTAGGCTCACGTTGTTCGCCCAAATAAGGTCGCCTTCGGCGGAAATTATAAAATCATAATCAATGATTATATTAACGAAATGAAAGCTGCCTTCGGCAAATTTTCGATGTAGTGCATTACCCAAGACTTCTCAGCAACACCTTTCGGCTCAAATTTAACCACCAAAGCGCCTTTTCTCAATTGCGCATAATTCATCCCAAGAGTATTATTCAAAAATAACTCACAAGTCTGGACTCATCATGAATAGTTTGCACAGTGTGTTTTTGCTAGTAATTATAGCATCGATCCCCTCGATCTCCAATGCGGCGAATATTCTACGGATGAGCGCGCCTGTAGTAGAAGCTCCAGCTGCTAACCCGACACCTCCTGCAAGCGAAACACCAGAAGAGCCTCAAGCGCCAACCACATACTCGTCATGCCTTGAAATTAAACAAAGCAAGCCGTCTTCTGCCAGCGGCTTATATGATTTGGCTATTAATGGATCAGAGATGAGCGTCTATTGCGACATGGTGTCTAGCGGCGGAGGCTGGACGATGGTTGTCGCTCAATTTGAGGGCGACTTCCTAAGCAACTGGAACGAGGGTATGCAAAGCGACTACGACCCATCACTGAATACCAAGCGCAGTTTTACGCTTAACACCTCCCAAATTCCAGCTCATAGTCAAATAGCATTTGGCAAAGACCTTGATGCTTCTTTTGTAGATTTCATCGACCACCAGTACAGCACTGGAGAAATCCCTAAGACATTGGTGACCGGAGCCAAAGGTCAGTACCACATTCACAGAAGTAACACCATTCATCACAGTGGGCACGATCCAGAGAGCGTTACCGCAGGCGATTACGGCGCCGGGAATGAGTGGAGCAATACCTTAACACTCGATAAGACGGGCGGAATGCTTTACACATGGGCATTTAGCGCAAGAAATACAATCACTGTAAAGCGTGGATTTTCTATGAACGGTGTAGGGTACGCGGCGACAATTGATAACTTTGCCTGGACTGTTTGGGTGAGGTGATAGCAGCACATTCATAGGATTCCTGCATGTTCTTCATGATGTTGATATGCTTGCAACTCTCACCAATACTCTTCATTTAAGAAAAAATCAAAATGGTTAATATTCAGTGAAATACTTTAAGCCGATTCTAGCAATCCTTTTTCTATCTCAAACGGTTTCTGCCCATGCTGGTGGGGGGTATCTAATACTCAAGAAGCACAATGAATACCATTCAGAACTCATGGAGAAGCACAAAGCAGAAATGGCAGCTACCAATCCGCACGAGTCCACTGACCCAATGGGAGCGTCTGATCACCATCAACCCAAGGCAGCCAACCAGGAAACACGGGAGAAGGTGTCTGAGCCTGAAAATGATCGATAGATGACTCTGAATCTATTGCAGGTGAATTGACAGAATGCTAATATGCAGCCCAACAACCAGCCAGGACTGACCTCATGCAAGGAACCATCGTCTCAATCACCGAACGCTATGGATTCGTCAGGAATGACAATGGGGTCTCGCATCACTTCTCTCCGCGCAGCATGCTCAAGGGAGAAAGCTACGAGAGCCTCTCCATTGGCAAGAAAGTGACTTTCGAGCCAGAGGCAGGGCCGAAAGGGATGAGAGCAACGCGCATCAAGATTGTGCCTAGTTTTTCGGGAAGATCCGCTGCCCATAAGTTCTTGGTGGGGAGGGAGGGCGACCATGTATTCAGCCATGAAGACCTTCAAGGCGAGCATTATCTGGCAAGAATCCAGTCTCAATGGTACAAGTCCCCGAGCGACGCCAAGGACGAGCTATTCAACTGCGTAAAAATGGCTGGTGCCAATTGCCTGGTCAATCTGACACTGCACAAAAGGACGTTCAGCGAAGGTAATTACAACTACACCATGCATTCATGGAGTGGCCTTGCCGGCGTGTATTTCAGCGATTTTGAGTACGAAACACAAGAAGAAGCGGAGGCAGCCAATAATGAATGCCTTCCGCACGCAGAGGCAACCGAACACAAGATTGTAGAGATGGAAAAGGCTCTCTCGGCTCAAAGAGCAAGGCAGGAATCGAGTGGAGGATTTGGCCTATTCATCATGGTCGCATTTGTTGTCGTTTGCCTGATTGTACTTCTTGCTAGTTAATCACTCTTCGCAGGACGCAAGGCACTTAAAGCCACTTCTTTGCATTTGAGCGAGGAAGCCTCGCCAGCCACTACCTGAATCTGGATTACGAATTGCTCTGGCTGCCAGTGACTGCGACCTTGGGTGGCAGTCACACTACCGGGATCGCCCCTCTGGCGCCGCTCTGGCATGGCCAGGAGGTTACGCCAAAAGCTCCAATGGAAACAACAAGGCCCCACAAGAGGCCTTTTTCAGATCACGACATCACGACATCACAACATCACGGAACATTGCACAGCGACGGAACGTTTCGATTGTCAGCTCATCTCCCTGGCTTTTTGCCACACGCAGAGCGAGGCGGAATAGCATCTTGATATCCCGTGGCGCAATCGTTGGGAAGAGGTCAAGCAACTCAGTCACAAGCGTTTCAGGCAGCTCAACCCCGTATTGATCTGCCATTACACGCCAAATCGATCCTGCGTCGTCGCGCCCTGGCGCCTGGTAGTTAATGATTGCTGCACAGCGAGAAATGATGGCCTCATCGATGTCGTCTGGGCGGTTTGTCGTCATGAACATCAACCCATCGAAATATTCAAGGGTGCGCAAAAACTCTGCCACGATGGCGTTTTGCTCGATGTTGTTGCCACGCCGAACAACAAAGACGTCTGCCTCATCAAGCAGAAGCACACAGGCCCATCGCTTTGCCCGACTGAAGATCGTCTGAAGGCTCTTGTCGATACGCTCAGCGGTCGTGCCCAGATTGCCCGCATGGATGGAGTACAGAGGGCGTTCGATCAACTCAGCGTAAACTTCAGCGGTCAGGGTTTTGCCGACCCCCGCAATACCCTTGCAAAGGATGACGTTGCCGGCGCTCTTGCCTTCGATAATGTCACCCACGAATGCATCCAGATCACTGGTCAGGACATCAAGCAGGTCGCGGTGGGATTTCGGCAGCACGAGCTTATCGCGCAGCGACTTGTCATACCGGTACGGCTCCAGGTTGTCGCTGTGCACCCAGTAGAATTCGTGGCTTTTGAGATCAAATAGCCGAACCACCGGATGCTCTGGAAGTAGACCTGCATCCTGCTCGCCATCTTCGAATAGAGCGGTTTCCGCAAACTCAACATAGGGGCCGTAATCAGCTTGCGAAAGATCGTGAATAGCCTTGCGGTCAGCGAGTGTTTCGTTTCGACGCTTGTAATTGTCTTCCACGAAGCTCAATGCTTTACCATTTACCCGAAACTGCTCTGTGAATTTATCGCGAATATGAGCCTTATAGCGGTCAAGGCTTTCCATGTACTGCTGCTTGAGTGCATGGGTCTCGATAAAAATACCAGCATCGAGCAACACATCTGCGACAGACTTGCGTACAACGCTTTGTGGCGAGAAGGTGTGTCTGCTTGACTGAATACCGTATGCAACCCGATCCGAAGAAGCCCCGCTTCCCTGGAACGCGGTGTAAATGGCCACTTGAGGGTTGTCGCTACCACGACGGCTGGTGCCATCATCAAACGCAATTCGCGTGATGAGCTCTGGATAGATCTTTCCATCCTGGCGCTCTACATAAATCCAGCCATCAATCAAGTGTTCCTGCACATAAGCATCAAGCATACCCTTAAACGCCTTGAAGCTTGGGATTTTTGAAAACTTTCCCTTGCGTGCGCCGATGATCGCCTCGATTGCCCGTGCTGTTTTTGTGTCACCAACATGATTGGCTGCCTCGACAAGATCGATAAGGCACGTTTCTGCAAGCCCAAATGTTTCTACGACAATCTCGCGGTCGATCATCTGCGTTAAGCCACGGCTACGGGCAAATGCAGAGTCGGTTGTATGGTTGATGAGTTCCTGGGAGACGGTCAAAGACATATCAGACTTCCTTTAGATCACGCCAATTCCTGGCCAAATGAATGATGATGGCATCCTCAGTGCTGCATGAGGAGCCCTTAAACCTATTATGGCTATGTCGCACCGGCCAAGCAGGCTCATACGTTGCTCTAGTATATTGAGTAATCAAAGACCTTGCAACGAATATGTGATCACGGGCCCCATCAGGTAAGCGGAAAGGCATTGCGTCCCTTTAACGCTATTCAGCATTCAATTCTGGAGGCGTTCGCATGACGTAGCCCCACTGGACATGCCCATCTTGAACGAGAGATACACTCAGAAAATCACCCGCCGCGAGGTGACCCGTTACGCGACAACCGTCCTGACGAACGCCCTTAGAGGGCCCTGTTTGTATTTCAATTTTGAATTTCTCACAATCAATAATAGGGAGATCCACCTGATAGCCAGAACCGTCGAATGTGGCGTACGGGCTTACCATGGCAATCCTGTCAGCTCCACCATCCCTGAAAAACAGCCAAGCGTCTTTACTGTCTCTCCAGAAATAGGCATACGCAACCGAATCATCGACTGGATTACGTGGCGAAATGACAACATCGGCATCAGCTCGCAAAAAATCAACGACACCCAAGTCTTTCCCTGACTCACCTCCAGGCAAAAAGTGATCAATGATCTTTCGGTCATTTCCATACTCTTTCTGGGGCATCCACCTGTCCGAGTTTTTCCCCTTAAATCCCATAAACGCGAAGCTTCCCGCATCGCCAACCACGAAACCCTCGTCAGCTAGAAATGGATACTCACCAGGCGCGCTTGCATCATGCGGATAGTCGATACTGTTCAGAGTTACCCAGTTGAGCCGAGCGCCTGCCAGTACAGAGAAATAGTCACCATTCATGCGCAGCGGGTCATTAACGACCAACAAGGTATCAATACCTCTCTCGTTGGCCTCCTTTGTCAGCAGGTGGGCGGTTTTGAAAGGCTTTTGATAATCGGTCGTATAGTAGGCGTAATTGCGTGTAGCACTGATTTCGTGGGATAGACGCGGGATGCTGGATACTGACCAGCCAATTATGGTGACAATCCACAGCGATCTGTACACATCACCCCTAAGGGTCAGCAAAAACGCGATCCATGACAGTGTCAATTCATGAGTCCACCTCAGTTCCTCATGAAAGATAATGCCAGCAACCATTGACGGTAATACAAAGCACAGAGCTAGTCTTGACTCTCGACTCTCCCTCCAGGCATAGCCCATAAACGCTAAGAAAACGAGTGTGAGCACGAGGCCCCACTCATTATTTACAAAGTGTGGCAGGCGCGAAAGGCCATTTAGCACCGTTTTATAAAGACCATCATCATACATCCCTATTGAAAAGACAGAGACATCATCACTCAGGAGATTGCCAGGATGCATATAGAGAAAAACGGCGGCGCTGATGATTACAGCGCACAGACACGAAGCCAGCATGCGCGAAGAAGGTGGCTGACGGCTGGTGTAATAATGCTCAAGGATCAGCATGACAAAGAAGCCTGGATAAAACCATGCGCTCTCTTTCAGGCATACCGCTAAAATACAGAGCCCCGCAGCTACGAAATAACGGCCTTTTATCCATTGCTCGCGAAGCAGCAAAAACACCGTGCTACACAGAAGAACCTGGAAAAACGAGAAATCGACAAAGAACTCGATATTGTTTGACGGGTTAAGTGCGACCATAAGGATCAGGCCGAAGGCTGACACGAACCAATGCCTGCCACTGGAGAAAGCCAACCGGGCTGCGAAAAAGGCAAACACCGTTGCAACAAGGATATTGAAAGCAGGAAAGACCCACCAGTGATCACCACCCACACCATGCAACAGATAGGTTATAAAATGCGTCAGAGGCCGAATTTCATAGTCATAGACCGGGCTCTCAGCCGGATGCACATTGAACCACTCGTAGTAGCCAGTGCCTTGCCAGTATTCCCAGTCAAGACTCATTGATTCAACGATCAGGCTCGCATCTTCCTGGCCAGGGAAATAACTGAGGAGGAAATACCGTAGGCCATAGGTTAGCACCACAAAGACAAGCAGGGCGAAAACAGCTGACTGGGCATTTATGCCAGCTTGTGTTTTGCGAACAAAATCCAAAGGAATCTCCTAACCAAAATACACATAACACACTGAAAAATTGAGGACTCATGAGTCGACGGATTTGCTCATGCGTTGTCACCAGCTCAGCGCATTATAATAGCATTTTATTGTCGTAATTTGTCCATGTGGATATAATTGAGGAAATCTCGATCCCTGGATGACCTAAGCTTGCGTAAGCAAAATGAACACCATGGATTGGAACCTGTTGTAGGCATGCCTGATCTGGTCAGCCAGCACGCACATAACGACGAACACCCTTTAATAGACGCACCAATTCCGAGCGCAGGTCATGAGAAAATTCGAAACACTGATGCCGTTCCCGTTTCACTCACAGCATTCATGCTCGATGCCCCCAGCCCAAAAGCTCCACTATGATTAAACGCTCTTTGACACTGATAGCGTGCGCCATCGCTTTTCCAGCTGCGCAGGCTGGCAATATCATCCGATTACCAGCACCTATTATCGGAAAAACGTATATCGCCCCCAAATGGTCGCCAGCAGCTCCTCTAGCAACCGAATTGTCCTCAATAAAAAAATGCGAAGAGTGGTCTCCAGAACCCATAACAATTCTGGCTGGTCGATCTTTCGAACAGTTGAGGCCATGCACAATCAGAACCACCTCTCAGATACAGCCGAGAGAGATCGAGGCATCATCTGGAATGTATCGCAATGCAGGGGAGCCATATGAGTTAACCAATGAGCATAAGGCAACTGAAAGCCAGCAGGCGGTGGGTACGCTCCACCTTTTTGAAACCGCCTACAAAGCCAGCTCGCTGAATGATTGGGTCACGGGCGTGTATCGTAGAATTGATACGCAAACCCAGACAGGCACCCGAATTGAAGACACAAGCGAATACTCCGTTTTGTTCTATTTTTACAGGAACAGCAAACGAACCAGCTGCCAAGTTCGCTACGCCCACGTACTGGGGCTGGGATTTGATCCCAGCGTGACCGCAACGGAATTTAGCAAGACCTTCATGGCAAATCACCGACACGCGACACTTTACAAGAGTGACGGATCGGTATTTAGGGACTATCGGTTCGAACCTGCCTGGGCAGATGACGGCAGCTGGTACGTTTCACAAAACATACCCTGCGAAGATGTTGATGCCGTATATGTTTCGCCCGGATCATTTACGCGACTACGATTAGCGAACGACTGAGGTCTGATATACCTTAATCGAAGACCACCAATGTGCTGCGACATGACAATCGGCAAAATTAATAAAAGTCGCAGCGCAGCATCGTCCCTGTCCAGGTGCGCGTTCGGTTTCTAGTTTGCTAGCTCAGCAGAGCTCCCCAAGCTGGAGCCTGGAAAGCCACCAGCCATGGCTTATCCAGCTACAGCAATTCAGAATTGGCTAGCTTTACCATCTCTGAGTGCTTAGCCAACGACTCAAAACCCTTTTCTGAATTGATCCTGCGAAGATCAGCATACACGCCAGGAATACCCTTAAGCTCAAAGCAGCGATTCAGATTATCCGTGCAAAAAGCCAGTTGGGCCAAATGAGTATCGCCATCAAAATCTTCAAGCAAGACCTTTTCACTGAAGTGAATTGTCAATGATTGACCATGGACAGTGTCTGGCGCGATAGAATCACCCTGCACATCGCGAAACACTCGATATTCCACGTAGTCGCGCCAGAGAGAGACCTCTTTGGTGCTGGCGTCAACCATCCGCCGAGCCTTGAGAATTGCCTTTCTGCGCCTGTTTTGCTCAAATCTTGCCGAGCACTGAGCAATATAGTTTTTCAACTTGCCTAGTCCGCCCATAGAACGTTCCTGCTGAAATGAATTCAAAACACCCATGGATATCACCGCAAGGCAATCAAGTTGGTATTTGTTAATAATAAATGAGTATTGACGTTTTGTCAATCCCGGTCAAGGCCACCTGCGATGAGGTGAGGGCAGCTCGTGCGGTAGGATATCGGCAGACAACGAAGCAAAGACCCTGATTACTGGCCAACTCATAACCAATAGGGTATTATTGACAGATGGCTTATCTTTGGAATTGTGCCCGTGGAAGAACTGTCAGGTATCGTCAACCGCATCCGTTTGCGTAATGGAAGCGGCTTCATCATCTTCGACCTTGAGTCCCCAACAGGTTCCATCGCCGTAACGGGTGATGACGCAGACATCCATGAAGCAGACGTCGTCAAATGCACAGGCGTCTGGGCAAGCTATAAGGGCGAGCGTCAATTCAAAGCCAAAAGCATCATCCCCGAGATCCCCACGACTGTAGACGCTATCCTGGCCTACCTTTCGGCTGGTCGCATCAAGGGGATCAGTAAAGAGCTCGCCAGTCGCCTGGTTGCCGAGTTCGGACAGAAGACCCTTGAGATCATCGAAAACGAGCCCCAGAAGCTCAAGCGCGTTAAGGGGTTTGGAGCAAGCCGCATCAAGGCGATCACGGAAGGGATCGGTGACCAGATCGGCTTCCGAAGCATCCTTCTGTTCCTGCATGGTTTCGGGCTCAGCAAGCGCCACATTCAGAAAATCTACAAGCATTACGGTGTCAAAGCCGTCGAGGTCATCAAGCAAAACCCCTACACCCTCTGCTATGACGTTGAGGGAATCGGCTTTTCGATTGCAGATCGGATTGCTCTTCGCTCTGGCATGGAGCCGGACAACCCCAACCGAATTATTGCAGGCGTCATTCATTCGCTGAACAACGGCATCTACGTCAATGGCGATACTGGGCTTACTCGCCAGGCGCTGCAAAAAGAGGCATTCAACCTGCTTGGACGCGAAGGCGCAGTGCTCGGCGACGTAATCGACGAAGCCATTGGGCAAGTGATTGAATCGACCTTTGCTCGCGAGCTCGATATTGATGGCGTCTCCGTCATCTTTCCCAAATTCATGTACCAGGCCGAGCAGAACATTGCCAAGCAGGTACAGCGACTACTTACCCAGTTCCAGGGCGTGGCTCACCGAAACATCGACAAGCTGATCAACGATGCCGAGAAGCGACTTGAAATCACGCTGGCGCCGCAGCAGCGGCAAGCAGTTAAGACATCAAGCTCAGAGGGCATGTCGATCATCACGGGCGGGCCTGGAACAGGCAAGACAACGATCATCAGGGCTCTGCTTGACTGCATGATGAAAGGGTTTGGCTATACGGCGGATGACATTCTCCTGTGCGCACCGACCGGCAAGGCATCCAAGCGCCTCTCTCAGGCTTCCGGTATGGAAGCCATGACCATGCACCGGGCTTTGAGCTATTCGCCTGAGAAAGACGGGTTTCTTCACGACCGCGAGAATCCTTTGCATGCAAAGCTTATCGTTGTCGACGAAGCCTCGATGATTGATACCCAGCTGATGGCCTGGTTCATTATGGCCGTTGCCATGGGGACGCAGCTCATTCTCCTGGGCGATGTTGATCAGCTGCCTTCAGTGGGCCCAGGCAAGGTGCTGAGCGACCTGATCGCCTCGGGCAAAGTCCCTGTGACGCGGTTGACTGACATCTACCGGCAAGGAAAGGAAAGCCAGATCATCGTCAATGCTCACCTGATCAACAAAGGACAGATGCCCAATATCACCAACGGATCGGATACGGACTTTTGGTTTATCCGAACGCAAAATGATGACCTTCTGGCCGAGCAGATTCTGTCGCTCGTCCATCGCGTAGCCAGGCACTTCGAGCTCGACCCCTTCAATGACATTCAGATCCTTACCCCGATGCGTAAGGGCGCTGTTGGCCAGATCACCCTCAACAATCGTCTACAGGCGCTTTTGAATGGGGGTGCTGGGCCTGGAATCAAGATTCGCCAGGACGACACGGATGTGGAGTTCAAAGAAGGCGACAAAGTCATGCACATCAAGAATAACCAGGACATGCAGGTGTTCAATGGGGATACCGGAAGGGTGGCCAGCGTTAACCTCAAGGACAGAACCCTTAGGGTCAATTATGAGGGTCGCCTGGTTGAGTACGCCTATGCCGATCTTGAGCAACTGCGTCTTTCGTATGCGATGACGATCCACAAATCACAGGGATCGGAGTACCCCTGCATTCTCATTCCTTGCACGCTTTCGCATTACACAATGCTGAACCGGAACCTCTTTTACACAGGCATCACTCGCTGCAAGAGCCGCTGCGTCATTGCCGGGGATGAAAAGGCGATGAAGATTGCAGTTGAACGGGTATCGTCGGACAAGCGGATTACAGGTCTGATTCACCACTTGAACAAGCGTATCTGACCAGATCAGATTAGGCGTGCAAGCACCTGATTCATCCATAGGGTCTAGCGAATGACAGCCATGGTCGATTGCGATATGTTCGGCGGAAACTTGGAGAGGTGTAGCCGGTCGCAACATTGGAAAGTAGCAGCCAAACATGAAATTTGGCGACGTTTTCAGTAGATTTTGGTCACACGGAGCCTTCCAGCATCCGTAATCTTCCAAAACGTGCCCATAATGTCGGAGGCCATCCCCTTTCGCACCAGGGAGTTGATCGCGCGAATATTTGGCTGATCGATCAGGAGAGAAAGCTGCTGGTTTGGCTTGGTAGCCAACTTGACTAGCAGGTCTTCCTCTTTTGCCGAGAGCTTCACGGCGTAGGCCTGGGCCTCGGTCATTGGCACATCAGTGTTCATCGGTGAAGGCATACCAGTTCCCTCGGATTGGATTACTTAACGCTGCCACCTGCTGCGAGGATTGCAGCTCTCACAGCTTCTTGTTTGTCTCTTGGGACTGAAACCGCCAAATAGACCGTGCTCTGCTGCTTGCGCCACGCCTTAAAGAAAGACTCGAAGCTTCGTTCAGCAAATTCTTTGCCGTTCGACATCACAAGGCCGTCAACGATCTTAACCTGGTCTTCGTCCTTGAGATCCTCACTGATGGAGAAGTCCTCAGACTGCTCGACACCATTAACCTCAAGAAGCAGCTCTTCGTGCCAAATATCCTCGCCCTTATTGTCGCCTGACTTATTCCAAAAGGCATCGTCGTTATAAGCGAGAGATGGCGAATAGCGATTTTGGGCTTTAGCGCTAGGGTATTCTATAGCCCATGGCGCCGTAACTCGAAAAGAGCAAGTGTCAGAGGATGTATTGATCAAAAACCCAATACAGCGAGCCAATGGACACAGCGACAATGGCAAGCTGAATGATCAACAAAACCTTTGCTGGAAGCACGTGATGGAGAACGACGCCGAGGTAGACAACAACAAAAGGAATAATCATGAGCGCCCAATAGAGCCCTCCCATGTTTACGCCAACATTCAAAAAGTAGACCGCTAAAAGGACGAGCGCCGCCTTGGCCAGAAACCCTGAGAGCCGTGAAAGCAAAGATTCGCGACGGGCTCCAGAGCCTGATTGAGGCTGCCAATTCTTGTTTTTGTCGAGTGATTGTTCATGAACGCTGGCGACGTGGCGATCAAGCCAAAGACTGCCATCGCTGGTGCGGTAACCACCTTCTTCCTTTTGCATGCTGATCGCCTCGCTTGTCGGTTGTGATCCAATGGCTGACCTGCACATTACAAGTCAGCCAGAGGGTGATCAACTGAAATCATCACCCCAGCAGATGGTTTCGTCGTTTTCGAGATCTACGCAAACACGTGTTGCGGAGGGCTCCATATCCACCACAGGAGAATTGATGCCTTCGACTTTGGCTGGATGAAGCTGATTCTCTTTGCCGTGACTTCCGAGCTGTGCGCGATTGTTAAGCCCGAAACACAGGGCCTCGCTTTGCGCGTTAACGGCGCAGGTATAGCCCTTGGACGCCTTGATCATCTTGACGCCAATACCGAGCCCGGCGACTGGAACAGGATGCTGGCGGTTGACGGTTGTGCCATCGCCAAGCTGTCCATGCTCATTTTGGCCAAAACACATCGCCAGACCCTTCTCTGTAATGAAACAGACGTGATCACCACCTTTACTCAAGGCGCTGATGCGGTAGGCAGTGCCTCCAATTTTCAACAGCTGGCCATCTTCAACCTGAGCGAGTTCATAATCCACAGGCTGTGCAGCAATGCTGGAGCCAGAGACGAAAGCCAGAAACACAGAAGCCATCAGGGTTGTGATTTTATTGCGCATCGTGAGCCATCCTTTGGTTTGGTATACCAACTATACAAGGCTGGGCGGTTTTGTCAATATCCGCCCAGTCGAATAAGGGACTTCCTTCACCTACTCAGAACGCCGTGGAGCAATGGTCGCTTCCCGTAGCGAATCCTGGCTTACGTCGAGCTCAAGATCCGGCAGGATGGTCTGCGGCCTGAAGATCACGCGGTAGTGGTAGGTGTTCGCATACGCGCCCTCAAGCTGCTCGGCGAAGTAGGTCACATTATCAGCCAGCCCCAAATAATGCTTTTTGAACTGATCAGGGCCTGTCTTGCATGTCACTTCAAGCTGAGCATCGGTCTTATCGACCTCAAGCGAGCATCGACCCTCAAGAGACAGAATGTAATCACCTGTGAAGCCATTGTAGAAGACAATCCTTCGGCCAATCTCGAAGTTGTCAGCGGCCTGTGAGAGGTTGTATGAGGCCAATTTCGAAGCACTTTCATCACAGCCAGCGAGCAAAGTTGCCAAGCAAACCGCCGCCACTAATTTGTTCATGTCAGCTACTCCAAATGCTAAACCGATAGGGATCGCAACCATACCTATCCCAGACATGCGCGTCAATTAAGATGTTTCGAACCGTTCGTATGACTTTAATTGACCAGAGCCCCATGCCAATCCATAATCGATCCTGGTCGACAGGTGAAATAATGATCGAGCTTTACGTGAACATCCACAAGCCAAGCAGCAGCCTATCTGGCTGGGGATGTGTCGCGCGTGGCTTTTCAAGCCTCAACAAAGAGATCATGGGGGCATCCGAGGGATCCGAAATGGAAGCCCTGCTGAGCGCCTTGCTGGCAGGCCTCCAGGCCACAGCAGTTATCCCAGGGCTGGTTAATGTCGAGGTAGTGACATATCACGCGCCGCTGGCTTACGCACTGGAGCAGGGTGCATGCCGCTGGGCTAGCCACAACTGGAGGCGCAAAGCGGGCATCGAAGCAATGAATTCGCCTCTTTGGCGCAAGCTGGCTAAGGCCTCCAAGCGGGTAAGCCTCATTGTTAGAACGCCAACAAGCCTGGATGACTTCGAGCTGATGGGCCGCGCTGCCTATTATGGCTCATGCGCATTAGGTCAAAACATGGTGCACAAGCTGTTCACCGATGGATCCTTTGTTCCCAAAGGTAAAGCCGGAGGCTGGGCAGTGATCCTTGAAAGCGGTCGCGAGGTAACGGAAATGTCAGGCGGCATGAAATGCCGAGACTGCAACCAGGCTGAACTGCTAGCTGTCATTAAAGGCTTATCATTTTTGGATGATCGGTCAAACGCCATCGTATACACCGATTCGCGCTTCGTTGTGACCGGCACTCGGATCATTGACCTCTGGATGCAGAGCAATTGGCGTACAGCCGAGCGCAAGCGCGTGCCGCACCGGGATCTATGGGAAGCCCTGTACCAGCAAATGCAGCGCCTTAGCGTACGATTCGAATGGATCAAGGGGCATAGCGGCATTGAACAGAATTTCAGAGCTGACCAGTTGGCCAAGCGGGAGGCTAAAAATCTTTTGCTAAATTGATGGAACTATATTGACAGGTTGTGATGATTCTAGGAATATAGCACCGAACCCAGCCAGTACCTGGCTGACACTATCAAGTTGAGTAGAGCAAAAGACCCCAATGAGCCAGATCGCCAGTGCCACCGCTTTCGTTAACGCCCTTAAAGAAGCAGGTATCACAGTCCAAAACGAAGCCGTCCTTATCAGTGAGCTGGACGCCTCAACCGATCAGAACTTGACCCTGGAAAAACTCTGCCTTCGCGGCAATGACAAAAACGTTTCCTTCATCGCCGACCTCAATGGCGATGCCAAACTCCTCTCTAAAGCATTCGTAACCCACGGCTTTGACGGTTTTACATACCGTACATTCATCAACAGTCTGAAGACCGAAGCCTGACGCGCGGGTGGCGAAAGCCACCCCAAAAATCCAGGTGGTATGGTTTCAACCTGAAGGAAAGCCATGATCATCAACAGCCCGTTCCGCGATTATTACGACCACTGCATCGGCTATGGTATCGACAAGGGTATCGTGTTTAATCGTGAACAGCCTGTAGTCATTTACCATCCTGGCAGGTCAAGCGCCGGTCGAAGCGCCCTGGATGATGCCGCAGCAGACATCACCGCGCTCTATGCGCGCATCCGCGACCAGATCCCGATGCTTGTCAGTGACAGTCATAGCACAGCACTGGTTGGTTTTTGTGGGAAGGTTCACCTAGGCGTCACGCGCCACGTGAAAAATGGCAAGTCCATGACAGTGCGCGAGTATGCCAATGGTGAAGGCGACCCGGAATGCCGCTGGAGCGAGAGTGAATTCAGCGAGGTGGAGCTTAATCAAGAGATCGTGACTGATCGCTGGTGGCTCCTGAAATCAAATCCCAAGACGCTTGGGGAGTGGTTTTCACGCACCGAAGATCATCGGGTTCATGAAGACATCGAGCTTTTTGTAAAGCACAACCTGGTCTCTTTTTACATGGACTCTTACAGGCTGATTCTGAATCCTGTGCTGAAAGACCTGAATTTTCAGAAGGTGGTTGATGGTGTCTCTGCATTTCAGGAGATTGCCATGCATGTTTCCGGTGTACTGAAGCAGCCTGAGATGAAAGCTGAGCCAATAAGCGATGTGCTGCGGGCCTCATCGAAGGGTTTTGATAAAAATAGTTTTCGCAGAGGCCCGACCAAATAAGGTCAGTCATTTTGGAGTCAGTATGTCAGTCACACCATTTCTTGTCGGCTTTTGCCTGTACTACCTCTTTGAGCCTTTCCTGTGGGCTAAATTGGGCAGTAAAATCTACCCGAGCTCCATGTGGGGATTCATTAGGGCTCGTGAGTATTCACGTGTTAAAAATGTTTCCGAGATGTTTAAGGATAAAGACAAGCTTCGCTTTTCACTGTCCAGATCATTTTTGGAATCTATTTTTCCTACGCTTTTCGCAGTTGCGATCTGGTTTATGGTGGGAGACGATGGATGGAAGGGCGCCCTAATTATTGCAGGAATTATCCAGATCATGTTTTTGTGTCGCACCCTGCTTATTTGGCTGTTCTCAGAGACACTGATTAAGGGCTTTTCCAGGCTGGACTGAGCAAGCCTTATAGGAATGAAAGCCTCCTAAAACAAGCAATTGGACGGTTTTAAAATGGAAAAGATCTTCACACGGATGCTATGCAAGCTGGTTTTTTCGCTCCGAAAGGTTCCATATACACTGAGAACCGAGGCGGTGTGCCGAGAATTCATTCTCAAATACAAGCGTAACTTCAAGCACGTCCCACCTGAAAATCTCAGCGAAGACATGTGCTATGCAATGGTTATTCAGAGTTCACTCTTGACGGAATATCGGGATGGGATGCCCTTTTCTACGCCAGGTCATGTGCGCGAGCGTGCTGAAATCATGATCAGCCAGGCCCTGAATGCTTATAATGAAGACAACCCCATTCCGTTTGCCAATCTCCCTGACGACTGGTTCAATGAAGACCTGATGACTTTTATCCTTCGGTGCAGAGGAGGCTTCCTAGCACTACCGGACAGAAGAAAGACGCTCGATATCACAATCGATGCAATCAAGCAAGACAATACAATCTTTGAAAAGCTTTCTCAAGAAAAGCAAGAGGAGGTTGTCAGAAAGGAGTTATGGCGTCTTAGCGAAGTGAAAGACAGCGAAGTCCTTGAAAGACTATTCCCCCATGCAATGCAAAAGGACTACACGTACATCGATAAAATTCCGTATGAGCGGATTACTGAAAGTCTTATCCGTTCATGTATGCAGGCAATTGTTGGAAAGCCGCTTCCTGATAATCCTTATGAAGGAATGTTGGACTTTCTAATCAGTCAAAGAATCAGGCTGGAGCTGCTTCCCCTCCATGTAAACAGGGCTGTCACTGATTACATCTGCAAGAACATTTCAAAAGATAACTTTGAGCGCTTCTCAGACGCTTTGAAGCCAGACACGTATAAAAGCGATCTTGTTCGATTCGTAATCGATTGCGTTGATGCCGACTACAGCCGAGCTTATTCAGAATACTTTGAGTCGGGCGATGATTTTGACTCTAGGACAATGCTTAAATATTTCAGATCAAAGGTTTTGTGCGCTCACCTTCATCCCGATCAGATGGCGTCCCTATGCAATCACGAGTCTCATTGGATGGCGTTTCAGTCTATTTATGGATCAGAGGTTGCCATGTCCTACAACCCAAGCATGAAAAGTAAATTCGCATCTCGTGATATGGGTATGGACTAGCTACTGGTTACCTGCATCCTGATTCCATTTGAGTCATGTATCACGATCAGGGATCCCCATCACAACGTCATGATTTCATTTTAAGATTTTTCATAGACACCTATTGCTATATACGGACATATGCAGCAAAATGACACTCTGCTCTAGTATCCTTCGTATATTTAAAAGGGGCTGGGCGTTGCCTTCGGCCCGCGCTGTCGTGAACCGAGCCAGCAGAGCTGTCTCGGCCTGACGGCTTCCATCGCTAACGCGGTGTGCTTAAGATCGCAGGCAGGAGTGAGGCCAGGAAGGGGCAGGCTAATGATGATTGGTTTGCTCCCAAATGTGTCGAACAGAAAAGGTCGCGTAGGCCATTCAGCATGACCTTCGCATACAACGTTACTGATGTTTCATCAATTCATTGGTTAAATGAAAATGTCTAACACCACCATCAACCCGTCGACCCTCTACCGTTACCGCAATCTGCCATGCAGCATTGCGGATGATGATCAGCTTTGGGCAATTTCTGGTGTTGACGCAAGGGGCGGATCTGGAGTCCTGGAGTGGTGTTACGACGAAGGTGACGCCCGCGCGCTATTCAATCAAATGAAGCGGTATCCACAATTTACGCAGCTTGAGGTCGCGCCATTTCTGGATGCAAATCGTAGAAACGAATACCGAAGCGATCATGCTCAAAAACACGCCACCCAGCAGGGTAAGGTCTTGTAGCTATGAGCGAGCAATTACATGAGCCAGCCGAGCGATTTCACTACTACTCCCTGACATTCATGGACAGGCCGACACCAATGACTCAGCGCTGCGGATCTGTATACCTAGGCTGGCGGGAGCAGATGGTTACAAAGCCACGCATCGACGCAGCCAAAGTAGAAGCAGGGGTTGGCCCTGAGGCTGTTCTAATGGCCTGCTGCTACCTGGGATACATGACACACGAGCAAATGCTGGGCGACGCGCCTCCAGTCTGCGCATAAACAATCGTTTGAGGTCTTTTGATCATGTCCGAAGCAAAGGTCAGTTCAGGCGGAGCGGGGTTGCAGTGGCTAGGCCATTCAAGTGATCTGCGCACAAATCGCTGGAGGGTTACGTGTCCACGCTGCTCGAACTCATTCGAGCCGCAAACAACCATGTTCGCCACTCAGGTGCTGACCTGCCCAGCGAGGAAGTGCAATGCGAGTATTTTTGTTGATTACAACGCCGAAGCGGTTTCAGTGGTAGAGGCACAATAGCAACAAGATCACAACAGTGCTAGATTGGATCGAGTGCTTTACACATGACGGGATTAATGAGCATCATTATAAAAATGTTTTGTCGATCTCTTTTGGTATTTGGTGACTTAGTGTGAGCAAAATGAAAAAGACTGATCTTTTTGATTATGATGATTTCATCAATGTCAGAGAGGAGTTTTCAGTAGACGATAAAAATGGCCTTAAAGTGGGTGATTATGTTTACGGACGATGCCATCTTTTCGCGCTCGCACTAGCGCGGCAATTGCGCATGAAAATCGGGATTTTTGTCGACGAAGAATGCATACCTGACGGCGGTGAAGAGCCAATTCGGGTTCTTGTTCATGCCTTTTGTGTTCTGGACAATGATCGTGTCATTGACGCGCGCGGCGTTCGTTACAAGATCGACATGCTTCGTGAATTTTCACCACTCGCCTTCGAGTTCAATGAGCTAGCTGGCAAAGAAGCAGAAGCTCAGTTAAATGAGTGGATGAGTAATGAGCCAGCGCTTCAAGCAAAGTCAGGAGAAGAATCGGCGCTCCGTGACTATATCAAGGACATGTGTAAATTTGGCGTGCTAGACGCCAAAGAGCAGGAATTTGGATACAGCTGAGCTAAATTTCAAGGTGATTCAACCCTTCGCCCCGCAAGAACGCTTAGCTTGTGAGCAGTTGTAGCCAAGGCTCGACGATAAGCCGAGGCCTTCTGCCTGGAGATCTCCCCACCCTGTTCAGCCTCTTGCGCCATTTCATGAATGGTGGCTCCCTCAATTGCATCGACCAGTGCCGCAATAGCTTCCTCGCTGGATAGCGGGATCATCCAAATGCCTTCCCGCAGGTTGCGAGAGGTTACCCGAGCGAAGTCCTGCAAATAGTCAACACGCAAGCCCTCGCCATCGAACAAATCTTCGATATCTTCATCACTGGCATCAGCGAGGAATTGCAGGCGATGCTCTAGCGCTTCCGCTTCGATTTTCGTGAGCTGAAGGTGCTTTAGCATGAAAATATCATCCGTTCAGGGCAGGGGATTACCGATCAAGAGTATAGCTACCACTGTCAATCTGTCAATACAGAGGTATCCCAAACAGAGCAGTTTGGCCCCAAATCTGAAACCATGACCGCCCGCAGAACAATCTTGACTTCTACAGTATGAGGAGTATACTAGACGGAAATGAATCACTTGGAATTCCAGCATGCAAAAGATGAACGCTGAAGGCTACGTCACGGTTCCATATGACCCTGCACTCATGTCTTTCTTGCATGAGGGCACACTGATCAGAAACCCGTTCCTGTCTAAATGTGGCCGATTTCCGGTCGACCCCGTAGTGGCTTATGGTTTTGAAGTGGTTGACACGGGCGGGGGCTGCCAGGCGCTGCAATTGAACCTCCCAGATGGTGGATGGTTCTGGTTGACCGATGACTGCGCCGTGCCGGACGCGAGCACTGAGGACGCCGATATTGGTCGATATGATGCTGAGGGCGAGCTATTGGGCATCTGTAAGGCTTCCGAAATCATCATGGCCGACGATTGAGCGCCGGGAGCCATTCAATGAACAACTCCAAAAAGTTGCGCTGGAAAATGAAGGCAGCACCAAAAGGCCAGGCTGCCATAGCTGGGCCTCGTAGCCATGTGCTGCATGACGGCAAAAAACGATACGCCGAAGTCAGCTGCCTGCGCTCTGGGAAGTGGTACTGGGTAGCTGGATTCGATTCTGGCGGGCCGCACCAATACACTTGCGACAAGCCGGCTGACACGGCAGATGAGGCAAAAGCTCAGGCCATGGCCTACATCAAAAGGCACTTGTCCACGCAGAAGGGGGACTGATGAGAGAAATCGTTACTTGGCCGGTACGGCGCTAGCTTGAAAAAAGCCCGGCAACTGCCGGGCTTTTCATTCTTACAAGCCGTGGCCGCTTCGCCCAAGATCTTCCTTGATCGATTTCTCAGGGTACGCCTGTGCCACCCGATCTCTGGCCTGTTTTGCTGCACCTTCGAGTCCTGAAGATTCAAGTTTGGCAATAAGCTTCAAGCAGTCCTTTTTCGAAGGCATTTCCGTCAGATCGAAGGCCTTGTTCATATAGCCAACAACAAATGGAATTTGCTTGGCTTCCGATAGGCTCAATGGCGCATCTTTAAACAGGTGAGCATTAAGAGACTCAAGTGTATGAGTCATGCTGTTCCCGATCTGATACATGTATTCCGAAAGCTTGCCCATTTCATCACGGTATAAATCGTAAGGAGCATCAATATTCGAATGCATGGTCATGGCTGAAATAGAAGTCGCCGTGAAAATTGGCGTAACTTCATCGCCCTGCATTGTTTCAACAACTTCCCGCACGAATTGCTCCTTGCCAATGACTGACATGGCCACTTCGCTATTAACCATTTCGTTAAGGCCAAGCGGGCCCATGTTTAGCCACTTTTTCTCAGAAAGATAACCGACGAAATCATTTAGATCATCCCGTGTGATGGGCTCGTTAAACTCACCAGCAAAACCACGCTTTTTTCTTGAATCTTGCCTGTCGGCAAGGAGTTGAACTATTTTTGGTTTATTCACAGCATGCGCCTTATTTGGTTGTAAAAATATTTTAAAAACTGATCTTTTGCTATAGATTCATAAACCCACACTCAATTGTGTGGACAATTGTTTCTGTTGAGAAGAAAGCGAGCGAATTAGATCGATGGCTTTCTCTTGTTTAACCTCTAGCCCACCTTTGCTTATTGAATCACTCACGGCCCTTCTGGATAAGAAGTTAAACTCCTCATTTTTATATCCATTTTGATCTGCGAAGATATTATTCTCGCTAGATGCCTGAACGCCAAGCGTTTCCTTTACATGTTTTAGGTGAGCATCCTTAACTGCCATCAATTGGGACACACCCTCTTTACCCGCAGAATTCGTACTCGACACCAATTCTTTCTGATGGTTAAGATTCATTTCCGTTAGGCCCACATAAAGGCTTTTATCAGATTCTTCGACGATAGCTCCAGTTTTTTGAGCCAGCATCTCAACGGATGCTTTTTGCTCACTCGTAGCGTTTGCTCCGAGCTCAATTTTAAGCGACATGTCCTTGATAACATCCTTGAAGCCATCACTATGGATTGAAATCTGACCATTGTGAGAGAAGTGCTTGATGAACATGGCATTCACCATGTTCGTAATTTCTTCGCTGGATTTGCCCTTTAGCGAAGCAACGTTGAGACCACCCGCGATCTCTTTCTGGATGATGTGTGAAACAGCGATTCCCGTCGAGTGGGTCAGCTTCATGTCCTCAGATTGCCTGAAGCTTAGCGTAAAATCAGTGAACCCCGAGAGGTCTCCGGTCGCCGTAGCTGTCTGAAAGGTTCCATGAAGATCAGCGTAGACCTCCATCATTGACACACCAACGTTCACGAAATCCTGTCCTTGAGCCTTTGCGGCCTCGATCTGAGCAGGGGATTTGCTCAGGGTGTAGTCGAAATCAATAACGCCACTTTTATTCATGGCTGCATCGGATACGATCATGCCGGTCATCAGCACGGTTCCGATCTGCATGTCAGCCTGGTTCTGCATGTGAGCCTTGCTGCTGACAAAATCGAGGCAGTGGCCGAACTCATGATACGAAGTTGTCAGTCTTGCCAGGTAGGGGTTGGTAACAAAGCCTGATTCCTCAGACATGCCATAGTGAATCGCTTCAGAACCCAAGCGATCAATCGTGGGCACAGTGGTTGAAACAACACATGCGGTCTGCTGATCGCTGGTAATGATCTTGGAGGCGAAAGCAAACAAATCACCGTTCTGCTCAACGCTTCTACCAGCCTCCGACTTGGCGCTGATGAATTGAACAGCTTCCCCCCTCATGCTTTTTGACTTAAAAAATTCAACACCCTGGATCTTGCTGCTATCAACTTCAAGTCCAAGTTCAGAGGCTGTGTAGGAAGCGGTCTCGGCGGAATCAACCACCATTTCAGCGCGGGGCTGATCAATCGACTGAATGATCTGAGCGACAGGGACAGCCTGCACACCAGAAGATAGCAAGCAAGTAAGAAGCACTGCTTTCTTTAAGAAGTTTTTAGGGTTTGCAAGTGAGATCAACATAATCGGCAGCTTCACATGTTTGTTTTTATATTAATATTGGTGACTGCGTGCTGAATTCGAATGCCTAAAGATCTGGGCCGGAAGGGTCTTTGTTGCCACCATGCGATGTTTTGGCGTTAATGTTAACCACTTTTCTCTCGCCGATAGCATCAAGATGGTTTTTCATGTCAAATTCCCAATCTAAAACCCTTTCTATTTCGACAATGTACCCACTATAGAACCCTGAAAATTGGTATCCACTTCCAAAAACCTCAAGAGATTTCCCCCTAGTGAGCATTCTTATATACTCATCCGCCAATCCTTCGTGGCATTTTAGGCATCCACTACCACGCTTTAACAGTCCGTCTACGAGCACCTGCATGCCAAACTCCACAACGACAGGCTCGACATGGGATGCTTCGTGCAAGCCACTTTGTTGAAGATTTCTTCTTACAGCATCACTCGTGATCGTCAAAAAGTATGAATTCATTTTCACTCTCGTAAGCATTCATTTTATCAAAAATACCACGCCCTTACGCTATGCTGCAACGATTGTCCAAATAACTTCTGCAACCATTAACTTTCCGTTAAAGATTGATTGATGTTTTTGACTGCCTTTTTGAAAGCAAACATTTTTCACAATCAATTAACTTGAAATGAAGGCTAACTCTTCTTTTCTGAATGTGGGGTAGGGGAGAAATGCCTGGCGACCGATCAACAATTCGGGCACGTAAATGAATTCATCAATCACCCCAAATGCTTCAGGCGGAAGGTATGCCAGATTGTCTAACTCATTGTCTAGAGAGGCGATCAAAGCGCTCTCGGACTGCTCAGGCAGGGAAGGAGTTGGTTGTGAAGGCATCTCTTCTGATTGAGCGTTTTGCTCGAAGGCCATCAAATGGACAATGTACATCGCTCCATATAAACGTTGACCTGTCGCGACATCAATCAAGATAGGCTCTTGGTGATTACTTTCCAGATCGATACCCGTAACCTCAAAGGTTTTACGCATAGCGTGAACCTTGTCAGATGGGCGAAGGGATAGGAATTTCTTGGTCTTGATGTTCATGACATTCTCATGTAAAGCATTAATATTGACAGTATAGCGCGCATTGTGCGCAGTGTCAGGCGGCTAAGCTCCATAAAAATGATTCCGAACTGAGTCTATTGACATCTGTCTCTTCTATGACTAGTATACCAGGCTTCTGATAATCAGATTCGCATTCACCTGACGGAGACGCCTCATGGCGAAGGAAAAGTTCCAGCGCAACAAGCCACACCTGAACGTAGGCACCATTGGTCACGTTGACCATGGAAAAACCACCCTGACCGCCGCCCTGACCAAGGTCTGCTCGGAGACCTGGGGTGGATCTGCTCGCGCTTTCGACCAGATCGATAACGCGCCAGAAGAAAAACAGCGCGGCATCACCATCAACACCTCGCACGTGGAATACGATTCCGAAACTCGCCACTACGCGCATGTTGACTGCCCAGGTCACGCTGATTATGTGAAGAACATGATCACTGGCGCCGCGCAGATGGATGGTGCGATTCTGGTATGCTCCGCTGCCGATGGCCCCATGCCGCAGACTCGTGAGCACATCCTGCTGTCCCGCCAGGTTGGCGTTCCGTACATCGTCGTGTTCCTGAACAAGGCAGACATGGTCGATGACGCTGAACTGCTGGAACTGGTCGAGATGGAAGTCCGCGATTTGCTGTCGGCTTACGATTTCCCTGGTGACGACACCCCCATCGTGACCGGTTCGGCACTGATGGCGCTCAACGGCCAGGATGACAACCAGATGGGCGTGTCTGCCGTTCGCAAACTGGTCGAAACGCTGGATAGCTACATTCCTGAGCCTGAGCGTGCTATTGACCAGCCGTTCCTGATGCCTATCGAAGACGTCTTTTCGATCTCTGGTCGCGGCACCGTCGTAACCGGTCGCGTCGAGCGCGGCATTCTGAAGGTTGGCGAGGAGATCGAAATCGTCGGCCTGAAGGACACCATCAAGACCACGGCAACGGGTATCGAGATGTTCCGCAAGCTGCTGGAAGAAGCGCGTGCAGGCGAAAACACCGGGATCCTTCTGCGTGGCATCAAGCGTGAAGATACGCAGCGCGGCCAAGTGCTGGGCAAGCCTGGCACCGTTGAGTCGCACACCAAGTTCGAGGCGGAGGTGTACATCCTCTCGAAGGAAGAGGGTGGTCGCCATACCCCGTTCTTCAAGGGCTATCGTCCACAGTTCTACTTCCGCACTACCGACGTGACCGGCAACGTTGAGCTGGACGAAGGTGTCGACATGGTGATGCCGGGTGACAACGTCAAGATGACGGTCAGCCTGATCGCACCTATCGCAATGGAAGAAGGCCTGCGCTTTGCCATCCGCGAAGGCGGTCGCACTGTCGGTGCCGGCGTCGTCTCGAAAGTGCTTTCTGAAAGCCTTTCTGGCGGCCAGAAGCGTCAGAAGTAAGGACAGCCCTGCTGCGCAACGAAAGCCGCCATCATTTGGCGGCTTTTTGTTTTGACCAAATTGGAAAAGAGATTTATGAACGATCCTTTGGATTTCGGCCCAGAGTCGGAAATGTTTTTTCAGATGCTGAAAAACCGGGAGCAGGTCATTGTTGGGCTGGTTAATGACGTCAATTCCTGCACTAAAAACATGCATGCATTCGAAAAGCTTGAGCGGTTGTACGAAACCAACCCCGATGGTGTAAGCACAGGGCAGGCTCTCAAAGCCTGCGCCAAATCCCTTCGCCACCTGAACGAGGTTAATCGAAAGCTCATGATGCTGCTGATTCCTTATGTGGCGGGCAAGCAGTTTACCGAGGACTCCACGAACATCCTGCTTCGAATGGGACGGGGAGAGGATGCATTGCAAGAGGCTCTTCGCCAAAAAGGGTGGGGTAAATAATGAACGCAGACGCAATCAAGGGCATTTTCGAATCATTGCTTGCAAGCGTGAGCGTGGAAAATCAGGAGGCAATCGCCGATCACGTCGACAATCCCTTCATCAAGGCGGCGCTTGCAGCCATCGACCTGAATGACCCACATCGCTTCAGGGTGTTCTATTGCCATCGAATGCAGAGATTGACCGATAGCGTGATCGAATTAAGGTTTTCCAACAACCCAGACGCGAAGTTTTTGTACAGTAAAGCCGACTTCATCGAGCACCACATCAGGCACAATATCGAAAAGCATGAGGGGAGTGCATGCTGCGCAGACAAGACACGCACCATCATGCGAGCGCTGGCTAAACGATTTAGCAGTGGGGAGAAGATCGTCTTCGACTATGGACAAGAGTACACATACCACCTGCCAGAGAAGATTCTGAACAGCGATGAGGCGATCATGTCGTTTTTTAGATCATTGCTGGAGCTGTATTACGGCAAATCGGACGGTTTTGCCGAACAGATCGAGCTGATCGATTCGCAGGCGCGTGGCGATTGAGGATTAGGCGGCTGCGCAGATGCCAGCCGCCACATTAAGGTCAAGCAGGTCGAATGGCCAGTATCTCGGGTACATTGATCACGCCCTGGTAGCGATCCCACTCAGCACCGCCAGACTCGATGGCCAGCAATGACATGCGGTCAGCGAGCTCGTTACCCATGATCCCTGCATGACCGTTCACGTGATAGATGATGACCTTACCCTTGATGGTCTTCCACAGTGTGAATAGCGTCTTGATAAGATCAAGGTTCTTGATTGGCCCCTCTTTTCTGACCCATCCGCGCTTCTCCCAGCCAGCCGCCCACTGAGTAACACACTGAAGCGAATATTTGGAGTCAGTGAAGATGGCAGCAGACCGACCAGCCGACACCTCTTCAGCGGCAAGGATCATCGCGTAATGAAGCGCACCAAGCTCTGCGGTGTTATTGGTGCCATTGGCCAGGTAAAGGCCATGCCAGAGCTCAGAAAGCTCCTCGCCTCGGAATACCGCAACCCCTGATCCAGATGGCCCTGGATTTGGATTGCAAGCGCCATCAGCGTAGATCTTGGTATCCACCTCGATCATTGCGATCAGATGATCGTTTAGCTTAAGGCTAGGCTCTCGCGACATAGACCCCTTCGAGGCCTTTGCTGCCGATGACTCCTTGGCTGCGTTATTTCGCATGGGCTTTCCATAGGCAGCCTCGGCCTCATCTTGTGACGGAAAGCTCTTGTACCTTGCCCCAGGAAAACCATCGACGTGGCCCTTACAGGTCTCCCAGTCAGTGAAAATGCCCGTTTCACGCCCTACCCAGACCACGTAGAACTTATTAGCTGATTTACCCATGATGGCCCTTTGGTAATTTCCTGATGTGAGTCAAGTTTTTCCAGACATTAGTTAGTGGAACATAGTATACCAGGCATTGACAAGTTGTCAATAAATAGATATCCTATTGAAAAGTAAGTACAGGATGTTCGAAATGGGTTCTTCTGCCGCCGTCTCACGCAAGCATATGGCCTCAATTGCTTTCTCCATCACAGGAGAGGCGGTAACTGACCATGTTCGACTTCAAGTGCTTTCCGAAGACTGGAGGGGCGCATACGACTTACTCATCAACGACGTAGGCGGCTGCACTCATGATATCGCTATCGCCATCCTGAAGGGCGAGAAAGCATTCAGCGGAGATAGCGCAGACCGAAAGAACCCAATCAGACTGGTTGATGACGGCCCAGAAAACCCCAAAACCAAGCGATACCTGGACACCCTTGATTATCAGAATCGCGGCTTGCTGCGCTTTAAAGGGAAGAGCTATAGACCTGCCTGGAAAATTGATGCGCTTGGTCAAGATGATTTTGATTTTGCTGTCAAAAAGCTTGGCCGAAGCGCTATCGGCTCTGATGAATTTACAAAGGCGCGAGCACACTATTACGTAGAGTCAGTCGAGAAAGAGCTGCTGATTACCTCACCTAAACATCAGATCAATGCCGTACGCGCCGATTTGCGCAGCCTAAAAAACCTGGATCACTGGTTGACTGTATGGGAGATGCGCGACCACCCCAGCTGGATTACCCCAAAAGAAGATGCTGTCGAGGCGCTGGCGCATTTTATTGAGAAAAGAATTCCCCCGTCTTTGGGTGCATGCACCGATGTACTGGACATGAAAGAAGACACAATCGCCTACGCCGCCTATTTGCGAGCAGGCATCGGACTAACGGATGAAGAAGAGGACGAGCGCAATCATCTTCTTGAGGCCGAGTACCTAGCAAATTTGGCGACACTGCGTGAGAAAATCACGTCTCAAGCAGGCCCGAAGGGGGAGAAAGGCTGGATCCGATTACCAGTTAGAAGGGACAAGAGCTGGCACCTTGAATCAGCACCCGATTATTACGTCGATGTGCCAAAGCTTGCATTCATTCACTGGGCGCTTGGTCATCATGATCCCGTAAAACTCGGCATCTGCGAAGCCTGGGAGCCCGTCTGTACAAGCGGGATGAAAATGATCAACGATAACCGCTATCACAGCGATTGGGTGGTCGGGGCCGGGTTTGATCCAGAAAGATTTTACCAGGATCATGAAGATGTCAGTGACAGCAGTTACTGGTTGCGGCAGGAGCTATGTCATGAGCTGCTTGATTTTGAGTTCACAAGCCTAAGCCGATCAACAAAAAAGCAGATTGATGGAAAGGTAAGGCACTTGAAGCCTGGTGACGCCTTGAAAGAAGGTGAGATTGGCATCATCCCAGTCGCAAGCGTTGACTATGATGCAGCCCTTCGTTCAGCAGCCCAGTATGGAACCGCGCTGATCTGCGAAGCAGGGGGGCCACTGGCCCATATTGCAATTGTCGGGCGTGAAATGGACGTGCCCGTGATTCTTTGGCCAAAAGCAATGTCACTCTTCAACGGCAGCAGGGTTTACATCAACCTTGAGAGAGGGAAGATCTTGCTGTCAGCTATTTAGCCAATAGCACTGACTAGAAAAACAATATCGAAAAGCATACAATAAAAAGAAAAGGCTTTTCTTATGCCCATAATTAAATCGCCATTTCTATCCATTGCCATTTAAGCTCGGGCCCGGCTTTTTCTGGAAATGTAATCAGAACAAGTGCACCAATCCAGATTGCACCAGTAAGATAATTATTGAGCTATATGTAAAGGATAATATAGTTAACCTTTTGCTCTTAGAGTTGCATTCGCTGAGTATCTCTTTCCTTTAGAAGCGTATGGGTCTCCCAGCGAATAGAGCTCAAACTTTTCAATGCGTCCTCATCATCGGGGACGTCATCCTGAATAACAAGCTCAAGATTTTCTGGTCTAAATATTCCTGCTCTAGGCGCACTCAAGCCAGACGGGTCGAGAAGATCATCCCAATAGACGCCGTGCACGCCAGGCACGTTTGCTCTGACCCATTCTATTACCGCAAATTCGAAGCCCACAATATCACTGGCTCTAAAGCCATGTCTTCGCACCAACAGTTCAGTTCCTATATATTCGATCTTGGATGAAATGGCGGGGTCATCACCTTCATATTCATCATGCTCTGAAAGCAGATCCTCTAATGATGGATAGGTAAATGAAATCTCCCTGTCCAGCTCATCATCAAAACAGCTGAAATAAAAAAGCTCCCTTTTCTCAATGAGCTTATTATCCAAAGCCCACTGAGTAACAACCTCTTTAATCTCCCGACCAGCCCCACGTTTGGCATCCAGAATTGTGTGAAGATCTAAAAGCTTGAGATCATTATTCGTCGAATACAACTTGGACGCGCCGAATCGACCAATCGAACACCAGGCATCTGGGCAAGCAGACATCGAGAAGAGGTTACCCTCATAGCTTATGCCGCGCTCAAATTTACGCCCCTTATCCAGAGATCCCCAGTGCCATAACTTTTGTGCTTTAATTATTGGTAGTTTCATGCTCACCTCATGAATCCATCTTAACCAAATCAAGCCTGTAGTTTCCAGTCTTCAATGCATGGTGTCGACTCAACCATGATCCCTGAGGCAATTACGACCCTGGTGTTTTTTTCAACATTGTCTATCGTCAATTTCTTATAGATCGTTCTCAGTAAAATGGATTTGACTTATCGCCACACTCAAAACAACAAAAGGGGCGGCTAGGAGTACTGCGAAAGTAATAATCGCAAGGATCCAGTCAGCGATGCATGAAAGAAAACAATCTCTCCAGCAAGAAATCTCAAAAAGGCGTTACGCTCGTCGAACTCATACTGGTAATCGGAATAATTTCCTTTATATCCGTTATTGATATGGAGAAGAAAAGAAACGAATTAGAGCAAAAGCAGGCCAGAATTCTTGGAATTCAGCTTATGGAATATAACAATGCAGCAAGAGCATGGCTGGCTAGCAATGTTGGTGCCACTAACTCACATAAAACCGGAAGTCTTTGGCTGAAGCACAAATCCTGTGGCGGGCCAAACGACGTCAGTTATCTTGACTGTGATTTCCCTGAGGCAACAAAAACAAGCCCATTGCCTATCGGGCTTATATCATTAGACACTTCGATCACAACTTCAGGCACAGAACCCAACCAAATAACTGAAATTCGAACAATTACTTCCCCATATTCATTAACTGGTGGTGTCATCAGATCAGATTTGGCCGGAGTGGCTGCGCTTATCGGAGCTGCATCTAATTACTCCGGCAATAATGCAACTAGCCTTACTGCTGACAGCTCTTTCAGCTCAAGCCCAGAGAGCGGCGTGATTACAATGACGGTCAGAAATAACGGATTTGATGATCCATGGCTTCGCACTGACGGCAGCAATCTGATGAACAGTAATTTAAAGTTTAATGATAAAAAGAGTGAATCAAAAAGAGAAATTCATAACTCGTCAAGGATACAAAATATTGTAGGACAAGCACTGAAAATTGGAAACCTAGGTGGGGGAGAACTTGGTTACAGTGTTGTAGTTGACGCTAAGCTTGAAGTTCTCGGCGGCCTGCTTGTGAATAAATCTGCAAAATTCAATAGCACCATGGAGGTATCTGGTGACTTATACGCTAGGCAAGACTTAAAAGTTACTACAAATATTTCAGCTGGAGGAGGAATTTTTGCAACAAAAGATATTGAAACCAAATCCAACATGATTGCTGACCGTTTTATAGACTCAGATAATAACTTGTTTTACGTTGACCCATCAAAAACCACAAACCTTTCTACTCTAATTTTAAAAAATGAATTGCAGGTCGATGGCATTGCGACACTTAATGACTCCCTGGTGTTAAATAAAATTGTCTCAAAGGGAGCAAATTGCAGCCCAAATGGCTCTTTAGCACGAGACCTCAAAGGAAAAGCGCTGTCCTGCCAATCGGGGAGATGGGATGGTATATCTGGCTTAAATGTTAAGACAATGACCATCGGAAGTGGAACAATACAAGGGTATGACTTTTGTGCGCTGGCTAAAGTATCTAACGTAGAGGATGCACATTATTGCTCCATTGAATATGACCCTGTAAGCAAAGGCTGGAGAGCCAACAATTATAAATGCTATGGAATGAAGGTTAGTTGTCTGGCACTTTAGAAACAATTGAATACCCCGCCGAAGCGGGGTGCGCGATTACTTTAATTTCGCTGTGATTTGCTTCCCCCGTCGATCAATTTGCTTCCATTTCATCTTAAAAGAAGTTGACTCGATGCCACCAAACATAGAAGCATTGCTGTGAATCTCGGCAAGTCCAGTCAACAATAGAGTTGGCGCTTCAGGCTGGTCAAGAAACGACTGCAAGCCCTCAGCCTTCAGCAGATGAATGTCCATATCACGTTCGATTAATCTCGCAACAGCCTCATCACCGCCCATCGAGCGCCACATGCTCGCCGAAACTGATGCATGATTGGGAAAATGCACTCGCCCGTCAGCGTCGATTTCCCTGCACGCGGGCTTTCCACAATCATGGTAGGTCTGGTACAGGCGCATTACTTCGAGCGAAGTCGTCTTTTCCCATAGGGCTGGCTCTTTTGCCCAACCAGGAAGCTTCCACTCATACACAAGAGGCCTGCCTTCTAGCACATGACCCATGAGATCCATGAAGTATCTGTGAACCGAATTACCATGCTCCAGTACTGACATGCCTGGCATCTGCTCACAAGCCATCATTTGGCTTTCAAGGTTTTTTAGCTTTTCGTTCCAGGTTCCCTGGATGCGGTCGTCCCGTTCGCAAGAGCTACAAACTCATGACTGATCCCCAATGCTCGACAATTGTTTGATTTCATTTTTCAGCTGGCTCAACTGCATGGTCTTGTGATCCAGCTCAGCCTGCGCTTTCTTGAGGCGCGCCTTTCTCCCTTGTTCTTCCAGCGCCTTCTGCTGCTCATCACACCAGGCGTGAACAGCTTGTGTCGGATCCTCAAGGTCAAGCCATTGCGAAGGCACCTGACACTCATAGGTTTCAGTTTCGCCTCCGCCAATATAGGACGAAACCTTGAGCCACAAAAAATCTCCGTTAACGGAAGACCCTTCAATGCTTGCTCCATTCCACCACCAGGCTTTTTCAGGATGACGCTTTGGCTTGTCCTCTTCGCTTGCCAGGCCGTTGTACTGAGGAAACAGAAGGTCGACGATGACCTCGATCCGCCGATCCTGAATGAACTGGAAGTGCTCAAAGCGCTGGCGCTCAAGGAGAGGATCAAGCTGTTTTTTCATCTGAGTAACCTGTTCCTGTAGCTCTTCATAACTCGGGGCGTCATGCAAAAGGCTTTTCTCCACTGCGTTTCGAAGAAGTCGAGCCGACTGATGTGCGCCGTCCTTTTCAAGCAGCCCGATAGCCAGCGAAAGGCCTGTTGCATGGTGTTTTTCGATGTTCATTGATATGTCCTGTTGAGAAATGGGTATCCATCCATGGGGAATGAATCAGGCTGCAATCGCCTGGTTGATAAGCTCCACCATTTCGGTCAGTGCTTCGCACGCTAGTTCGTCATCAAGGCCAGGGGGCAAGTACCGTCCTACGAGCGTATCTTTGCTCAAGCGCGCCGAGGAGAGCTTGTCCTTGTTCTTGACCCAGTAAGCGAGTCTGGATGCAACGCTTGCCAGCGCCTCCTTTGCATTGGCTCCATCTTCAAGGTGACTGGTCTTTCTGTAGTCAGCGCCACGAAGGACGGCGTAAACCGCATAGTCCTGAAGGAACAGTCGTGGATACTTGGTGCCATATTTAGGATCCTTGAATGGGCGCATGGCGGGGTCTGTGAGCAGAGACTTGAGGCTTGCGACCAGGGCTTTGCGAGTGATGGTGAAGGGTGTGTATGTGTTCATGGTATTTACCTTTTGGTTTTTGGGTTTGATTAAACGCATTGGAATTTTTTAGTAACGGCTCGCGCCTGCTCTTTTGTGCAGGGGCCAACGCCCAGCGCCGTAATGACGGGCTGACCGGTGAAATGCGGTTCAAGGATGTGGTGCTGATCCACCACCAGGGCACAGGGGATCCCAAGCTCACGTGCTTGCACGTAGGCTTTGATCAGCTGCTGCTGGTTTTTTGCTCGCAAAACGACCTTTGAGCCACCACGTTCAGGGTTGCGGTAGTCTTGGGCGATACGAGGAGCGATACGCTTAGCATCTTCAAAGCTGTCGCCAAAAGCATGGCCAGCTTGTGCAGCCAGTTTTCCAGCAGGCATCTGAAGATTGCCGCTGACAATGGCGTACTGATAGAGATGGTCATCAAGCGTTGTCGGAAGCGCCAATAGCTTGGCAAGGTCTTCCGGAGAAATCGATGAAAGATCGATATCGGAGAGGGGGTCGGTGAGCGGTCTAATCCGTTCGCAAGAGCTACAACATTTGAAAATACCTGACTGATTGAAGTTTGGTGCAAGATACCGGATTCGAACCGATGACCACCTGGGTTAGCACTCCAGTTACTCTACCGCTGAGCTAATCCTGCACTACGGTTTCCATAATATGGCTCACCGAGCACGCTGTCAATACCCTTTCTTAGATTTTGCCTTACCCCCATCGGTCAATTTCTTTACAATGAAACCTGCATGCCTGGCGATCCGCCTATTGTGAACGCAAAATGATCGCAGCAACGAAAATGCCTCTAGTCATCGCAATGGCTTTATCCCCACCTCTCGCAAGCGCCGAAAACTTGAGCTGTTGGCCTGCATGAAGCTTTAGAACCTACAGCAGCCTATTGATATCGATATAGAGACTAGTCAGAATGGAGAAACCAACTAGGAGATACTTCTTGTGAGCACCAAGATTTTCAACGGACTTATTCTAAGAAATAGCTCGCTTGAAACAGCGCTTGATACATTGAAGCTAGTGCGACAGAAATGCATTCCAGTCATGAAGGCCGCCACTGCCAAGCAGATTGCCAAGCGAATCGCATTGAAAAATGATATGCGTGAAAACTACATACTCATTGAAAAGAAGACCGAATACGTTTTCGCTTCTGTCTTGGAGGAGTTTCATGAGGCCGAACGTACGGTAAAAGGTCGAGGCACTCGCAACACGACGTGGGATACTACATTCGATATCTGCCTAATCCCGGACGGCAGGGATATTCTTGCGCTTAGCTATTTTGAAAACAACAAAGAATACACATCTCTTCTTGAAGAGGCGGGTTTCGAAGACTATTCCTACCAGAATTCAACCGACAAGCCTGAGAGCATTTCAGAAAACGAATGGGATGAGCGACATGATCGCTGGAAAGCTGTCCTGCCGAGATCTGCCACCCCCTGCGAAGTCGGCTTCACATATTCAGTGATCCATTGGGATGACATCGGAATGGTTTTTTTCAATGCCGACATTGTTATGTCAGCCATACCCTCTGAAGAAAAACGGAAAAAAAGTGTCGCAACAAGACTATGCGAGATCGAATATAGAAGAGAGGAGGGCACCTCCCTTATGGACGCGGTGGATGAAATCCTGAAGCTCAGCGAAGATAGAGCCAAATATGTCAGGTTAGCCAAAAGTGCAATATGACACTTTTACATACCCAGTTAATATTGGAAAATAACTGAAGCGCACAACCATTTTCCATCGAAATGCGAACTGCGTCAAATTGTCGCATCTGTATAACCGACTTTAACTTATTCGGTCAATAGTTGATTATTGTTATTGGATTTAACTGATGCCAATATAATGACACAATAACAAGAGGAAGTTAGCGTGTCTGATATTATCAGTTATATTTATTCTGTCGCCCTAGAAGAATGGGAGTTGGCCACTTCTGGTGCGTTAGGCATGTTTATAGTTGGGGTTCACCTATTCTATTTGTATGCTAGCATAATGCTACCACGGCAGCATTTGACTCAAATCAAAAAGTACCGCACCGGAACGGGTGGCCTGGGTGACACTTGCCTGAAGAGTCAGTGGATGGGGGTGCGAATGCGTACTGCTCCATTGCTCTACTCAATTACAATCGGATCCTGGCTGCTTTTCATATCGGTATTGCTTGATCTAATTGGAAGAATTGCATCGATTATTGAGGGTAACAAAGCGCAAAAGCGCGCAATGGAAGCGTCTGCCAATCCTGAAAGCAATGAAACCAAAGGCGAAGAGACGGCCCGGCAAGTAATGACAAAAATCATGTATGAAGGAAATGTGGAAATTATCCCTCCAAGTGATAAATTCAGAGTGTACGATCCAGCCTCAAAGAAGCTCATTGAATTTGATGATCTGAGCTCGGTGGATAACTATATTGCATCAAGAGCCTGAGAATCAGGCCCTGAGTGCATTTCTCTAGATATCAAGTTGCGAGTTAAGGAAGATCTTGCGGTACTTAACGGGAATTCTTGCAGCTTGTTCAGCAGTCGGCACAATGATCTTTGACAGATTTACGAAGTGTTTCTTAAGTCGCAAATCGGCAAAGTAATCATCGATTTTAATGTCCCCACCCTCGATAATTGCTAAAGCCTTAGTTTGCAAAGCTTTTGAGCCTTGATTTAGGTATTCCTTTAGCAGCTTCTCCTTCGCCTCTCGGCTCATCATAGAGACAAGCTCCGGCCTCCCTGTAAGCGGATGCCAAATCCCCTTCAGGTACATGTCATTCAAAATAACGCTAACAGAGCTAATGTCTTTTACTTTAGAGTACCAAGCCCATTCTCTTGATCCAGTATATACAGCGTTATTTATATCCATTATCTCTGGACATAGCTTAACGAGGACACTCATCGCGCTAATCGAAAAACCATTGTCGGAACCCTCTCGATGAATAAGCCCGAGCGACATGCTGTAAAAAGTTCCAAATATAGTATCGTAATCCTTGTCTGACAAAGAATACTCATTGCGCCACTCATTGATCTTTAGCAAATTACAGCCTAAAAAGTGTGTGGCCTTAATGCCGTATCCAGACCAAAGATCAGGGTAGCCACCCAGAAGCCTTGCTCTGTATATGTTTATCAATTCACCCAGGTGATCACTCTTCATATCTTTGCAGAAATTTCTGACGAATAATTCATACCTTCGAATGACAACGTCAACAACATTCTCTATAGCCACACCCTGAATCGCCCAGATTGCTGCCGCAATTAAGGTTCCGGCTTCCATGTATTTGCGACTCGTCCAGGAGTCACTGTAATAGCCACCAGATGCAATCTCTATTTTTCGGTAATTTTCGAAACTAGAAATCAGGAGCTGATCTGAACTTTCCATGTCTAGCAAAGCCGAAATATGGCTTAAAGGAGAATCGACTTCGGAAAAGGCGTGCCTATAGGTTTCGAAGATGAGTTTGTCGCCAGCAACCCTGTCATCAAACTCCCAAGCCAATTTACTGAACGCTGCCAAGAAGCATTGTTCAATATTCTTACCAATAAATAAGGTTTTCATGGCCATGAAGTTATCTAAAGAATGAATAAGGCTATCGAGGCTTGGCCTACTCCACCTTGAAACTTGAAATCTTAGTAGCGGACTTGCTCCTGCTTCGATCATGATTGCCGCAAGAAGAGGAAGTGTGCCATTTCTGGACATTGCGCGCGTTTGCTTGCAAAGTGAAATTGTAGTAAACCATGGCGTAATGATCTGTGAATATAAGCTACCAGCCTTACGGTATTCGTCAATCTGATCGTTTTCACTCTCATCTAACGATTCATCATAAATGTTATCATTTGCTACTTTCTTAACCACTTCCCAATCTAAATCCTCCGGCCCGCACAAGGAAAAGGCGACCTTTTCCCCGAAAAATTCGCTAATTCGAGCGCGTAGCTTCGGATAATCTACGGAATCAGTAGGCATTTCCGGGATTTCTACATCATTCATAGTTCTATACCTATAACCTTAGCCATAACCTGCGTATCCGACAGAATTTCATCACGCAAATCCTCTGGAATTACGCGATCTTCGTGCAATATTAGCGGGAACTGCGTTAGTGCGACCCTGTATGGTTCGACTTCATTCATTTCCGTATCAAAGGGCAGCGACGGATCAATTTCGATCATGTGCCGTAAAACGCTTTCATGCGTACTCCAGCTAACAGCGCCATTGCAGTTTTCGACCTGTAGCATATCCTCGAACACGGCGAGTTCACCAAAAGGGTCGTAGACAATACCGCGCTCACCCTCAGATTCTGGCCTGGCTCCAATCAACACACCCGAATCTGAGACGAACACCAAGACCTGGCCAATTTCCCTTAGCGTTGCATATAGGCCATCGCCACTGCCATCCAGAAGGTCTTCATTTGAGATCAAAACAGCAGCCTCTTCAATGCAGCGGGGCTGATGCACAGAGATACCCTCCGCCTGCTCGACCAAGGTTAAATTGAAAGCCTGCTCGAAAGAAAGGCGCTTGAGCGCAAATTTGCGGCAATTCACACGTCCCTCATTGAGTGCAGCTGTCGCCTGCCTAACCTCATCAATGCTTCGATAATTCAGTATGTTTCGAAGCTCAACCGGAAGCTGCTCCTTACAAAGATCAAAGGACAGCAGTGCACGGTAGGCCTGACTCCTTGCGCCATTTGCGATCATAAGCCCCCTGGATTGCCTTGCAGCGTCCTTGGATGCGAAACGCTCAGCCATCCATCGCACGTATTTTTTCTTTTCTGACGGATCTGCATCAATGAGCATCCTCATCATTTCTTCCGGCGTGGTCTCGCAAGCCATGATCGCGCTGAACGAACGGGCTGCGCGTTCTATCAATTTTTTTGCCTCAGTACTCGTTAACCGCATGGTTGTGCTCCAGGTTGTTTCGCGCATCGTAACCTGGTATGTCAATAGCAGCAAATCAAAAATATAAGCAAAAGCAAAAGGTGATTATTGTCAAGATAATGGCGGTATGGTATACCTTCACCTCACGTGAAATCTTTCTTCACCCCTACGGAGCTTAACCATGCGCTACAAAATGGCCCTTGCCGGGGCACTGCTTGCGACCTCACTTTTCGCCCACGCAACGCCCGTCATCAAAGGCAACACCATGATCCAGAGTGCTATTTTGGATCGCCACATCGCGAACGCTCGCTCTGGAAGCTACGAAGAGGTAGCCAGGCTGATTGTCAGTGTGTACGAGCAGTTCGGCTATGTTGGGGTCAAGGCCATCGTACAAGACAACGTTATCACCATCGTCGAGCCAGGCTCATCAGTTGAAGGCGATTATGATGATCGCTGGCTGAGCAAAGAGGAGGGCCAAGTCCTTGATGTTGAAACGATTAATGACTCGATGGCCATGGCGGACGTAAATAATCGGTTCGGCGTTCTGGATGTTGCCGTTGGCGACCTTCGCCAGGATGGCAGTGTGGGCGTAAGCATGAAGCGCGAGCAGTCCTCAAAGCCCTATGCCGCATCTGTTTCCTACAGCTCACATGGGCAGGACGCTTCTGCTCGCGACCTTGTCACAGTCTCTGGTGGTACACATGTGGGTGGAGGCGTGCGGGTTGACGGGGCTTACACTCATGGCGCCTCATCACTTCGCGATGAATCTAAAGGTGGCGAGTACCGAAGCGTATATGTTAATGCCAAAAAGGCAACGCCATACGGTGAGTTTAACGCCTCTGTGAGCGATAGCCATAACAAGGTCGGCGGAAAGGATGCTACACGTTATGACTACGAACTGGCCGGTGACACCCGCCGCTATAGCGCAGGTCATCGATATGTCGTAAAAGGTGTGGGCACGCTGTCAAACAGCCTCAACTGGGTCAAGCGTGACCAGGATTTTGGTCTTTTTGGCCTCAGCGAGTCTCAAGACTACAAGAGCTGGAATTCCAGGTACTACGGCAAATTCGGCGCGCATCAATTCAATGCCTCCTTCACCCAGGGGCTTGGCGGTAGACGCGACTTCAACATGATCCCCCTGATGGGTGAATTCAACCCAAACTTCCACGCCATCCAGCTTGGCTATGCAACCTCTGGCGTGTTTGCAAATCAGGCGCTGGGCTACGGGGTCTCTGGATCGATCTTCAACGGCAGCAAGGACATGCCATCATCCGAGCGCATGTCACTCGGTGGGCCAGGCCGAGGATCGTCACATAACAATGGTGTAGTATCTGGCTACAAGGGCTATTTCGCAGAAGCTAGACTGTATGGCATGAACAATTTGAGCCCTGTTCATGATCTTTCGCTTAAACCGTATCTCTCGTTGAACGGCGGTCAAACAACCGATGCCATTGGAACCGATATCGAGATTTATGCAGTTGAAGGCGGTATTCTTGCCAAATGGAATCAACTTAGCGGCGGGGTTAGCTATTCTGATTCCATCAAAACCAAGAACGTCGAGGCAGATGCTCGCACAAACCTCATGATCAACTACGACTTCTAAGTCACTCGTCGAGCGCCTCTTTCTAGAGGCGCTCATATGCTGATTCCTGCACACCTCTAAAGTTTTAATATCGCGATTGCCTAGTATCTTTTTGCTAGGTACAATCATGACAATTCGTGCCAATTAAAATAAAAAGGTGTGCACATGAATTTCAGGCTAAAACCCCTGGCGTTGTTTATTTGTCTATCAATCGCCAATCCCTTCCAAATCTCATCATCTGCTGCTCAAGAAGCACCACTAATTACGCCGACGACACTTCCAGACCACATTAATGCGTCGGGGGCAGGAGTAGGTTTTGCCCCGAAAGGCCCAGCTTCTCTAGACATTAATTTGACCAATAGAAATAGTGTCATTAATTGGAACGGCAATGGTTTTAATGTTGGAAGTGAAGCAACGGTGAATTTCAAGCCTGGACTTTCGAACTCTGCTGTTCTGAACTTTGACAACTCAGGCAACAAATCCATTATCGAAGGCTCTGTTAATCACGGCGGTGCAAAGTTATTCCTTGTGAATCCAAACGGAATTTCAGACTCATCAGGGGCCTTTACTGGCCTTTTTGCGACTGAAAAAGACAACGTTAGCTTTACTTCAGACGGTAAATTGCGAATATCAACGCAAGGTAATCGTGTTTATGGAGATGTTTCTGGGAATGCAAATAAGGATCAAACGCTTACAGTCGTGCTTGAGGATAGCGAGGGTGAGAATCACGGAAATTTCTTGATCGGCGGAAGCCAGGCGACCGTTGAGCTACCTAGTACAAGCCCCATTATTAGGGCAGGCGGATTAAATTTCCAAAGCGATGCAAAAATCGTCACAACTGCTATTAATGACACCACCCTTGTCCTTGAGGATGTCACTGCTAAAAATCTTGAATCCTCGTTAGTGAAAAACCTTGAAATAACAGGAGAAACCGACATAGGGCTTCTCAAGGCATACATTGAAGAGGACGAGAACAACATACACTTCCATAAGGCAAAGGGAAATGTGGGTGCTGTCGAAATGGACAATGGAACCCTGCATATCACACAAGGTGAGGGAACGCTTACACTTAATAATCTCCGTTACCATGCTCAAGCGGGTGAAATCATTGCAACCGTTGACGAGGGCGGCGTTCTTGAGATTAACAACGGGGATATTCTCCTTAATAGTGGTGGCGGACTTGCTGTAGATGAGGAATGGGGATTTCCAGTTGAGGAAGAGGAAACAGCCTCTCCACTAAACCAGGTGTTTTTTAGTACTGCCGAAGGCGGAACAGGCGGAACCATCAACATCAGTAATACTCGAATGATGGTGGAAACTACTGTCGAGTTTACTGACGCCGACAAGAATGGCGAGCTCAACCTTACCAACACAAAGATCTACATGCCGTCGTCGGACATCATTATCAAGGCCAATGAAAGCACAAAACTGGAGTCTCTCAATGGAAAGCCTGTGGAAATTGGCACCGACCACTCCTCTTTGGATGTAGAAAGCTCTGGTGTTGTGATCATAGATTCAGGTGTTCAAGGTAGTTTTGAGACAGCTGGTCGTGAGTATTACGACGAGAACTCAACAGAAGCTGCTGAATTTCAAACCGATGAAAGTCAAATACTGATTGATTTCAATAAGACCACCATTTCTGGAGGCGGGCTCTATGAGAACGAGCAAGCTTTCGCTGACGGAGTCAGTGTCCCATCAGAGCCCGGAGAATCATCCGGCGTAATAAAAGACTTCGATTCAGTCACATGGATCGGCCCATATGAGGGGTCTGGCGATAGCGATGATGGGACAGGCGGAACCAGTCCTACTGATCCAGGTGATACTGGAGTAACAGATCCTGGCTCTGGGGGCGACACGGGCGGAACCACCCCTGGAACTGGCACTGGTGGAGACACTGGCACAACCAATCCCGGCGATGGCGGTGATGCGGGCGGAACCACCCCTGGAACTGGCACTGGTGGAGACACTGGTACAACCAATCCCGGCGATGGCAGTGATACAGGCGGAACCACCCCCGGAACTGGCACTGGTGGAGACACTGGTACAACCAACCCAGGAGACGGCGGTGACACAGGCGGAACCACCCCTGGAACTGGCACTGGTGGAGACACTGGTACAACCAACCCCGGCGATGGCAGTGATACAGGCGGAACCACCCCTGGAACTGGCTCTGGTGGAGACACTGGTACAACCAACCCAGGAGACGGCGGTGACACTGTTGGCACTGATCCAGGTGATGGCGGCAATACAGGTGGAACCACCCCTGGAACTGGCACTGGTGGAGACACTGGTACAACCAACCCCGGCGATGGCAGTGATACAGGCGGAACCACCCCTGGAACTGGCTCTGGCGGTGACACCGGAACAACCAACCCAGGAGACGGCGGTGACACTGTTGGCACTGATCCAGGTGATGGCGGCAATACAGGTGGAACCACCCCCGGAACTGGCACTGGTGGAGACACAGGTGGTACTGATCCAGGCGACGGCGGTGACACAGGCGGAACCACCCCTGGAACTGGCACTGGTGGAGACACTGGTACAACCAACCCCGGCGATGGCGGTGATACAGGCGGAACAACCCCTGGAACTGGCACTGGCGGTGACACCGGAACAACCAACCCAGGAGACGGCGACGGCACTGGAACAACCAATCCGGGGAATGGGGGTGGCACTGGCGGCGACACAGGCACAACCAACCCCGGCGACGGTGGTGGGGCTGGTGGAGACGAGGGCTCTACGGATCCTGATAATGGAAGCGGGCCTGACGGTGGAAATGATGGCACTACCCCAGGCCCTGGATCTGGAGGAGGCACTTCCCAGCCTGGCACTGGAAGCGGTGGTGAGGCAGATGGAGAAGAAGGATCTATACCGGGCATAGGTGATGATGGCCTTCCGAATCCAGACTACGGAAGTCTTCCTGGGGATGGCTTGCCACCCGATATCGATTCTGACTTGCCTGATTTCGGCTCAGATCCTGACAATAGCGCCCCAGGATCCAGTAATGGAGATAACAATGGGGGTGAGCAATCAGAAGGCACTAATCCAGGGTCGACTGAAGGCGTAAATCCAAGCAACCCTGGCGGGGTCATCATCATTTCGCCAGAGGATGAAGACGGAAAAACTAATGATCGAGACGAAACCAATTCGGGCGAGGGAGATGGAATCGAACCTAATGCGCCAAACGATACGACTAATCCGAACAATGGAGGAGAATCGGACAGTAGCAATGGTGGAGCCAGCCATTCAGATGAAAATAATGGCGGGGTGATTGTTATTTCGCCCGATGGATCAGATGAATCTGATTCAGCTGGAAACAGCGATGAAGGCTCGGTTATTATTATAGGATACGATGAAAACACCAGCCATGAAGAATCTGATGAAAATGACTGCAAAACAGCAAGCGGAACGCTTGAGAAATGTAAAGACGCTTAATGCTGATTCAACAGGCTCCCGCAGGGAGCCTGTTTCTACTTCCTCTAATTCATATAGAGTAATTATTGATATTGAGGGAACTTGTGCTGACCAAAGATCACCAGAATTCGATTTAAAAAGAAGCGAAATAGTTTCAATTGGCGCATGCCTAGTGGACGCTAAATGCAACATCGTTGATGAGTTTTATGAGCTTGTAAAACCAGAAATACAACCTACCCTTACCCCCTTCTGCACAGAATTCCTTGGAATTAGCCAGGATCAAGTAGATAACGCTGACCCATATAGCGTTGTTCAAGAGAAACTAGATAACTGGATTTCTGAATCAGAGAAAAAATACGGAAATATTATTGAATGGGGAAGCTGGGGCGGATACGACAAGCGTCAGTTTCTTAGAAATGTCGAAATGCTAAAGACACGAAAACCTGACTTCCTTGAATTGCCATATCTAAATCTCAAAGATGAATACGCATTAATGCATGCAGGGATTATCAAGCGAAAGAAAGCGCCCGGCATTGGTCTAGCCATGTTTAAACAAAACATGGAATTTACGGGCACTCGGCATAACGCCCTGGACGACGCAAGAAATACAGTTAAGCTTGCCAAAATCATCTTCGGGATTGAGCACTCAAGACACTCAACTACGGATGTTAGCTGCGACCCCTCTCCGTAGCGTCAATGCGCTTAGTCCAAGCCTATTCGTTTTATACGCAGTCAGGCCATTGCTTTAAAGGGAATGCTTTATTATACTGAGCGTAACTGTGGAGGTTCTATGAGTGACATGACAGATTTCAAACCTTATATGATCAAGGCTTCTTATGATTGGATCATTGATAACAACATGTCACCCCGACTGATTGTAGCCACTGGCTTCCCTGAAGTTTGTATCCCTGAGTCACTCAAGGGAAAGCCTGGGGATATTGAGCATCGGATCATTTTAAATATCGGCCCAGTTGCCACATCCGGCCTTCAGTTTGATGTAAAACGAAAGCTTATATCGTTCCATACTCGCTTCTCAGGCGTATCCTACTACGTCAAAATCCCAACTGATGCCATTGAGGGGATTCATGCACAGGAGACAGGTGATGGAGCTGTCTTTAAAATGGATTATTCAAAAATGTTTAAGCCAGAAAGTGAAAAAACTGCTCGCCCAGGCCTTAAGCTCGTTAAATAAGCGATTTAAACTTAATATTTTGTATGCAAAAAGCCCCATGCAGGGGCTTTTCTTTTCATAAGCTAAAAATTAAAGAGATGGGCCATCGCAACTAATAGCGCGATCAACCTTACGCTGAAGCACTTCCATCTGAGAAATCGCGAATTTGATGAATTCGATTCCTGGTGGATCAGTTTCATACAACTTCTTAAGCGCCGACGATGATAGAAACTTTGTCATTTCGTCCATGAAGATTTGTGGAGCCTTTGCATCCTTAAGACGCTCCAGGGAGCCCTTTAGTCGCTCGGACATGTCTTTAGCATGATAGTCGCGCACCTTCTCCATAACCAATGCCAAATCAGGCCTAACTCCCTTGTCAGCCAGGAATTTTAGATCCCACAGATCTCTGCCCTTCAAATATCGTCGACTGGCAACAGCCATCAACTTATCTGCCAGAATTTCGCGCTCCGACTCTACCTGCATCACGATTGAATGATGGGAGTCATTCAGAAAATTGTATCGAGGAACAACAATTTTACGCTCAGCGTCATGTGACGGCACGTTGCAGAATTCCACCTTGACCATCTGTTTTTTATGAAAACCGGGAATATCAATGCGGAACTCCCATTTTTTGACACTGGCCTCACCAAATTCATTGGCGGGCTCTTTGACCTCCAAGTTCAGCCCATAGCGATCCATGATCTGAGACCTCAGGATTTCTACCGCCTCATCAATGACAAATCCTTTGTGATCGCCAGCCCCAATTACAAAGTCAAGATCCTCACTGTAGCGCTGACCGCTATAGAACAATCTGAGGGCAGACCCGCCTTGCAAGGTGACCTCTGGACTGATGTCACTCTCACTAAACGCTTTCAAAATGTCGTAGTGCAAGAGTTCCTTCGTGATATTCGCGGTAGCGAAACCAGAAGGATCTTCCTCATTCTCTCTTTGCGCGTTTGTAACAAGCTGACTAAAAGCAAGTGTCATGATAAAACCCTCTTATACCTATATCTTAAAACAAGACAACAATAAATGTCATTCACGTTCTTCAGCGGGAATTACCAAATCCAGGTTCTTTCCGTACCGTTTTAAGTCTTCCAATGCCTTTTCGGGCGAAGCCTCCCACACCTGCCTGTCAGGAACGTAGCTCAGATGCTCTTTCCACAAGAGTGGATCCTCTTCTGTGTGGACAAACTGAATCCTTCCGAACCGGGTCTCAAAAACATAGCTGCGACCGTTAGTGATGAAGGTTAGGCAGGAGGGAATCTGACTGATCCAATCACTTTCATGAAGCACTGACTCAAGGCTCATGTAGAACGTATCATGCGGGCGAAGAAAGTTAGCCAGGCGATAGGCTGCGTTCATGGGCGCATCGCAATGAGGATTCAGGTAAAGCTTGGGAGCAATCTTTTCAATCCATCCAGATTTGACGTGGCGATTGAGCGCTACGCGCAAATACTTCTTGTCCGGATAACCAGAGAGCGCCCATAAGGCCGCCTCAGGGATACACCAAACCCCCTTCTTAGCCAGGGCCTTGCAGTGCTTTGTCAATTCTGTACGGTTCATTTAGGCCTCTGCCGCATCATGTACCAAACCCACCCAGGTCGACACAAAGGAATCATTTTTGATGACTATGTTTATACTCACCTCTAGCGCCATTGTCAACACAAAATTATCATTTATGATGGATTTGTGCTGAGCTTGCCTGGCTCGATAGCTGAGGCCAGGTCTTGACGATTGACACCGAAAGGGATCCCATCCTAGTAGCTTTTTCCTATCGCTAAGCATTTTATTATCAAAAAAGATGGATTAGTGCTGGGGTTGGCTTTCTTGCTTGCACTCATGAAATACTATGAAAAAGAGGTCATCATGAAATCTGTAATAGCTCTATTAAAGAAACTTTCCCGCAGGCATTCATTTTCTCTGGAAAATGACGAGCCTATCAGTATGCAAATTATCAAAAATTCCAGCCACTCTGACGCCTCAAATAAATACAAACCATTGTTTGATTTTTATATGGACATTTTGAGTGAAATAAAAATTGAAAAAAATCCTCAATCACATTTGGAAGCATCAACCTTATTGATTGAAAAAGGCATCAACCCTGTTGATATCGACTATATTGGGTCGATCAGGAGTCCAAATCCGCGATGGATAGTAAGAAATATCTCCCCAATTTGCACTTTCTTGCTCGCGAACGGAAACGTGCCATCAACAGAGCAGATGCAGATTCACTCTGATATTCTTGATTCATTCAGTGATAAAGTTGCAGGGATGCCTAGCTATGGTCATCTTCACCCAAGTGCTATCGGCGTTGATAGCACTAGCAGCAAGCTTGCTCACCTGCTGATGCTATCACCGACATTCATTGTATCTATAGCTGGACGAATGAAGTCATTTGACCAGCTTATCGATGCATTTGAAATGGATGTTTCCTCCATTGACGCAGAGCAGACCCTTCATGCCGGTCTCAATCATTTGAGGCAAGTGCTGTGGTCATATCAAGTTTCCAGCTTGAGCAAAGAAGACATTGCTCATCTTAAATACTATTTCAAAACAATAACAGATAGGCTCCCAGGTTGGATTGGTGAAAAGCCAGTCGCTCCTTATCTTATTGAAGGGATTGAGATGCATAGCGTCTATCAGACGCTTGATTTTTGTGGTTACTCAGTCGAAGAAAGTATTGCCTTACATTCAAAAATGCACGATACGCCGCTTAAGCCGCTATGGACTGGAGCTCTAGCAATATCCCTAGACAAACCCTCAATATTTTGTGACTACCTGCTAAAGAGCAATTGCAGCGCTGATCAGATTCGGCAAACTGCAAAACAGTGCTTTCAAATCAGATCACAATCCCCCGCAATCGGTAACCGTGAAAACCATATACAAATGCTTTTGAGGATCGCAGAATCACTGCACGAAGCCTTTGTCAAAAGAGGCCTAGGGGGAGTCATCGGATCTGACATCCTTAATCCTGCGCTACGGTCAAGTAGAGTTGCCAAAGTCTTCTATGAAAATGGTTATCTGATTCCAGGGGAGCCAGAGCAAACAGGATTGTTCACATCGATGGAGAATAATGCGGATGCTTACAGTGAATCGATCAGGATTGCTGGCGCGCTGGGGAAAACCGGCTTTCTCGGCAAGTGCTTAGAGCTTGGCATTTCTTCCAGAAGGGACATGAGCCACTCAAACACCTTTGAAAACCCGAAAATATTTCGGCAAATCATTGACATGAGGATAGTCGATCTGAAGCCCATCTTGAATACGCCCGCAAGAATTAAGAAGGCTATTTCATTCGGCGCAACTCGGGAAGCCTTATTGGCTGGCGGAATAAATGTCAAATCATCTAAGAATTTCAACAGGAAATTTATAGAAAGTGATTTAAATATATAATTTGGTCTTTATTTTTGTAGTCAGGGGGTGGAGAGTCACCCCCTCAAGCCTTAAAGGCCAAGCTCGTCACTTGCAACACGTTTTTTGTTTTCGTGACTTAGTAAAGACAGCACGTCTTTGCGATCTGTTAACTTATGAAAGTCTTTGATATTAAGAGGCCTTAGTTTCGCTTCCCGAAGGGTTTCAAGACTTACATTTTCAATTAGCCCTAAAGCAAATGAGCTAGTGATGATCTTCGTATAATCTTGCCTTGCCAGATCAGAGATATTACCCATGATGATCGAAACAGCCCTGGGAAAATCATTCTGCATAATCAGCCGCGCATCGAATGACCAAACTTCGCAGTATTCTGTCAGAATGATTTTAACCAGATCATTTTGAAGCCCAAGCTTTACACATATTCTTGCTTTCTCTCGAATACTGGCAATTAATTCAGGGATTTCACTGTCAAAATTGGTCGGGTTTTGATCCACTGACTCTCTGTGTATATTGAGCGCACTTCTAATATCTTCCAACAGATCCAGACGACTATAACTCCGATTCGAAAGAGCCTCTGCCAGGCCATCTTCGAATCTCGCAGTATCTACAGACTCAATTGTGTAAAATAAGGTGTACAGCTTTTTATAATCATAATGAGTCATTATCAAACCACTTGAAATTGTCATACTGCTAGATGTGAGGAAACAAGATTGCGCTTTGCGCGGGCCAGCTCCCTTGCCGGGACTAGCGAAAGTAGATAATCACCCTCAAGAGCCTCTCCATTACCATCTCTAGCTTCCCCCCCCAGTTTGCATCAAAGTTTCGATCACCATTAACTTTAACATGTATTTGCATTACATCTTCCCCATTGAGTTGAATGGTCATTTCAATGAAATCTGATATATTTATTTTACTATCATCGCCAAGGAGAGAGCAAACTCCAGCCACAGCTCCACGCAGAGAAGAGCTTAGATACACGGGGTCACTGTGTTCAATTCTGTAAAAATCCTGACCACCTTCGGAGTCATCGTATATTGCTTGAAGTATGACTACTGAATAGCATGAAGATCCCCCCAGCCCCCTATCATCAGGATTTACATGGCATTCATTGAGAGCATACTTAAGAGATTCTGTTATTTTTTTACACCCAATGTATTGCATTGCCATGTCAACCATCCTGAGGTCATTGCCTTCGGCCTGGATGTTTAGCAGCTCATTAATAAACGCCTGCGCAGCCATACGACTATCAAGCCACATATGAATACTCCCACTCATCATGCTGCGCATGATAAGGGGTATCTGCTCTTCGTTCCCCAGAGGGTCGAGAGCGTCACCGGTATTCTCGGTGCTGCGCAGGAACTTTGGCCTTTCGCAGCCTGATCATCCTTTCGGTGAGTCAGTTTTAACACCATGGCCCAGTATCGGGCCGCAATGTTGTAACTGGCATTCAGATCACAGTTGTATTTTTTGCCTGTGCTGAAGGTTGCCAGTTCGTACTGTTTAGGGTCGCGCTTGAGTTTTCCAGAGCCGTCATAGGCCCAGGAAGACGTTCCTCTGGCATACACATACACCACCTTCCCACCCATCTCGACAAACTTCATCTCGATCAGGTTAGCAAGCCTGCGGTGCAGCCATTGATGGAACTTTTGCTTCAGCGCTGAACGCTTGCGCCCGCCTTGCGGGCGCCAGCCTTTCAAGTGCTCCAGCACTATCGTGTCAGCCTGGTGTTCACGGGCAAAGTCGACCAGCTGACGGGAAGTCAGCTGCGCGATCTGCTCGTTAATATGCCGGGCCTTACGGTAATGGCCTTTGCAGAATCCCTTGCTCAGTACAGCGGTTTTACGCGCTTTTTGGCGAATGGTATTCGCCCGTTGGTTACGCCGGTCTATGTCGGCTGCGGGGTGGAAAAATCCACGCGCAGTCACAGTGCCGGATGAAGTCACCACGCTGGCCGTTGCCAGGGTGTTGATGCCGATATCCACCGCCAATACCCGTTGACGGTTGGTCAGACGCGCCGGTGTCAACGACACTGGCACCGAGAGATGAATCGATTTCCCGATGATCAGCGAAGGGGATTTTAATTCACCCTGGGTATGGCGCTGACGCGTTGCTTTAATAGGGATCTGGTGCCACAACCACTCTTTACCATCCCACAGCTTGAGTGAGGCAGTTTTGAACGTGTCGTCGAGCTTGTACAGCTGACCTCGGTACAACGCTGGATAACAGCCAGAAACGGGGTTGAATACAGGCGGCTTGGCGTGTGCATGCTTACGCTTACCATCGAGCCAATCGCTATAGCGGCTCATGTACGACGAGACTTGGCCATACGCAAAATTAATGGCAGCACGACGCAGATAAGATGGGAATTTGTAAAAGCGATTATTGAAATACTGATGCTTGGGCTGAGGGTTTTTCGTGGTCGGATGCATCAGCCGCTCAACGGCAGGCATGAACGCAGGCTCATTGGCCAACTTGGGCCAGTTGTTGAGGATGACAATGCACAGGGCGCGGCAATAAGCACGGTACTCAATGACCGTGAGCTGAGCCAATCTCTGCTGTTCGGCGGTGGCTTGAAGCGGCCACTTATCCGTGCGTATAATTGCCTTTGCCATATTTGAATTATGGGTGGAGTGCGTGGAGATTTCAAGCCTTAAAACCGTCAATCACAGTGCTTACAGGCTCTATTACCATTTGGTGTTGGTAATGAAGTATCGGCACAAGTGCCTGAACTCAGCCATGCTAATGCGCATGGAGGAGTTATTTGGCGACCTGCTGGTCAAATGGGATGGTCGCCTGGTGGAATTTGGTGGTGAAGGTGACCACGTACACCTACTGTTCGAAACAGCACCGACCACCAAATTGTCAGACCTGGTGAAGAACCTGAAATCGGTGACGGCACGCAAAATGCGGCAGGAGTTTGCGGAAGAGCTGGCGCCCTATTATTGGAAGCCCTATTTCTGGAATCACGCCTACGCGTTAATCAGTGTCGGCGGCAGAGCCAATATCGAAACCTTGCTGAAGTACATCGAAAACCAAGATGATCCTCGCAAGCTCGGATAGCGCCTAGACTAGCGTATCATGCTGCGCATGAAACGTAGTATGCGGCGCTAAAATCTTGATCAAATTCACGATCTTGAAGTGATATAAAAAGCTCGTCGATGGTAATCTCGCTGGCTCTTTCTAAAGGAAACCCGCAAAATTTAATTAAAGACTGTATTCCGGCGTCATCAATATTAATGAGATTAAGATCATCCATTAGACAATTGCTTAAGCGTTGTGAGTAATAGTCTTTATGATGACCGCGAAACATGAAGAAATTACTTATTTGCAGTGCGAGGCTAGCTCGCCAGCTGTCAATATGACTGAACATGATTATTTACCTTTTATTCTTTTAATTATAGCAAGTTAAACTCAAAGCAATCCAGCAAGGCAGGGGCAGGGGACTGAGACAATCGATCATTCTTTGCAAAGCAAAGGCGAAACCGGGCGCAAGCGCCCGAATAGATCGACTTGCTCATCATGAATTCCTTGCTCTTTGAGTAAACCCATAGCGCGAGGTTTGCAAATCATACGCGGCCAAGCCTCTCATTCTGTCTTGCCATGATGTCTGTCCCAGATATTTTTTCGTAGCCAAGGCGCCCCACAGTTCAGAGACAGATGGGGGTTCGGGTAATCGATCAGATCCAGGTAAGAATCAATATTATCCGGAATTTCCATATGGAAAATGACCTGATTCTCGACAGTCCCCTTAAGTGAGGTTGACCATGCCCATACGCCGTCAACTACCCGCCACTAAACGCTTCGCGCTATAGTGGGGGCTTGTAGAAAATCCAGAGCGATAAACAGTCGCAAGGTTTTCTACTTCTAAGCGAGTCATCCTAATGTGACTCGTCTGGGCCTGAAGACAAGACCCTCATCGGCTACCGACTTCATGAAGCTATCACCGATTTCTTTTCGTAAAATATTCAAGGCGCCGTTTACATCAGCGTTCAGCAATAAGCCTGTGCTGCTCTGATACAGGCCGCGTTTCAATCGCCTTCCTGTAAAGCTGCGAGTTCCTGCCAGCCCATAGGTCGGGATTCGATCCAGATCCAGGGCTGATGCCTTGGAGGTGTAGCTTTCCTCCCTGACAACCACCTCGATTCCATAGACCTCGGCCTTGTATCTGATCTGCTCGATCAGGCGCGCATGCGGGATGCTGACGAACTTCTGATTATTGACCTTACCGATGCCAACGCCCTGTTTCCAGTCAGGATTCAGGCCGACCACAATGCGACCGATATCGTACTGTAAGCATTGGTCTATCACGAAATGGCTGACTCGGTGCAGGTGGTCGTTCATCCAGCAGAAGCGGCTCACCGCCTTATTCTTGAGTATTTGCCAATGCCTGTTGCTGCGTAACGCCGCCGCGTCCTTGTTGTACAGATGGTTGACGGACTTGATGGCCTTGCCATTGACCAGAACAGGGCGAAAACCCGGCTGGTCGGAGATCAGTGTGGCAAGGTTGTCGATACCCAAGTCGATGGAAAGGTGTTTACTTCGATCCAAAAGCACCGAGCTTTTGCCCTGCTGTTTAGCGGCCTGCTCGTACACCACTTCGAGCCAATAGCAGCTGCCATGGGGCACGAAGCGGATCTCTTGAATAATCTGGTCAGCGCCTTTGGCTTTGAGTGCCTGGTCGACACAGCAGCGAACCTTTACAGGCGCAATCCCCGTCTTGCTTGGGAAATGGATCTGACCATCTCTACAGCTTAAGTGCTGAAACGGCATCGAGGCCGTTTTGGCTTGCCTGGCGTAGCCAGGCATGCGGGGCTTGGCCTTGAAACGGGCGGGGTTCTTCTTCCATTCGCTTAGGGCTGCAAAGTAGCCTTTCCAGTCCTGGCCAAGCCTGCGCAAAACAGCCTGGCTCATCGCATTTGGAATGGCCTGGTAAGCAGGATGGGCATGCGAGCCTTGCTTCAGCGCGAGATCAGCCTGCATCCAGCCAAACCGATCACCGGCAAGAAAAGCCTGCCGAATCAGGTAATTTCCACAATTGAAAAGGGTTTTCGCCGAACGACACAAGTGAGCAACCGAATTGTAATTCGGATCATTGCGCTTGATCAGGATGCGCTCGGTTAACTGCATGGACTTTTTCCCTGTATGCCTGTACAGTATAGTGATCTAAGCGGGACTTGTAAATGAGAAGAATCAAGAGCCCGAGCGCGTTACCGCGCTGGCGCTTTCACCTCCACCCAAACGCTACGCGCTCTGGATGGAGTACTCCGCGCAATTGATAGACGCGCCTCCACGCCTGGTTAACCTTTGTTTGACTCAACTGATCCAGAGATCCAACACCAACTCTAGACCAGCGAATTTTACGCTTGCCACCTTCTATCACACTGCAAAGAGGCAGGATGAAGGAGAGGTAGATGCTCCACTGCCGGGCCAGTGGCTTGTCGTGGCCGCGAAAGCTCCTGCGTATGTTAAACTGAACTTTAGGGATCTTACCCAAGGAGGGCTTGCGGTGCCTTGTCGATGGAAGAGCGCTCAAATCCATCCATCCAGCCTTCTGCTCAGCTAGTCTATAGGCTGCTGCTGGCTTGAGTCCCTTAATCCGCTGGATGGTTGCTATGGTGCCGTCTGCGCGCCGTATACACCACCCATGTGGAAATCTATCGATCCTGCGCTTCGCCATCTGCCTCTAACCGGTAAAACCGATTGCACCAAACAGTAGCACAGCGGGCTCCACTACAACACCGAGGCTGCTACCCAAGGCTGTTCGACCGACCGAAGCAGTGGAAGCCAAAAAAAAGATGAATTAATTCATTCGCCCCTATTGACACCACTCCAAGGTATGGCTAATATGGACTCATCAACTGAATTTGAGCGGAAACACGAACATGTCGATATCATCATCCCTACCGAGAAGTACAAGGCTTATGCCCTCACAGGCGTGATGATGCGTGTTCGAAACCCGGACGCGCTGTCCGGGTCAAGAAAGACCTAAACCCGGACTCCATGTCCGGGTTTTTTGTTTTAAGCGTTAATGATTTTGGATGGTTGCCGGAGCGGCTAAACGGGACTGCCTGGAAAGCAGTTGCTCCATACGGGGCACAAAGGTTCAAATCCTTTACCATCCGCCAGTTACACCGATTTGTTTGATTACAAATCACTGCTCTTTAAAAACATAGAGAAGTTTTAAACGAGGAAGGGGCCACGCGGTTTCGACTGCGCCGCCAAGTGCCTGGCACTACCTTCCTCACTTTTACGCGGCCTTGAGCGATCAGGGCTGCATTGGAAAGTTGGCCGAGTCGGTCGAAGGCGCTCCCCTGCTAAGGGAGTATGTCCCAAAAGGGCATCAAGGGTTCGAATCCCTTACTTTCCGCCAATTTCTGCGGTACGATTCAATCGTTCGCAGGCCAATCCCTCTATTGAGGTTGTATTGGCGAGCTCATCCGTCCCGCACCAGGGCATCTAGGCCCGAAATGTCGTGGATGAGCTCGACCAATGCAAGATAATCGCAGCAATGCGACACAAAGCTGGCGTGTCCCGCCCTGGTAGCGGCAGTTATGGTGAGAGACCATAAGTCTGGCGGATCGAAAGAATCATCGGGCCAGCTCAATCCGTTACCGAAGGAATTCGGGATCTTGCAGGATTTTAGATTTGATTGCTATCTGATAGCGGTCAGAGATTATGATGACCAGCCTCGATCATTGCCGAAGCGTTCATTAGGGTTGTGGGGATAACCTAGTGGGACGACGATGGTAAGGGCGGTGCCCACTACCCCAGAATTTGGGTCATCATTGATTTTCGGAGATTAGCGCAGTCTGGTAGCGCGCCTGTTTTGGGAGCAGGATGTCGCAGGTTCGAGTCCTGCATCTCCGACCACATTTGCCATAAGTTCCTCTGGTCTTGGGCAAATCCATCCGTAAGGGTGAAGGGCGGCGTAGTTCTAGAATACGCTGACGACAAGGCTTGGCCAGCAGCCCTGTTTGTGACGTCATTAAAGCCGCATGGTAGGCCCGGTCTCGAAAGAGCGGTGGAGGAGGAAACTCCTTAGAAGCCAAGGGTCAGCTGACTTGTGAGTGGAATAGTAACTCTCAATCTGGATAGGTGGCCGAGTGGCTGAAGGTTGCGGTCTTGAAAACCGTCGAAGGGGAAACTCTTCCGTGAGTTCGAATCTCACCCTATCCGCCATATTTTATAACTCGCAAGTTGCGTGTTAGTTGCAAAGTTTCGGGAAGTTGGCAGAGCTGGCTTATTGCTCTGGTCTTGAAAACCAGCGGGTCTTGAAAGAGGCCCCGTGAGTTCGAATCTCACACTTCCCGCCATATTTGGTGTGCTCCCCTGGCTTGGGATACCGGTTCGAATCCGGGTATAAGGGAATGGGCCCTTATTGAGTCGGTCTAGCACTTCGCGCCGTGCACTGAGGTTCGAATCCTCAACACACCAAACCCGTTTTAGTTAACCAGGTAAGTATCTGAGCGTGATCTGAATGCAGGATTGTGACCTGCTAAAGTGCAATGGTGACGGAGTTCCTAGGCCCGGTAAACAAAGCATGTAGCGTATAGCTTAGCGGAAAAAGCAAGGAGCAGTGCTCCTCACGGTGGTTCGAATCCATCTACGCAAGTCCGGGTTCACAGCCGGAGAGATCACGCCCAAATGCAGACCTTGTGAGAGGATGCATCTGGAAATGCCGATAGACTGCGTGCACGGGGTAGGGTCGCAACCCCCTGAAACGTTAGAGACAGGCTCTCTTGACGAGCTTCGGTATTTCCAAATGCATTAGCAGGCGGTAAAGGAACATGTTCGAGGCGTGATTGGAATGAGATCTGAATGCAAGTTGGTGGCTTGCTAAGCGAAATGGTGACGGGATTCCTAGGCCCGGTGAACAAACCGTGAGTGTGTAGCTCAGTCTGGTAGAGCAGGGGCCGCAAGCTCTGTGTCGGTGGTTCAAATCCATTCATGTATGCCGGGATCACATCCGGCCAGATCTCAGACCAATGAGGCCTTAAGGCTAACGATTACGGAGATTAGCGCAGTCCGGTAGCGCGCCTGCTTTGGGAGCAGGATGTCGCAGGTTCGAATCCTGCATCTCCGACCATTTTACGGTTTTGCCATGGCAAGACTTAAAACGTTCGATTCTGTAAATGCGCAGGCTGATGCGCGAAAGACGGCACGTCCTTAATGAGGCCCGCGCTGTCGCTGACTAAGAGGCTTGGACTGAACATGTCAGCGGATGCCTGTAGTGGTCTACTGATCCCGGACACCGATTTAGGCGAAAATCCTCGCCATCAAGAGGTGTTCGATGAGCAAGCAACGACGTACGTTTTCCGCCGAGTTCAAACGCGAGGCTGCTGCCTTGGTTCTGGATCAAGGCTATAGCCATATCGAGGCCTGCCGTTCGCTGGGCATCGTGGATTCGGCATTGCGCCGCTGGGTGAAACAGCTTCAGGACGAGCGTCAGGGCGTCACGCCGAAGAGCAAGGCGCTGACACCCGAGCAGCAGAAGATTCAGGAGCTAGAAGCCCGGATCAACCGGCTGGAACGGGAGAAAGCGATATTAAAAAAGGCTACCGCTCTCTTGATGTCGGACGAACTCGATCGTACGCGCTGATAGACCAGTTGAGTGAGCAGGAGCCGGTAGAAGTGGTCTGTTCAGCTTTCGATGTGGCGCGGTCGTGCTACTACGCCCATCGCCTTCGACGTCGCCGTGTCGATGCTCGTCGCGTTGCGCTACGTAGCCGGGTCAACGAGTTGTTTAGCCAAAGTCGAGGCTCGGCTGGCAGCCGAAGCATCCTGGGCATGTTGCGCGTGGACGGCGTGACGATTGGCCGTTTCCGTGTGCGTCGGTTGATGCGTGAGCTGGGCCTCGTCAGCAAGCAGCCGGGCTCGCACGCTTACAAGCAGGCCACAGTTGAGCGCCCGGATATCCCGAATCGGTTAAACCGCAAGTTCGCAGTCCAGCGCCCGAACCAGGTGTGGTGCGGCGACATTACCTACGTCTGGGCACAAGGTCGCTGGCATTACCTGGCCGCAGTGCTGGATCTGTACACACGACGGACGATTGGCTGGGCGTTTTCCACGAAGCCGGATGCTGAGCTAGTGATTAAGGCTCTCGACATGGCTTACGAACAACGCGGCCAGCCACAACAGGTGCTATTCCATTCGGATCAGGGCAGCCAGTACGCCAGCCGCCTCTTCCGGCAACGGCTATGGCGCTACCGGATGCAGCAGAGCATGAGCCGCCGAGGAAATTGCTGGGACAACTCGCCGATGGAGCGCCTGTTCCGCAGCCTGAAGTCGGAATGGATCCCAGCAACTGGATATCTGACAGCCTTGGAGGCTCAGCGAGACATCAGCCATTACCTGATGCATCGCTACAACTGGATCAGACCGCATCAATTCAACGACGGGCTGCCGCCTGCGGTGGCCGAAGAAAAACTTAACCCACTGTCCGGGATGGGTTGACCACTACAGCCGGAGATACAGCACCGGTTGCAGAATCAAACACTCAGCTGCTGTAAAGGCTGGGCTTGTAGTAAGGAAACATGCTTGATGCGGTGTTCGTCCAGGGTGGTCAGGGCAGCTTCGACATTGATTCATTCTTAAAGCGGGTGTAGGACACCATCTGCGATTTGGATGTTTAGGTGAATGCAGGGCACGAGTCCAATGGCCTGCTTAAAGAAGTTAAGGAGGGTTCGACTCCCTCACACCGTCACTTATTTCGCTGTATCGTCTTCTAAGGGATATTCAAATGAAATGCGATGTAGCACCAACTGTTGAAGCCATCATGAACACGGCTGCCTTGATTAAGCACAGCAGTGATCAGTTGATGCGCGTGGCCAATGATCTGAGTGCTTCAGGCAACATCAATGACGCCTCAGAAGCTGCCGAGATCATTCAGAACATGCTCGGCAACCTGGGTCTTCAGGAACTGATGACCAGGCCACTCGAAGCGATGAGAAAGCAAGTGTGGCTGGATGCGCAAAAATTGCAGGATTGAGCCCAGGCTCGACCCTTCATAAACACCCCGAAGCTATCGCTGGATAGGGGAGGTCTAAACGAGCTGATGGATGCGATCGGGCGAGTCGACCGGGTGCTGCGACCATCGAAAGCGAAACCACTACGGAACAGACGTGCTGGTATCTATTACCCAGCATAAGACCTGCCGCTTGAGCGGGTTTTAAATGGTCAAGAGTCCGCCAGATGCCCTGGAAACAGGTGTCATTTGAAAATGATCCCCCAGATTCTTTTCAAATGATTTTCGGAGATTAGCGCAGTCCGGTAGCGCGCCTGCTTTGGGAGCAGGATGTCGCAGGTTCGAATCCTGCATCTCCGACCAATCCAACAGTGATCAGTGGATCTCTGTGTGAAGTAAGCGTTGCGTTCCTCTGAATTTGGTGTATGATTCGCGGCCCTAAAGAATTGTAAGTGCTGCTGGTCAGCCGTATCGCCGAGGACGGAAGGCGAAAAGCCGTTGACACCAGGAAAGACTGGGAATCGGTTATCAGGATTATGGATTTAGTTCAGCGGTAACCCCGGAGCGCGTAACCGGGACTAATTTTGAAGGTTGTCAAGCAGCCTTCTAGGCTCTTTTTGAGCCACACGCATTCAGGGGCGCAGGTATAGCGCAATGCGGGTAATAGGTGCAGGCAGGCGGGTTAGAATCCCGCTAGGTAAAAACATGAGCCTGATTAAATGCCGGTGGCAGCCAACCTGTGCTCTTGATTAATTGCCGACATAGCTCAGCAGGTAGAGCAGCGCACTCGTAACGCGAAGGTCGGGGGTTCGATTCCCTCTGTCGGCACCAACTCTTACGAACGGGTAAAGTGGGCAGCATTTTTTGCTATCAAATTGTCGACAGAGCTTCTTCTGGCCAGTCACACTGATACGAAAGCAGCCTCCAGGACACCTCATGCCTACCACGACTCTAACCCGTTCAGAAGCACTACGTCTGATTACGCCATTCGTTCAGATTCTTGATCAGAACAGGCAAGCTACAGACACCCATGCCGCCTTGCTGCATTCTGGTGCCTATCGCATGGTTCAGTTGTTCGTCATTCAGCTGAATCAGCAAGGAAATTTCAGCACCCGCGATGCTGTCCAAAGTGTTTTGTGCGAGTATCGAGATCGTCGAGCAGAGATTCTTTCTGCACACGATCTTGCAAGGTCTCTGAATCTCTTGTGCGAGACCGCAGATTTTGGCTCATACCATGCAGTGAAAGGCTTTTCCGACCTAATGCACCAAGTGCTAGCAAATAAAGTCCAGGCGCCTATGGGATTTTGCAAAGAACTGGCCAGCAACCTAAGGGTTCAGGCGATTGAGTGGCTGTCGGACAAACCCAAGATGACGGTGCAGGCGCAGCTTAACGAGATGGATCCTGATGTTGTGGCTCGCTATGGACGGGAGTTGAGTCAGCGCAGCGTAGAGCAATCCAACACGATGTGATCATCTCCTTGCTCCGATTTTGCAGGTCGGGCATCCAGTGAGATGGAATACCGCTGGGCCTTGCAATCGCATGGCGAAATCGAATAAAAGTAATAAGTATGTATTGACACGATGTCAAAGCATCCTTATACTAGACCCATCAACAGCGACAATGCGAAAGCAAAGTGGCTGATGGTTGAGAAAGAAAGCCTGTAGTCAGGCAGAGAAGGGGATCCCAAAGCCAGCTTGTCGAGCTTCCGCTTGAACGAAGGTGCCAATGGTTATCGCAGAGTCGCGCCTGCGGTGTAAAGAAGACCTCAAAAGCCCATCCCGGAGCCCATAACCTTAAGTGGTAAGGCTTGCGCAAGGAGATATGAGGGTAGCCGGGATTTACCGCTCCACGAGGAGTAGGGCAGTAAGCGGGATGGTGGATACCGCTGCTTGGACGTAACGAGCCGAGCCTTTCTCAAATGCCGGTATAGCTCAGACGGTAGAGCAGCTGCCTTGTAAGCAGAAGGTCGCGGGTTCGATTCCTGCTGCCGGCACCAGATTTGCGCCTGTGGTGGAATTGGTAGACACCCCAGTTTTAGGTACTGGTATCGAAAGATGTGAGAGTTCGAGTCTCTCCGGGCGCACCATTTTAACCGGGCAATTTCTCGGATGATGAAGATGTAATGGTCGGTATAGCTTAGTTGGTGAAGAGCAGCGTGTTGACGGTTCGCCCGAGCGCATGGACGTGGGTTCGACTCCCGCTACTGACCCCAGATTGCATGTTGGCGCTGAGCGCCCTCATGAAACAAAACTTGGCAGCTATGAGCCAGGTAGTTGCGTAACTCACCCTGTAGCGCAGCTAATGATTGGTTTTCTGGTTTGGCAACCGGATACAAGGGTACGGCAGGAAGGGTAGAGCCACTGCTCTTTATGTGAGTTGTTCGCCGCATAGGCTGATAAAGCTGATGGCGTTAAGTGAGCAGCCTATAAGGCTTCAGCACTTCAGGTATTACCTGGGGTCACTGATCAGGCTGAAAGCCTTATGGGATGTTCATTGAGGGGAAGCCATGCGATTGTTCGGACGGGTAACCCAGCGTGAGAGAGAGTTGGCTGATTCAATCAGGCGCCTAAAAACACTGAAGGTCAGCAGCAAAGGCGGGATCTCTATTGATTCGATGGAAATCATTAGAAATCCGCATTTTGTGAAAGCGAGTCAGCAAGCCAAGGCAATTGTGGCAAGCTGTCAAAGCAAATAGTTATGCGCTTGTGGTGGAATTGGTAGACACGCAGCCTTGAGGTGGCTGTGCCGTAAGGTGTAAGGGTTCGAGTCCCTTTGAGCGCACCAAATTAAGATTTAAAGCGGGTGTAGTTTAATGGTAGAACCTCAGCCTTCCAAGCTGATGACGAGGGTTCGATTCCCTCTACCCGCTCCAATTACGCGTTCGTAGCTCAGTTGGATAGAGCATCCGCCTTCTAAGCGGATGGTCGCTGGTTCGAGTCCAGCCGGATGCGCCAAACATATGATAAAAGCTAAATTGCAGGCCATGTTATTGACCGCAGAAAGCAATTATCATAATGTGAAATGGCTGATAACCACTTGTCGCGTTTAAGTACGCGAGAGGTCAGCCCACCTGACACCCCGAAGGCGTGAGTGTCGGCCCGGACGCGAGTAACCGGGCACCAAGTTTAAAAGGGCCTGTAGCATAATTGGTTAATGCAGTCGACTCATAATCGATTGACTGGGGGTTCAAGTCCCTCCAGGCCCACCAAATCAACAAGTTACAACAGTGTTTTAATGTTTGTTGCGAGATCGGCTGTCAGGTGATGCCACTGGGCTCATATCCCAGTTCAGGTCGGTTCGAGTCCGGCTCTCGCTACCAGTTTCAAGCCAGGCAGGCGAAAGGTTGCCGAAAGGTTGAACACGACTAACGGCATATTCAGGCGTGATGGAATAGGCTCCCTGAAATGTCGGCAACACAGCTTGAAATGAAGACGACCCAGAAATGGGTGGTATTCAAATAAACCCCAGTTGGGAGTTATCTGAATACCAGTTTTGCGGGTGTAGTTTAATGGTAGAACCTCAGCCTTCCAAGCTGATGACGAGGGTTCGATTCCCTCTACCCGCTCCAGTTAAGGTTTTCATGGCAGGACTTGGGAGGTTGGCTTAGAAGCAGCCATCCTTTAAAGAGTAGCCCGCCGCAATCGCGAAAGTTGGCGCTTAAGTTTTCGGCAGCTACTTGGCACTCACTTAGGTGGGTGAATAGAAGGTAGACCTGAGGATGTATGCGTACTGCGTCTTTGGGCGTAACACCCCAAGGAATCCGATCCCGCAAGGGGGTGCTGATTGAATTTACCTGGTTATATGGTGATCAGTGCTGGAGGTTGCAACCAGGTGGTAGAAGACAGGCTTTTGGCGTATAAGCACACCACTTCCTGCCATGAAAACCTTTCTGCATGCGTAGCTCAGCTGGATAGAGCAATCCCCTCCTAAGGGATAGGTCGCAGGTTCAAATCCTGCCGCGTGCGCCAAATTCATTGTTGGGTAGCTCAGTAGGTAGAGCTGGAGACTCATAATCTCTGTGTCGCGGGTTCGATCCCCGCCTCAACAACCAATTTAAAACTTCTCTATGTTTAGGTGTTTCGTGGAAACCTTCGCTATTATTTTATTTACCCTCCTAATGATTGGATTTACACTTTTCCAATTATCCAAGCCACATTGGCGAGTCAGCTTTGACCAAGCCCTGAAAAATCTTGATTTGACCGAAGAAGAAATTTCACTGGTTGGTGAAAGCGTGATCAGCAGGTGGAAGGCCAGTGGTGTGAGCAACTATGAAATGGCCTGTGTCTATTCGGAGTTCAAACAGCTAAGGCGCAGCCGTTGACAAATACAGCGCAATTTTTTTGCGCTATTTGTCATCGAAATGATTTAATCTCAAGCCCTTTGAATACGAAAACAAAGTGGCCGACCCATCAGGCTGCGACAGCAATCCTTCGCACGGACGTGAACGCTCAAACGATAAGGAATTGACCATGCCAAGCATCAAGATCAGGATCCCAAGCTTCCTCTGGCTGCTGTTTATGGTGATTATTGTTGCACCTTCATTCATGGTTGCCAGCTCCCTAGAGGAAGCAAAATCATTCAGCCAAGCCGTTAATTGGACATATTGGCTTCTTTATAAGGAGCTCTATTTCCCTGACTTTGTGGCGGATATTTTCAAATATCCAGTTGCGCTTTTTGGGATGATGCTACCCACTTCTGCATCACTTATCATGCTGCCTTTTGAATTGTTTCTTCAGGGATCTGGCCCAATTTTGGCTTATGCCTTCTTCGCAGGGGTGTCTAGACCCATTTCATTTACTAATGAAAATCAAGAAGGGGAGCAGGCATGAATCCGTTTTCACAAAAACGTTTTTTTCATACCGCCGTTGGCCTTGCTGTCGCATTGTTTATTGGTGAAGTTATTCTTGGCGTTATCGGTAATCCGGTTCAGGACGTGTATCGCGGCACTGTCAGCATCGGAGAAGAGTACGGGAAAAACATGCTCATCAATGATGTCGAGATGAGTGTCGATATCCCCAGCAATCGCTCTATTCTACGGGCACCTATCTGGGCTGAGCGCGGCGACATCAACATCACTTTCACCGGAAATGGCGTTGATGCAATGAAAAAGCTTGGCTATAGCGTCGAGCAAAGCAAAGGTGAATCCTACGTTCAGCTGTCCTGCACCGTCCGAAACTCAATAACAAAGGGATATTGGGCAAGTTACGCCAGGTATTTCGAGCTAGTCTTTACAAGCGACAGTCCGTGTAAGTCTATGAAGATGGGGGCAACGAATTTCGACAAGTTCGAAGTCTTTACGACGGCACCATCTGGAGTTCCTATCTTCGCACATCTCAATCGAGACAGCCGCATCGGGATTATTCAACGCCTCATCATGCGCTTTAATTATAAAGCCGCGAAATATGGTGGCGAAGACACCTTTCGTTAATCCCGCGTCCTTGTATCACTTGGAAACAGGACAAAAATTCAGCGAGCTGTAGAGCAGCAGGAGGGTGCAGTGAGACCTGAATACATCGCTAATTCCGCTGGGTCTCCCAGCGAGGCTGAAGCCCTTTTTACTCACTTGTGGAATGATCTTCCCTGGGAAGACCGTGGCGCGCCTCGACGCGAGGTCTTCTTCAATGACAATGGTCAGCCCTACACCTATGGTTCTGGTCGAGGTGAGCGCACCTATGCGCCACACCCCGAATGGAACCACGCTGTACGTGAAATCCAGAGGAATGCAGAAGCTCTTTTTGGCTGCAAATTCGAAGGTTGCTTCATCAACGGCTACGCTGATCAGCACCAGCATCTTGGATGGCACGCCGACGACAGTCCAAGCATTGATTCACATCGGCCAATCCTGGTTTATAGTTTTGGTGCGGCTCGTGAGTTATGGGTCAAGCCACGACCTGACGTCGCAGTTGCGGGAGACGCAATGCCCGTTGTGGAGAAGTACCTGCTTGAGTCAGGTAGCTTGCTTGTAATGCCAGCAGGCATGCAGCAGACGCATTTGCACCGGATCCCGAAGCATCATGCAGCGTGTGGGCCCCGGATAAGCATCACACTTCGCGGTCTAGCTTAACGTGGGCGATCCAGATTGACGCTGGATCGCCTTTCTTGTATTTTGAACAGCCCAAATTGACACGGATTTTGCGAAAGTGAACGAACAGGTGCCCTTTTACTTCGTGGTTGAAATTATTGCCATTGTCGCCATTGTGCTCATGGCTGTGCGCACTTACAGGTATCGCAAAACGCGTTCACTGACAGAGGTGCTTTCCTACTTCGGCCTGCGCCGCGAAGACTTGGTAAAAATCCCCAAAAAGACCCTGGAGTCATGGGACAACAAGGGGACGAGCTACGCTGAATTCGTTGACCTCTATCGCCATCACGTCGAACATGTCTACGGCTGATTAGGCATCAAGGATCCGCCGTGTCAAAACCCAAAGTGATGGTAAACGCTTCTGATGTCGGCAAGGCTGCTTACTGCCCTCATGCCTTGAGCCTCCAGTCTCGGTCTAACGCCAAGCCAGGTGAAGCTGCTATACGCGGCACCCAGGCACATGATGATCTGAATCATTATCTGTTAAACGGCGGTGACAAACGGTGTTTTGTCGCAACCTATGCGCTGGGTGAGCAACATCCCACGACGCATGCACTTAGAGTATGGAGAGATCGCGCCCTCAAGCCATATGTGTGCGGTAGGCTCCTGGTTGCGACGTATTACTGGGTGTCCCCCCTATTGATCAGCCTGGCCGGATCAAGACCGTGGTGCAAGCGAGTGGCCGCAAAGCTGGTACAGGGCTTTGCAAGGCGCGTGGTGACGCGTGCGTGAGCTCATGACCCTGGACAACCTCTTGCTCTTTGGTAATGAGCTTATGGCCATTGTAGCTGGCTTAGGGCTGGTTTTATTCACGCTCTTTCTACTGGCGAAGCGGTCATCTCAGAGAAGCCGACTCATGCAGATGATTGGGCTTGAAGGCACCATTATCTTTGCTGATCAGGGAAGGAGAGGGCGTTACTTTATCACCAAAGAATACGGGATCATCGCCAAGCCCGATTTCATCGTAAAGCTTAAGACCGGCGAGATCGCTATCGTTGAATACAAGAATCGGAAAAACAATCGACTTTATGAGTCGGACAAAGCACAGGTCAAGGCAACTACGTTAGCCGTCCGAAGCAAGATGCGCGTAGACAAAGCCTATGTGCTGGCTGGGAAAAAGCTTTACCCGATTTTGATACCAAAAGATAACGACCAGCTTTTCAGGGAGATCGAGGGGCTTGTCGAATATGCAAAACGCGCCAAGTCGGGTGAACTTATCAAAATCTATACCGAACAAGTTTACTTTTGTAAAAGCTGCTCGGTCAGATCGATCTGCTTAAGAAAGAGGAGGGGTAGTATTAATCAGGCGAGGCTGCTACAATAAACTCATAACAATAAAAAGTGGGTTATCAAATGTCCAGCGTCAGGCATGTGTTTCTAGCAAGTATATTGTCTATTCTTTCAGCTTCAGCGAGCGCAGAAAACGTCATACGCGCCAGCGCGCCCGTACTTCAATCTAAATGGGTTGCACAATATGTCGAAGGTGAATGGATTGCAGGTCAGCTTTACTCCTGTACAGCCTGGTTACCTAAAGCTAGCTCACAAGAGACTGGTGTAAAATTTACCCAGACCCGAACTTGTCAGCAAGATGAAACTAGAGAAATTCGTAAATATGAGCAAAATAACATAACCAAAAAGATTCGCAATGAAACAGTATCTTCGGAATCACGCACCTTTTCGATTGCACAAAGCCAAGAGGCAATGGGAGCCACCTGTAGTTTTAGCCCTGTATCCCCCTATAGCTTCATCGCCATCGCTAAAGACTCAACGTATACCGAAGGAAGGTTAAATGATAATCTGATATGGGCTGGCGGGCCTATAAATGATGGGTATTACACTGGCGCTGAGAAAACCAGCGGGAGCGGCGGTACGTTGAATTACCCAAACTATTACTTTTATGAGATATGCAAAAATTAATTCTCTTTAACCTAGTGTCGCATGCCAGATACGTTCTTTGTGCCGTCTGTAAAGCTGTTCCAAATGTTGCTGTGACGTGAAACCGCGATCAGCTCTGGCGCAACTGGACTTTTTCAGCCATAGGCGTGCGCAAGGAAGGTCAATGACTTTGCATGAAAATCTGCCGCTTTGTGATTCAGGTTTAGGTTTAGGCAATAGGAGTAAATCATCGAGTGAAAATAGAGAATGATCATCGTATACAGTGATTTGAAGTCATCAGCCGGATAAAGGTTGACATCATCAGTATGCTGAGTATACTGGAATCAATAGCAAAGGAGTGAACCCCATGCGTATCGCAGTACTTGGATTGATCATGATTGCCCTCAGCGGTTGCTTTGCAACTGCCCCAACACTCAACGCACCCGTTGATCAGGCTGCATATCGCTATGACGACATTGACCCTGCGCTGCAAGGCGACTGGGTTGGTTTCTCCAGGAACCAGGTGAGCCAGGATGAAATGACATTCATGCTACGCTTGCAGCGTGGCGTGATTACGAACGTCTATTACCTCTCGCATAAGTGTGCGGGTCGACTCAAGTATCAGCGCACAGAACCAAGCGGTGAGTTCCTGTTCCTTGAGCAGATTGACATCGACAAGGTGTCATCTTGCGACAAGAACAGCTACGTGAAATTCCTGCCGAATCCTGACGGAACTATCTTGTACTCCCGCTATACGCTGGAAGGCAAGTTGATTTCCAAGGGACTGATGAGTCGCAAGCAGTAACACAACTGAATCTAACCAAGGAGCTTCACCATGCGCACCACTATCCGCACCTGTATCGCCATTTCTGCATTCGCATTGCTTGCCGCCTGTGGCGGCCCTAAGATCGACGCTAAAAACGCCACCACCTTCCAGGAGTCGGTTGAAAACATCTCTCGGGGCCTGGAGCGCCAGGAAGCCACGCAGTTTGGCATGGACATCCAGACCATCTCCAAGGAAATCCTTGGCTCTGCCATCATGACGATGGACACTGCCAAGATCCAACAGGCTGAGAACGAGATCATGAATCGCCTGGACGGCATGACTGCCAGCGACGTCCATGAAGAAGCCGAGCGCATCCGCAACAAAAGCTGATGTGATCTGCAAGGAAAAATCCCGGCCTATTGCCGGGATTTTTTTTGGGAGTTATTGCCAGCGCCAAATGATGTGGTAACATTCACAAAGGCTAATCGCTGCCCGCAGCTTGCCCCGAAAGGGATGGCAAAAGCGAACTTTCCTATAACGAATCGGACAACCTTGTTGTTGGCGAATCGGCAATGCAAGCACCTATCGAATATGCCAACAACGCGGAGATATCCGATGGCATTTGTTACACTTCCTGGCGCTAAAGCCCAGGCCAGCCTTCTTCAAAAAAGACTCAGTGAGCTCGGTGTTTCGATCAAAAAAACCCAAGCCAATGAAGCTATCGCTGCAATACACAATTTCCCCGACTGGAATCGGTTCAAGGCCAATCTTGATAGCGCTCCTACGCAAAAGACGCGCACTAGTCTCAAAGAGACTAAGATCATCTGCGCACCTCCAGGCTACGGAAAGTCAGCCACGTTGGAAACGCTGTTAACATTTCATGCGCTTGAAGGTGAAGGCATCCCTGTCTACATCGAAATGGTGAGTGAGCCATACCGGTCGCCGTTTTACGAGGCCGTCAATCGATACTTGGGCGGGACTGATGCAGATCCGCGTATTCAGCGGCTTGCGAGCACAAGCCCTCTACCAATTGAGATTGAACATAGCGCCAAGGCCTTGTACGTTCAGGTTCCTGTTCAAATATTATCTCACGAAGGCGCTGACGCGCTGGCATCTGCCATACGAAAAGTTGCTGCGGCGTTTAAACGATGCCCGGAAAAGAAGCCTGGTATCATTTTCATTGACGAGATGCACAAGGTCTATGGCCTATCTAAAGACCTGGCAGATGCCTTTGATTGCGCCTTCGACGGCTGTAACACCCCGGAGCGATATGTTATAGCGAATCAGGTGTATGACCAATGGGTTGGGCGGGCGATAAATGCACCATTCAAGGTGATTTACAAGGAACCTATGCATATGGATCATGGCCAGTACGATAGAATAAAACGAAAGGAGATTTTGTCGGAGAATGTTGCTGACGTAAAATACCTGTTCCAAGATCATGATCGAATGATCGAAGATGTCTTCCAATGGGTATTCCTCAAGGTTCAAAAGACATTGCAATGCCCCATTCCTGAAACACCTATTGCTGAGAAGCTTGGACTAACCCGATGGGGGATGAGCGGTAGGGTTGATATCAATACCCAATACTAGAACATTGTCAATAAAGTGATATGATTCACGCAAGAGGTTCATATCATGCTCAAATTCCATAATTTGCTAATCGCATTGGCGCTCGGCCTGGCTTTAATGCCAGCCTGGGCGTCGCCATCAATAAAAAGCAAGATTCTTGATCAGGACAGGTGCCTTGAGCTCCACAGACCACAGTCAAAAGAATCGGCTTCTTTTTGCTATTGGAAGAAGGGAACCGGATTTCAAAAGCAAGGCTACCTTCAGGCCGTGCACATTCTGCGCGATGTTGAGTACAAAACTCAGCACTACATAGACCCCAATCTTCTTGACGTGCTTTTCCTCATCCAGACCTGGCTCAAGCAGGAAGGGCGCTATAGTCAAATTCATATTCTCTCCGGTTATCGCACACCAACCCACAACTTCAGGCTTGAGGGTGCGGCAAAACAGTCCCTTCATATGAAGGGCATGGCAGCCGATATCTACATTCCAGGTCTTTCTACCAAGATCCTCGCCCTCATGAGTCGTTATGTCGGAGCGGGCGGGGTGGGCATATACCTGGACAAGAATTTCATCCATATCGACACCGGCAGCATTAGGCAATGGCGCGGCTAGTAAAAGATTGGTATACTATGTATCATTGCGCTTCACAGGAACAGATAAATCATGAATTGCATACTCCACATAAATCCCATTTGCCTGACCTGGAAGGATGGCGACGTTCACATCCTGCTGGAGCGCAAAGATGGCTCCGATCTGTATAGACTCCCGCACCGAACGCTGACTGTAGAGCATGCTAGCCCGCTTGAGTGCGTTCAAGATGCCATGAAGGTATTGACCGTCGATCAATCGCGAATTCACTTCGAACACCAGCCCATCGTGACCCAGTGGGATGGACAGGATGCTTCTGAGCTCAACGCTCACATTCCCTTCCTCGTGCTAACGCCACCAGATGTCATCAAACAAAATGAGGACATCAAGCTTCTCCCTCTCGACCTGGTTGAGCAAACCAAGTCAGAGGTAGACAAGAAGATTCTTGAGACAGCAAAGCAAACGTTGGTCAGACTCATTGGCTCAACTTCAGCCTGCCTGAACATGCTCCCCGCTTTTTTCAGCAACGTTGAAATCAAGCTCATTCACAACAAAGTGCTAAATGGCTACGTGAACCGCATGACGCTACGCAAGCGCTATGAGGACACAGGGCTTGTTAAGAGTACTGGAATGCGTATTCAGGTTCAGCATGGTCGCCAGCCACAAGAGATGACGCCCATGATCGATGAGATCCATCACTTCAGCTCAATGATCAGCACCAACGCGACGGAATGATTGCAGCAACTGAGCGCAGTTAAGCGCCTGCCGCCGCGCGTGATGCGGGAAAAGAAAAGGGGCCTGATTGATCAAGGCCCCTTTTTTCTGCTTACGATCCCGCTCCCGCCTAAGCGTCGTCCGAGGCAATCAAAATTGCCATCAGCGCCTTCCTGGTCTGAGGACTGTCTTGCATCACACCAAGCGCCACAGCCTTTCGCATCGCCGCATCCAGTCGCTTGTCTTCATGCGAGCAGTCTTCACAGGGGTACGCCTGCACCGATTCTCCATTCACGACAGGGCAATCATCATCGCCATATTGGCAACCATGCCGAGAGCAGCAATGGGCCACATGAACGCCGACATTCGACATATTAAGCTCCTCATTTGAGGTTATGGTTACACAAAGAAATCACCCAGTGAATACTCCCACGCATCATGCTGCGCATGATACGGGGCATCGGCTCTGCGTTCCCCAAAGGGTCGAGAGCGTCACCGGTATTCTCGGTGCTGCGCAGGAACTTTGGCCTTTCGCAGCCTGCTCATCCTTTCGGTGAGTCAGTTTTAACACCATGGCCCAATAACGGGCCGCAATATTGTAGCTGGCATTCAAGTCACAGTTGTATGTTTTGCCTGTGCTGAAAGTCGCCAGCTCATACTGTTTAGGGTCGCGCTTGAGTTTGCCAGAACCATCATACGCCCATGACGAGGTGCCTCGGGCATACACATACACCACCTTCCCACCCATCTCGACAAACTTCATCTCGATCAGGTTAGCAAGCCTGCGGTGCAGCCATTGATGGAACTTTTGCTTCAGCGCTGAACGCTTGCGCCCGCCTTGCGGGCGCCAGCCTTTCAGATGCTCCAGCACTATCGTGTCAGCCTGGTGTTCACGGGCAAATTCGACCAGCTGACGGGAAGTCAGCTGCGCGATCTGCTCGTTAATATGCCGGGCCTTGCGGTAATCGCCTTTGCAGAACCCTTTACTCAGTACAGCGGTTTTACGCGCTTTTTGGCGAATGGTATTCGCCCGTTGGTTACGCCGGTCTATGTCGGCTGCGGGATGGAAAAATCCACGCGCAGTCACAGTGCCGGATGAAGTCACCACGCTGGCCGTTGCCAGGGTGTTGATGCCGATATCCACCGCCAATACCCGTTGACGGTTGGTCAGACGTGCCGGTGTCAACGACACCGGCACAGAGAGGTGGATTGATTTACCCACGATCAGCGAAGGCGACTTCAAATCACCCAAGGTATGTCGCTGGCGTGTGGCCTTGATCGGGATCTGGTGCCACAACCACTCTTTACCATCCCAGAGCTTGATCGAGGCGGTTTTGAACTGGGCATCGAGTTTGTACAGTTGGCCCCGATACAACGCCGGATAACAGCCAGAAACGGGGTTAAATACTGGAGGCTTGGCATGCGAATGTTTTCGCTTGCCGTCGAGCCAATCGTCGTAACGACTGATATACGACGAAATCTGCCCTTTGACGAATTCAATCGCTGCCCGGCGCAGGTACGAGGGAAACTTGTAAAACTGACGATCAAAGTAGCGGTGTTTGGGTTGCGGGTTTTTGTTAGTCGGGTGCATCAAGCGCTCGACCGCAGCGGTAAAACTTGGGGCCTTCTGCAAAGACGCCCAATTCGCCATGATCACGATGCTTAACGCACGACAATAACGACGATACTCATTCACCGTGAGCTGGCAAAGCTCGTGATGATGAGGGGTGGCTTGAAGCGGCCATTTGTCAGTGCGTATAATGGCTTTCGTCATAGTCGAATAGTACATGAATATCATGGACTATTCAAGGCTAAAAACGAGCAACCATGCCGCTTTCAGGCTGCATTACCATCTCGTGCTGTCGATGAAGTAACGACACAAATGCCTATCCACTGAAATGCTTGAGCGAATGAGGGAAATCTTCGTATCCGTTCTGCGCAAATGGGATGCCGAGCTGGTTGAATTTGGTGGTGAAGCTGATCACGTGCACCTGCTATTCGAAACCACACCTACATCAAAGCTCTCAGATCTGGTTAAGAACCTTAAATCAGTCTCTGCTCGGCATATGCGCAAAGAGTTTGCGGCTGAACTGGCGCATTTTTACTGGAAGCCATACTTCTGGAACCATGCGTATGCACTCATCAGTGTTGGCGGTAGAGCCAATATCGAAACACTGCTGAAGTACATCGAAAACCAGGATGATCCTCGCAAGCTCGGATAGCGGCTGACTAGCGCATCATGCTTCGCATGAAACGTAGGATGCGCCGCTTAGTTGCTCAACGAGTGGGTGATGAAGCCATGGTCATGGTGCAGCAGAGGGCGAGGGCGGGGCTTGAGTATTGAGCCACTCACGGATAAGGGTGTATGTCAGAGCCAGCATCACAGGGCCCACAAACAACCCCAGGAAGCCAAAGGCAACCATCCCACCCAGCACGCCCAAGAGCACGATGGCAATCGGCATAACACTCCCTCTGCTGATCAGCAGTGGCTTGAGCACATTGTCGACACCACTGATGACAATGAATCCCCATAGCCCCATGAAGATGGCATAACCATTTTCACCATTAAGAAATAGCCAGACAGTGGCAGGAATCCAGATTAGCGGAGGTGCGAATGGAATCACGCCTGCGATAAACGTTAAAGCACCCAGCAACAAAGGCGCCGGAACCCCTGCAATCCAGAAGCCGATAGCCGCCACAACACCCTGAGCCAACGCCGTCCCGATAATGCCATTGATCACGTTTTGCACAGTATCTGCGGCCACCTTCCAGTAATGACTGTGAGAGGCTCCAATGATTCGACCCAGAATGCTCTGAAGAGCACCAGCAATTTGCTGCCCTTGAACGTAAAACCAAAATGCGAACAAGATTGCCAAGCCGAGTTGGCCAAGGACTGACCCCAGAGCACCAGAGTGGGCAAAGAGGTATCGTGCGCTTGCCTGAAGGTAAGGAACTGCATCAGCGAACCAGTCAACACCTTTTGACTGCCATGTCATCCAGTAGGAAAGGACGCTTTGTCCAACGACTGGAATCGACCCCACCCAGGAAGGCAGATCTGGAAGTGCGGTTTTGGTCATTTGAATCAGAGGCTGAATGACATCTTTTCCATCCCCAGCAATGCCAATACCGACCACGACCAGCGGCACAATGATTAACGCAATCATGATAAGCGCCAGCAGTGTCGCCGATCCAATCGTGCTTTTAATTTTGGCGCTGATCCATGTGTGCACTGGCCACGTGGCGAACGCAATAAGGCCACCCCATAGGATTGCAATCACGAAGGGCTTTACGATCATGAAAGACAGCCCCAAGACCGCGACAACCAATGCGATGCTGAATGGCTTTTCCAAATCCTTGAGGTTCATTGAGCAGTTCCTGTGAGGCAATTAACGATGATTGGGGTCGTCTTGATAGTCTTCTCGCTGCTCGGCATATTCGGTATTCCGAAAGCGGGAGCGCGGCGTGTAATCCTGCTGCTTTTGTGCGGGCTGTGCAGGCTTCTGACCTGGCTCGTAATCTTCATTGCGGTATGGGCGACGCATGGCATTGACCTCCTGATGGTTGTGATTTAGCCAAATTGACAATCGGCTATATTTGAACAAACCCAACATCAAAAGTAAACGGAGAATTGAGGGCAGAAGGTAGTGCAAGCCCCATATTTTTCCTAGCATAATGGTGTATTGACATCTTGTCAATAACTCATGGTGCATGGGTTCTTTTGTACCGCATTTATTGACGCTGGGCGCAGGTTTCGCTATAATGCTTATACCTTAAGAGGAGCCAAATCCCATGTCCAACGCGCTGATGGAATCGATTGCTGTCATCGAGCTCATGCTCCAGGATATTCAGAATGAGCACGCTGAATCACTGATCGAAACCCCTGAAGTAGCCACCGGGATTCAGATGGCCTACAAGCAGATTTTCAATACCCGCTTGAAGCTTGTGCAGCTCCTTGAGCGTGCCGCCGAGCCAGTCGTGAAAGAAGATCGGACAAGCTTTCTACGATCCATCAGGCTCACGAACATTGAAAAATGGGTTTTGAGAAGCCTTGGAGATCGAGAGGATGGCATGCCAGCACAGATGATCCGTGCAGAACATGATCGTTTGATTGCAAACGCACTGATTCAGGAAGACTCGGGTCGCTACTTCATTACAGACGATGGTCGTGCCTTGCTCTCTTTGCTGGTCAAGCTCCCAGGCGCCAGTGACCTGAGACTTCAGCAAAAGGTTGTCGCATGATGCCATGAAAAAACGGCTGCCTAGGCAGCCGTTTTGTTTTTCAGAGTCAGTCGCTCGACCCCATGCCGAGCAGTGACATTAGGCTCAGGAACATGTTGTAGATGGACACGTACAGGGTAATGGCTGCAAGAATGTAGTTGTCTTCACCTCCCCGCACAATGGACTGCGTTTGATACAGAATCACTGCTGATGAGAACAGCACGAATCCAACCGAAATGGCCATCTGCATTCCAGAGATATCGACGAACCAGGACAGAACCATTGCGCTGAAAAGCACAATGAACCCGGCAAAAATGAATCCCTCAAGAAAGCTCAAATCACGCTTTGTCTTCAGCGCGTAGGCCGACAATGAAAAGAAGGCTAGCGCCGTCATCATGAAAGCATTACCAATGACTGACGCCCCATTCTCCAGCGATAAAAAAGCGTTCAGAATGGGGCCCAAGCTCAATCCCATAAAGCCGGTGAATGCAAATGTCCAAGCCAACCCGGCCCCGCTGTTCTTGGTCTTATGGATCATGTAGAGCAATCCATAGAAACCTATCAGCAGAACGATCAGCGGCATGCCGGGAAGCCTCAAGGCTTGCGCGATGAAAGCGACTACAGACGTCGTAGCCAATGTCGCGCCCAGAAGCATGTAGGTATTTTTCAGAATATTAGCCGATTGGATTGACTGTGCAGTTTGAGCGCCAGCAATCTCAGGCTTGGTTACGTCAACGGTCATTTTGATACCTCGCAGTTTGATGACTTACATTCATCATAATTGACTTGCTTGTCAATATCAAAGAAACTAATCATATCACGGAGAGGTTTATGACTGACGTTTTGATCTACACGGCCAGCGTTTCTTTAGACGCATCTACCGTAGCTGGGTGGGGCGCAGTGCTCGTTTCGGGTGAACATATCAAGGAAACGACGGGGGCAGCAGAAGAGTCCACACATCGAATAGCCTTGATCGCTTGCATTGAGGCACTTGGTCTGCTTAAAAAACCATGTACAGTCAGACTGGCGACCAGCTCGTTATTTGTGATTGAGGGCATGAGCCAGATCGATGTTTGGAAACAAAATCGATGGCGCGATATCGAAAATAGACAGATCGAGCACGCTGATCTCTGGCGGCAGATGGACGAGGTGTGCGCCCAGCACGATACGATTTGGCAAGCCATTGATCCCTCAGATCCGATCCATGACCGAGTGTTTTCGCTGGCTCATAACAGCGCCTCCAAGGCTATTTCCAAGACCGCTGAGGAGACAGCGGACGAACCATGCCCTGCCCAACCAGATCATAACCCCGAACAGGCGGGACGCATGGTGGTGGCCTATACGGACGGCTCCTGCCTGGGCACACCTGGGCCTGGAGGATGGGCGGCCATTATCCAGGGATCTGGCGTAACCACCCATTTATCGGGAGGAGAACAGAGCACCACCAACAACCGAATGGAGCTGATGGCCGCGATACAGGCGCTGGAGAACACTGGCGCTAATAACGTACGTCTGGTCACCGATTCACGCTATGTTGTTGATGGGGTCGGCACATGGATGGCGCAATGGAAAGCCAATGGCTGGCGCAACCAGCACAACAAGGCTATCAAGAATGGCGACCTCTGGCGCAGAATAGACATGGCGCTACGTGGCAAAAATGTGTCGCTTGAATGGGTAAAGGGTCACTCGGGTCATGAGTTCAATGAGCAAGCTGACAAGCTCGCCAACTTAGAAGCGCGAATGATTCAGGCAAACATCAGAAAGCCTGTGCTTGTTGGGTAGTTAGAGTGAAAAATCACTGCTAACCATAGATTTCTTCACTTTAGCGTGAAGATGCTGCCTGATTATTGTCTCATCATGACCCTCGTGCCTGGCAAACAATTCAAGTTCCTTCAAGTTTTTGATTCTTGAATAAACAGATTTTGGTTCAACAATCTCATGCGATACAAGGATTTCCAATACCCTAAGACCACAAGTTCGGCGCTCCCAATCTTTCCCAATCCCCTTGAAGGCTGATTGAATTAGCGCCTCCTTATCGATATGTTGGCTTACAACGGCCCCGAAGAAATCGAATTCGCGGAACAATTCGAAGGCTAAACCAACACCTTTCAGATCATGCCTGTTGTTCTTCGAAAAGCGTTTCAGTTGTTGCGCGAAAAGATCCTGTGGCTCATTTTCGTTCTCGACGAGGCGCGAAAGCTGGTGCACAACTGTTGCCAACTGGCGTGGCACGTAGGAGTCGTCCCGGTAAGCATGGAGCAGATTCTCAAACGCTGGCTGGCGAGCGATTTCCTGATAGAGGGGAGATTGATGCCCCAATTTATGAACACGGTGAACGACGTCGAAGGTGCGATCCACTGCATCTTCAACATAGATGTGGTAAGCAATCTCTTTCCATTGCTCATCCGTCACGCGATCTCGAACCGCATTGATTATGACACTTGCCTGATCACATTGAAGCGCATTGACGATTAAGGTTGCATTTAGCTGAACATCAAGCTTTTCAAAAGCTGTTTGACCAGCAGCCATAGGGAGCGCCTGATCGATGAATTCCCGCAGATGCGTTTCGCTAGGAATTCGCTTCAGAACATAGAGCATTCCATTTCGGATATTGTCTATATTGGCCTGGCTCCCCCACAGTACGCTGACAGCATCAATAGCTTCCCACGGAGTAATCCCTTCGTGATAACGGCTGAGTGACTTTTTAACGACATCAGGGGCCAGCGCACTGGCCATTGCCAGTGCAGTTGAAACTGCAAATTTCATACCGCTTGTTGGAACTGTCAAGCTGTCATAGAGCGGTGTTCTTCGTGGATCGCTTATTAGGCCACACGGGATCCAGTAACTTCCAGATTTCGATTGCCTCATAAACAGATCTACCATCGCATCAATTCCGCCTTCTTGAAGGAGCGAAATCATGGCTACGCGTGCAGCAGTAACGCTATGGCAGTCGTAACTCGTGGAGCTATTGCCGGCGATGCAGCGTGCGTGCTGTAGCAGCCTTATCGACCCTTCAGCGCCAAAGCGCTGGCTCAAAGCGTTGGCCAAATCCTGTTCAAGTGGCAATGGACTATCCATAACCATCTTGCCAAGCAAATAGGTCAAGGGGTGCTCTGTGTAATGATCGACAGAGAAGACCTGAAGCCTTTCCCAGTCGATTTCAGGATGCATTACGATCTGGATCATCTCCTGCTCATCGATGAGCATGAATTGACCGTCAGAAGGCTTTGCACTGCTGACCGCCTTAAGAAAGCTGGTCAAGGTAGTGTTCGGCTCTAGAAGTGAGGGCAGAATCTGCAAGAAATGCTGGAAATCTCTCAAAAGATCTAACCTTTCAGCTGGGGATAGCTTTAAGCCACTCTGTCAAAGTGAAGCCTTCTTTTGGCTTCAAATTATTGAGCCTAAAGTGCTCACGAAGATGCTCGAAGAAAGCAGGAGGCATTGACACGTCTGCTTCGCCATCATACTCCACCAGAGAAATTATAGCACTATCAGCTCTTGCTACAGCTTCAACCCATAGTGATACGCCACCAATCACGTAAGCGATGTTGCCAGAAGACACCTTCAACAACGCTTCATCCAGGCTTGATGCCAGTGTCACCCCTGGCAGATAACCCAATTTAGAGCTCACCACAATGTTTTGTCGACCCGGCAGAGGCCTGCCGATTGACTCGAAGGTTCTTCGACCCATGATGATCGATTGCCCGAACGTGAGATCCTTGAAATGCTTAAGGTCTTCGGGCAAATGCCATGGCAAATCGTTTTTCAATCCAATCTGGCCATCGAGCCCGCAAGCCATAACCAGAGACACAAGACCACTATTCACTGCCCGACTCCACGAAGTTTTTGAAAATGAAGGTGACGAAGCTCATGGATATCCTCTATGAAATTTCCAACGGCATCAAAAGTAAGCTGAACCCGGAAGCAATCGTGCATGATTTCTTCTGGCGTTTTGAGCAAGATGAGGTTTAGCTGGGTAATGTACTCAACAGCAAAACCCATCAGCTGCTGTAATGCCTTGGCATCCTGTTCTGTCTTAACACTGCCTTGGATGAGAACCAGCTTCTCAGATGCATCGTTAAGAGCATCCAGCAACAACGTTGTTTCGTTCGTCATTGAATACTCCTGATTCATATTCAGCCCATTCCTGGAGACATTTCCTGGTAAGGGGACGGCTTTCGACGAATTGGCTCTGCCAGTGACTGAATACCTGCCTGTAGCTTCGCAAAAATCACTTGCGAGCGAAGCTCAAGATTATCCACATTCACTGTTTGAGCGTATTCCCGGTAGCTGTAACCGGACGTTTGCAGCTTGTCTTTCATGGTTTCGTACCGCTCGGCCTGTCGCCTTGCAATAGTACTCAAGGAGGTTGACATAAATCTCTCCTGTCAATTTATATGTATCATATCACAATGATGGGACATTAAAATACTTTCAGCCCCAGCTTGCGATTTTTCTGATAAAAAATCTAAACCCGATAGTTTCCAAGTTTTCCCTCGGCCTCTGCTTTAAGTAGACGCTTGACCAAGTTAACCGGATTGATTTTCTTTGGCTGGGGAGGCACGCCATCACGACGAAGGAAATCGTCCAAGAGACTGTCCAGGATGACATGATTAAGACCCGGAACATCCAGCACCACGTCGTAACGGATCCCTGCGTCATGCTCACTGGATACCTCGAACTGCTCCTCACCGATGATACCCATTCGATCCAATAGATCTTGGCTGAGAACAGGTTTCACAGGGTCGTATCCGTACGTCGATGCCAGCATTCTTAGTGCTTTGAGCTGAGCGGTGACGATGTGTACGCTAAAGTACTGATCGGTGCCATAGGGCAGGAGTATGTGCATCTCCTGCGTATCATCCCCGTCCTGATCATCAGAAAGCCAAAACCGGTCTGGGCACTGTGACTCAATGCGGTCATCAATGGCAGACACATCACTTATGCGCTGGGCTCGTGGCAGGTTGATCCAATTCATATCGACTCCAAAAATTCACGTATTCTCACAGTATAACGCAAACCATGCCCGTAGATTTCTTAAGGAAGATATTGCCATAATTAGTGATTTGTGGTATATTTCACACAAAGGGGTAATATCAATGATTTTGACACACAAGAATCTCAGGCATCCTTCATCGCTTCAGCATTTGGCAATACGGACAAGCGAAGGCACGTCGCTAGAGATCACGCTCGCCGTTGTTGTAAGCCACGCCAACGCAACTGTCATCATCTCTGGTGATGGGGTTTTTTCAAGAGTAACGCTTCCTGCCGAGAAAGCTCTTAGGCTGAAGCCAGAAGACTTGGGGTCTCTCAATTTCTACTCAGCTGGCACCAAAGAGGTTGACCCAGAGGCGTCTGTCATTGAAATGGCGAGGCTCATTCACGAGATGTTTAAAAACGGCGAGATCCAGCACGATCAGTACGTCGAACACATGGAGATGATCTCGCTTCACCAGCCAAGCCAAGATATTGATGCCTTAGTGACTTACATGCATTTTTCTGATTTAGCCTCCGTAGCTCAGGATTGCATCGTCATGGCGCAAGATGGCAAGGAGCTTTTGACATGGAAGTTGGTATGGCCGAAAGCTGTTCGCGTCGTTGCAGACCTGTCAAACTCAAGCAAAACCGCCCACTGAAATTCCATGCGCATCTAGACAGCCCAAGGATCAGGTCATGTCAACCAACAAGCACACCGCCATTGCAAATACTCTCGAAACCTGGGCGAATGAAATCAAAGACCAGGTCTCTTTGAATGAAAACGAAGACCTGTCCATGCTTATGGACAACAAAGGTTTTATCACCCTTACGGTTGAGGATGGTAAGGCGCTTGCTGGTGCAATAAACGATGCTTCTCGCCTGATCAACCTGCTCTCGCTGGACAGTCTTCAGCTGGATGTTCATAGCGACAATCTCGCAGCCATGCGCGTGCAGTTCGATAAGCTACACGCACACTTTCATCAAGCACTTAGTCTCATCCCAAAGGCTGCTGAGAACCGAGCTGCAATCAACAAGGTGGATGAAGAGATACAGAATTTCGTAAAATTATTGGGATAGTATTTACCGATGATTTACAATAAACACGTATTAATTTAATTGCATGCTGTTAATATCTCTTTGTGTACAACAATATGAGGCATTAACCGTGAACAAACTGCTAATTATTCCATTCTGCGCCGCCATGCTTTTCAGTATCCCAGCTTTCGCTGGTGCTGATCTAAAGCCAGGTGATCATCATGAACATTCAACTTCTCAAAAACATGAACGTCATGATTGTCATCACGACATGAAGGATCACAAGAAGAAAAAGCGCGCCGGGTTCAAGAAGTTTCACGCACTTGAAAAAGAAAAGCGGGAAGTGGTTATGAAGTACATCAACAAGTTACCTGAGGCTGATCAGGATGCCTTCAAGGAAGAAATCGGACAGGTGATGAAGAAAAGCATGGAACGAACCTGAGGGGATGACTGGCGTTCAGTAATTGCAAGGATTTTGATCTAAGCGCCAGCTACAAAACAGGGAATTGAAAGTTGAAAGCTTCCCGCAGAAAAGGATGGGTCGTTGCCATATGAGCCTTACTTGTTTCTTTGATATGACAAAGTCATTGACGGATTTGCGCTCTACCGCTATCTGGGGCCAAGAGCGTAGTCTCCACAGGGCAAGGATCCAATTCTCACCGACAGATTTTCCATCTCGGAAAGAGCCTTGATCACACCGGAACGGCTTTCTCGCATATCAGCAAAGATTTCGATCATCGATGGGTGTCCTGTTAGCTCGCTATATCAGCAGAAGGAGATTGAGCGCACCTGTCCACCCACGCTGGTTGGACAGACACGCCAGTATGATTTGATGAGCCTGGCGGCTTATTCCAGCCCTTGAAAGAATGACTTCGCCGTATGGGCTGCGGGATTGATGGCCCGCTCGAATTCATCTCGGATTTCCTTAGGCAGGTTCATACTGGAAATGTACATCTTGAGGATCATGATCCGGTATTCATCAGGAATGACCCTTTCATCGACCAAGTCCTGAAGGATCGCTGGCGTGACTCTGGTGAAATCGTTCTGGATGGCTACCATGTCGAAAACCACCTTCTCGCTGGGCTTGGAATCACCACGGAACCAGCGGTTGAAGAGCCAGGGGCGATTACCTTCAAGCTCGTCGCTCTTTTCCTCAATAACCTCGTTGTAGCGCTCGACAAAGGCCTCGCTGAACTCTTCAGGAAGCCCCTGTCTGTCGAACATGTCTGCAATGGCATCGAGGCTGTTGCTGGTTAGCTCAAGAGTCGTGATAGTGAGGTCGATAGCCTCGTTTGTGCAGTCGACGGTGTTTTTACCTGAGCATGTTACAAGGTGTTTTCGGAGATCATTTTCCAGGTAGTGGGCGGTGATGCTATCACACCCCTGAATAGCCATTGCGGAGCAAAACAATACTGCAACATGTACGACCTTCAATCCATGACTCATAATGTCATTGTGCCAGTGCTGGTGGATCCTATAGATCGCTAGTTGGCTTTTCAACGACTATCTGATTTCGTCTTGAGGCGCATGTAATACTTATCCATCAGAAGGTATATGACGAAACTTCACCATACATCCGGGTAGGTTTTTGGCCATTCATCAACCTCTTTTAGCATTGACCCGATGATATCGGAGTAGAAGCGCGCCATCGCTTGGCTTGGACGGGACTTTACGTCTTTGAGAGAATGCATGATTCCCGCCATACATGGGGCACTTACATCAATCTTTCCGTAAAAGTCTGAATTTATTTCAACTTTGAAGCGGTATTTGGTATCGATAGCGATCAGATGAGTATCAAGATCACGATCAAGTACCCCCACAACTCGATAGGGCCAGCTTTCACTGCCTTTAGCAGTGAGTTCAGCAATCATCACGGGCTCAAGTCCATCCAGCACAGATATAACGCAGTTGTACTGGTATGCTGATTTAGGAAAGAAGATTCCAGCAGACCGCAGAATTCTGTCGTAGAGCACAACCATCTGATCTTCCGGGATCGTCTCACCATACTTGCGAATCCCATCGAGTTTTTCCTTGGGGAAAGCAGGCTCGATCTCACGCTGATAATCGACGCTCATGCAATCAAGTGTATTGAGGATGTCGCCAAGATCATGGGCGTCATACCACCCATAGCCGTGTTCCTGAAAGGGTTGCTCAGAGGGTGTTTGACCTTGAAGGAGGGGCGCTCCTTTTACCCGAACAAGCTTGTAGTAGTTAGCGCAATGATAGTCAGCATCACTGTACCTGAGCTCATGCTCTGGGGTTAATCTCTCTGCTTTGCGGGCACTGGCGTCAATCCAGCTGCTTGCCGCAAAACCGTCAAAATATTGCGGACGAGTGATCGAGCGCGCTCGCTCAATAAGATCAGGATCAAGCCTTCCATCTGTAACAGGAATCTGACCCTCAAAAAATAAACCATCGTGGAAAATTTGTTGGTTGGCCCACTTTAGTAGCTCGTTTACGGGCTGGCCTGGAGGCAACTTTCTGTCATCAATGTCAAGCCAGTGAATGTGAATCTCTTGAGCTGTTCTCAAACTGGCAGAGATAGACTTGTTGGTTGATACGTTAAAGCTGATGGTGTTTTCTGGATCTATGCTACGAAGCGCAGACTCCATCCCATAGACGGACTCCAGGGCCGGAGATACTGTCAAGACGTCAGGAAGGCCGCCGACCTTGTTCTTGCTCCAAGCCCTTGCCAGAAAATTGATCAGGCAGATAGGTTCGTTTTTCAGGAAAATTTCCTGATAGTAGATTTTGTGATGCGCTACGGTCAGCATCACCGAGATAAGCGGAACAAAACCAAACTCAATGGCATCATCAGGGTGCAGCGGATCTGAAATGATGCAAAAGGTGCTATCTGAGGCTTTCAGATACAGCTTTTTGAACTGACAAACTGTTAGGTAGTGCTCGGCCATTGCTCGCTCCTGTAACTAGCGAAGCAGAATAGTGTTTATTGACGACATGTCAATAGAAATCTGACGATGTCTCCGCTTAACATTGCGGCCCGATACTGGGCCATGGTATTAAAACTGACTCACCGAAAGGATGAGCAGGCTGCGAAAGGCCAAAGTTCCTGTGCAGCACCGAGAATACCGGTGACGCTCTCGACCCTCTGGGGAACGAAGAGCAGATACCCCTTATCATGCGCAGCATGATGAGTGGGAGTATTCATGGCCCATCCGACAGACCAAGGCGCCTTCCAATGCGCTGGAGTAACCCTTGCTCCTTTGGTGCGGATTGAACAGGCCTATCTTTGGCCGCAACACTGAACTCATCGCGCGCCTTTCTGAAGTAATCCTGATTATTCAGATGCTTCTCAGCCGTTTCCAGTTTTTTCCTGAACAGGATTTCAGAGCTTCTGCTGTCTCGAAGATGCTGCATAAAAGGCTTTTCAAATTCAGGATCCTTAAGGTTTTTCTGAATAGTTCTCCAGTTTTCCAGGTGTTCAGGATCTGGCGATCCCTTACTCTCCAAAAACTGCCTGGCGGCTGCGAGGGCAAGCTCCTTCTTTTGCTCGGCATATAGCGCAGAGGACATCTCCATGTTTTCTGGCTCAACTTCATACAGTTCAAAGAACTGCTTACGAAACTCATCACGAGTACTGTCGAAGTTAAGCTTGGTGCTTTTCTGAAGCTGATCGTAAAAGCAAATGATAGCGCCCGGATTTGCAAGGAATGGCTTTACTTCACCAATTATGTCAACAGGACTTTTCTTGGCATAAGTTTGATAAAACGGATTTGAATAAGCGATTGCTAGTTCTTTTATCTTTTTTTGATCTGTTGGGGTCATGATATCTCTCCTATGACCCTATGGTTTCAGTCGTTTTTAGTAGAAACAAGTATACAGTTTCTACTATTTAGTTATACACGCACGACATGATCTATATATAATTAACATATTGATATAGTCAAATTAATAGCGTTCAATTTTGTGAAGAATTCTCCTTGCCGAAGCTCCTTATGGCGATTCAGCCACACTTGTTGCTAAGATCTGATTTGCATATAATGACAAGACAAACCTTGCCTCCGGGGTGGCTATGTCCACAAATACTAATGATTTCGAATGCTATCGTGTGGGTGGCTTTGTTAGAGATACGCTTTTAGGAATTGAGGCGAAAGACATCGACTATGTTGTCATTGGCGAGTCGCCTGAAACAATGATTTCACGTGGATTTGCGCAGGTTGGTCATTTCCCTGTTTTTTTGCACCCAAAAACACAGGATGAGTATGCATTGGCCAGATCAGAACGCAGCACTGGCGAGGGCTACGCTGACTTCGAATACGTATGGGAAGGCGTGAGCCTTGAAGAAGATCTCAAGCGACGGGATCTAACCATCAATGCAATGGCAATGAGTGAGAACGGCGAGGTTTTCGATCCTTACGGTGGCAGAGATGACTTGGATAGAAGGATTCTTAGGCATGTGTCCCATCACTTCATCGAAGATCCGTTGCGGGTCTTGCGTGTAGCTCGATTTGCCGCCCGATATGACTTCCAGGTTGCTCCAGAAACCAAAGCACTTATGGAAGACATGGTGCGGCAGGGAATGCTGGGAGCATTGTCGGCTGAGCGATTCTGGGCCGAAACGGAAAAGGCGATTCTGTCTGATAATCCACGGCGATTTTTTGAAGTGCTTGATGAATGTGGCGCGCTCGAAGCGGTATTCCCTGAATTGCATGCAATGAAGGGTGTACCGCAGCGTATTGATTATCACGCTGAAGGAGATGTCTGGATTCACACCAGAATGGTACTGGATGAGGCTACCGCTCTTACTCGCAACCTCCCTTCACATCAGTCTCTGAGGGTGAGACTGGCAGCATTGCTTCACGACCTCGGCAAGCCTCAAACGCCGGAGTCCGAATTATGGAACGAAGATGGATCTATTCTTGGACGCCATACCGGCCATGATGATCCTGATCGCTTTGAGCCAGAGCTAAATGCACTTGCTAAGCGCATCAAGATGCCGGGAGAGTACAAGCAGTTTGCGTATCGATGCGCATTGGCCCATCAAAAGATTCACCGCATTCGCGATATGTCAGGCAGAGGGCTTGTTTCTCTGTATGACGATCTAGACTTGTCTCGTACCTTGCGCCATGACAACACATTTCTTGAGGACATGGCGATGATGTGCCTGGCAGATAATCTAGGCCGCCGCACGCTCAAGGCTGATGGCACGCTGGAGAAGCCAATGCGCTACCGCCAGGGCCCTTGGTTTGTTCAGCTCATGACCGAGATTCATGAATTGCCAGTCGGGAAGTGGATGAAGGAGCAAATGGAGCGGATGGCGCTGGAAGATGCAAAAGCAACTGTGCTTGGCATGCGCAGAGGGTTTGCCAATGAGTCGCTGAAGGTAATTAAGGAAGAAGTTAAGTCCCACAGTAACTCTTCAGAACCAGCGCTTTGAATCATACCCCTCCAAAGAGGGGTATTATTATCTTGAATTTGACTACTGCTTGATGCAAATCTAATGCTTGAATTGTTTAAATACAAGATCATATTTGCAAATCTTGTGTGATAAATAATTTTTTGTCCTTTGGAAATCTGGCACATGCTTCAGCCAGACCAAATATTTCTTTAAACCCAAGCTTTGATTCTACAGTATCTGCGCACGCCCCAGCAGCCTCAGGCCCAATTTCAAAAGCAATAGCTTTGATCATTCTTAGATCTATCTCTTTAAAGATATAGAATTCAGAGTCATGATAGGCAGTCAGCAGAGAACCAAACCCTCCGCGTAAAGGAAGTTCGGGTGATTCCTGATATATACCATAATAGATTTTTTGATATATGAGTTCTGTCAGGTCGCGCTTGTTTCTTTTAATTGCATGATTTAATACATGCTCCTGGATGACCGATGGCAGATATATGCTCACGCCAGCTGTGCGAAGAGCTTCAACAGATGCACGCTCAATGCCCATCGTATTCAAAATTCCTGAGTCTTTACCCAGGTGCTTTGGCAAATACTTAATGCACCATTGCATCATATGCGCTGCATCGACATAATCGCCTGGCACGCGATCAAAAACTCGCTCATCCTTAATAATCATATTTTCCAGCATGTCTCGATGCTGGTACGCACTACCCGGAAGGTGCTCAAGATAATCGGCATCCATCATCTCATAGAGTTCTGCTCGCGATGAGAACCCAAGTACCTGATTGGAACCATCCAGGCGATCAAGCAAGGTTGAAAAAGGAAGGGCTTGATAGAAGACATCTTGGCGCGGGCGCTTCAAGCATTCAATAAGGCCAAAAACCCCATCCACATTGCCCCAGTATAAAGCTCTATAGAGCCCCTTTGGGGCGAGCCAATGAGATACTCTCCGACCTTCAATTAATCCAAAGCATTCAATGGAGGAATTCTTTTCAAAAAGCCCTGGCTTCCCATTATTTCTTCGCAGGGCCTTATCAAATTCAAACAGAACTTTCAACTGCTTAAACTTTACAAGCCTTATTTCATCCTTGATCGCAAATGATATTCCGGCAAGCATGGCAGTCAAGAACCACCCTGCAAATAGCCAGGCATTTATCAAAACAATGGGCGAAGCAAAAAGACCAGCCACTGCCGCCACTTTCAATCGCGCACGCGTGTTCGATCTCACATAATTTTCGACGCGCCAGTTCGAAATCGCCTCGTAATGCCTGTCGTGCGCCGATAGCACGCGGCATTTCCGCTCGCCGGACTCATACAGATAAAATGATCCAACACCCTGAGTCCTTAGTCGACGCTCATGATCTTCTTCATGAGTAAGGCCAAAATATCGAAGAAGCGCATCAATCTTTTTCATCAATTTTGCCGATCAGTAGTTGCATCATAGGAAGACTTGTCTCGCCCAGCGGGCAATCCAGCTTCTCTGCTGGCGCCATACAGCCTGCAAAGAAGGCTCGCATGTCACTGTGAAGACTGTTCAACCTTGCTTGCATGGCATTCAGGAAGTCAATCTGCTCATCGGAATAGGGCAGCACAAGAATATCGCCCTTGACCATGCCAAGCGAACGCATAATTGTGTCATCCTCACTTTTCTTCTGAGCTGATGCCTTGTCCAGGAACATGACGTCCTTTTGCTCGAAGGTCTTGCCGTCCCTGGATAGGTAACACCGTTTTCCGAATCGAAAGGCCACTGTGAACTCAAGGCGCATTGCCGAAGCCTTTACAGCCCCTAGCGCATCTCTGGATTTGGGATCCATCAGATAGCCGGATGCCGCTGAATTATCAAATCGAACGAGGATGACCTTGTCACCTTCCATCAGCGACAATCTAAAGTTGCTATAAACCTCATGCAGTGCTGCAAAAGGACGCAGCGCGGTATCGCCGTGGAGGATTTTATCCGAACGCAGTTCATCCAGGGTAGGGTAGAGCAGGGCAAGGTGGCTACCCCCTTCCTTATCCTGATAAACCTCAATGCAATTTCGAATATCCTTGTCAAAAGCCCCAGCTAACTGAACCAGATCCATGTCACGAGCAAATCGCCAATCCATCAAGAGCACAAAACGCTCCCTTTTGGGATCAAACATCACAGGCGTTTTCTGTGAATAGGTGAGCGAATCGACACCCAGGCTGTAGCGATTTACCAGGCTCATAGGAACGAGCGTTTTGCACTTTAATGTTTTGACGCTGACAAGCTTAAGGTCGGACGCCTTTGCAAAACGCAGTACACTGTCTTCAGCACGCTTCAATGACTCTGTCGTGGTCTGATCGGCAAACATATGCCGATGCACGTCCTGAACCATGTTGTCGGATAGCTTCTCAACGTAGGTGTCATTGTCTTTTGGATCGAATGGCTTTGTCATTGCTTTCTCCCTTTTCTGCTAGTATACTAGGCATAACTGAAAAGGCAAGCGTGATCGTTCAATGTCCAGGATAGCGCAAGGGAATTCGCATCACTCGCTCAGCATTGTCGAGCAGCAAAGCTCCTTTTTTAAAGAGATGGAGAAAAGGTTTGAAGACCCAGATGTGAGCAACTGGATAGAGGAAATCGAGTCTGTGCCGATGTACGTTCTCGCTGTTCCGGAACAAAACCGAACACTGAATGTGTTTATTGCGTCGGTTGTAGCTGCGAATGATTGCATTTGGTATTTCTCAGAGGAATCGCTTGATCGCCTCATCCTTCAGATGCTGACAGAAAGGCCAGATCTTTTTCCCCAGCAGTATATGGATACACGCTCGGCTTTTGAATTTTTTGCCAAGATGCAACCGCGCGGGGTGGCTGGAACTGGATCTAGTTACTATCATCTCCAATGCGCAAAGGCTCGATTAACACAATGTGGGCCAGGACAAGTGATCGAACTTGTCACAAGCACTGAAAAAGCAAAAGCGTTTGTCGCGTTATTCGGGGCTTCTGAGGCCATGAGCCAAGGAAATCGCAACATCAGAACCTTCCTGGTTAAAGATGATTTTTCAATCTAAATGAGATCGTTATCTACTTTTTGAATCACGTGTGAACCTACCTTCCTGCAACCGCCTGTAATCAGCAAAAGGGCGACAAAAAGCTTGACTTATTGACACTTTGTCAATATAATTGGTTCACATATAAGGAACTGAGAATACCATCATGAGCGGCATCGACGTTATCAAGAAGCTGACTACTCGCTACCTTGCTCTAGATTTGACAGATGAACAGGCCGAGTCTTTATGGGATGGTTGCCGCAAGGATCTAAATAAGCGCGGCCTTCGCTCCACAGTTAAGGAAGTAAAAGCAGCTGAGAACGCCGACCTGGATACGCTGCCAAGGTCGGATGTGATGGACTCAATTGCTTTTGAATTGACCGGCATGTACTGGCCCAGCAACGGTGACTGCGCCGCCACGCATGACCAATTTGTGGCGGCGATCAAGAAATCTGTTCAGGAAAGAAACTACAAGACGCAAGACTGAGCTCGCTACGGCGCTCGGGCCATTACAGCATCAAGCGGAGAAAATTTACATGAAGTTCCTGACCCCCGAAACGACCGCTCAAATGAAGCGATCATTGAACATGCTCAGTGGCTATATCGATGTCGCTGCATCGCTGCCGAACGCCGAGATGTCCAAGGCTATCATCACCAAGCTTGAAGACCGAAAAGAGAACATCAAATCTCAATACGCCGAGATTGAGAATGAAGATGGCAGCACACTGGTCAAGCACCCGGCCATCGGCTTTATTACCATTGAAGAAAAGCTGTGCGAAGAGCCTGTGCGGCTGTTCGCATCCAAGGTGAAATCTCTTTCGACCAGCCGCGTCCGTGTTTTCCGTTGTGACGCCCTGGTCAGCCAGCAAGGAAATGTTGACTACGTAAATCGCGTCCTTCTTCTCGACGTCGAAATGAGCCAAATGGAGTTTGCCAACCTGTTGGCCAATCCAGGCCGTGGCGTCTATGCCGCCACCATCCGCCAAAATGCTGAGACTGAGGTCGAATTCAAAGGTGACCTCAATACCTTGCGCAGCAAGATGATGTATGACGCGGCGCAGGAAATGACCGATGGCCTTTCCCAGTGGGTCGATGAGCTGGTCAATGCCGCTGATAAGGCAAAGGAAAAGGGCGGGGTCATGAGCAAGTCAGCTCGGATGGAGGCATCCAAGACGGCTCATGTGCTGGGCGAATGGACTGAGAGCAATCCCGCATACTATGCACAACGCCTGGCGGAGTTCACCGACAAAACAACGACTGACATCAAGCTTGAAGTCATGTCGGCCAACAAGATTAAGGAGTCCATGTAATGGCTTACTTTTCTCATCGAGAGATTGGCCTCAGCGAAGCTGAAGCCCAAGCGCTGATCGAGCATGCATCGCTGCGAAACGATGACCTTAAAGCCATGGACTTCTCAGCATATGATCTGAAGGAGGGTGACCGCTTCGAAGCCAGCCTGAGAAAGCTCGTGTCGACTGGTAAAATCACCATTCAGAAAGCCCATGAGTTCAGCGCCATTCGTGATATCGCTAAGACTCGTTTGGCCGCGTTCCTGCCTATTGCGGACACCTGCAAAAAAGAGGAAAAGTATGGTTTCTTCACTGATCATCCGAGTTTTGGTTGCGTTTCTCATCACGTAATCAGCACCACCCACCCAACCTTCGTCGGCACTCCGACGATGGATCACACCATGATTGGCCTGAAATTCAGCCAGGCTCACTTTGGTTTTGGCATGATTGGTCGTGAAGAGCCTCGACTTTCTGAAAGTTTCGCCCTGGTAGAGATCAACCTAGCTGCCGAACAATTTGCTGGATTGATGCGAGATCGAGAGTCATCCAGCCCGTGTGCACTTTCACGCAATACCGAGATCCTGTTCGACAAGCCACCGCGCCTGATCGCAACCGTCTCAATCGCATCAAGCGCCAAGAGTCGAGCAATGGAGATTGGCAAGCCATTGATTGACGCCTGCAAAAGCCTTCGTGAGTTTCTTGAGTCTGATCAAAAGATCAGCACAAAAGCTGACTATGCCGCTCTTGATCAGCGTATCGAGGCAGTCAAGCAAGCCATGGAGACCATCCGCGAGCCGATGCAGCAACTGCTTGCAGAGACGGCTGGCCTGATGGCGGACGCATCTTCGCGCCAGATGCTGGCTGATATTGCAGAGCCGCTTAAGGCGCTCGGCATGGACGCTAGCATCATGAAGCTGCTCACACACAATTAATGTCATGAAGAGGCCCGAAGGGGCCTCATCTTTTTTGTTATCTGGATTTACAGTTCAAGGAAAACGAGCATGAGTGATTACATCATCGGGATGCGTCGTCGGCTCGCATCACCTAAGCGCCATGAACAGCGCCTGGGATGAGTGGCAAGTCGTTGATGGTCAGCGTGTCGTTTCGCGGCACGACAGTGAACAGCAGGCCCGAGACTGGGCGATGAAAAAACCGAAAGCGTAAGTTCGAGAAAACCCATGTTCAGTAAATTTGAAAAAACATTCATGCTGGTGTTGTGCATCATGTTTTCAATCGCGCCTGTGGTTTTGCACTCCGAGGGCAAAGATGTTCTCCCGCTGATGCCCTGGGCTGGGCTTGGTATTTTTATGTGTCTCGTGGGATTCATCCTTGATTTAATGTTTTTTAAGGAAAGGCCCAGTTGTAATGAAGCAAGATCAGGTAAATAGGAAACCATAGTGACTGGCGAAATTATTGCGGCAAGCTCTCGGGTTGAGGGATAGCAGCGTGCTTCCACCTCCCGACAACATCCATCACCTGACGGATTGTGAGGGCTGTGAACGCTGCGATTTCCTGATGAATGTGTATCTGGCCTGCGACGGTTGCGGGGAGTGGGGGCATCTTATCGAATGGTCAAGAGAACTTCCCTGTAATGCCCAAGCCTCGCATCTGTGGGGCTGAGGCCGTAGAAGGATGCCTGTTCGGCGTCCACCCCACCGAAGGACTTAGGCATGCCGCATGCTAAACCCAAGAACATGACGCTTCGCCAGCGCGAGGTAGCTGCCAAGGCTCAGTGCTACGACTGGAATGCCGAGCACCAGGAAGGCGTAACCGTGACTTACGAAGAGCGCCTTGGATCGGGTGAGACGATCCAGACCAAAACTTGCGGTCGAGCATTCGTTATGTGTTGCGAGGCGGTCATCATGGTGGAGGATGTTTCAGGGGCTGTTTCCCTGGATCACTGTACCGTAGTCACCGAACACGCTTCCGCATAGGAAGCCGCCGTATGCGGCCTGCTGAGTCAAGGGAAGCCAGCGCATGGCAAACTGGATCAATGATAAGCCGCTGGAGCACCGTAGCAACAAAGGCACTATTTTCAAGGCAGAGCGTTGCGATCTTCACAGTGGCGTTAAGGTAACGAAGTCCGAGCGGATCAGTGACACCGACTTGGGAGCCGACTTTGCTGCATGGCACACTCACTGCATTTTTCAACAGCTGAACGCTTTCCCAGGCTGGAGCGGTATCATCTACTCAATAGTCACCGACAAGAGTTAAGTGAAATCCCATGGCCAGCCCAACAGCGATCCAAACAAGCAAGCTTCTTCGCAATAGCCGGCGACTCGCACCACCCATTCAGGCTCAAGTTGATGCCATGGCCGAGAGCATCAGAGATCTCGGCATGATTGCGAAACCTATTGATGTTCGTCGTGTTGGGGATGGTTACGAGATTGTTGACGGCGAGGTTCGCTGGTTAGCTGCTATGCAGCTGAATATCGACATAGTTCCGATACGGGTCATTCCGCTCGGCGTGCATGAAAGCACGGCAGCCTCTCTCATCCTCAATATGGATCGTGAGTCCATAGCGCCGGAGGAAGTTATTTCCACTCTCGAACGCCTCTTTCATGAGTTTGGAGCGGATGCTGCTGAAACGATCCTGGAGCAGATGTCCGAGCTGCGGAATGCCGCTGAGACCAGCCCTGAGCTGCGAGGCCGTATCAATGCCTTGCTAACCAGTTGCAACATCGACAGCCAAGTATAGGAGACAATGCCGATGCCACGCGAAGACTGGGAAAACTGGAACCCCATTGTGACAGCTCCGAAAGATGGTACTGCTGTGCGAGCGGCCCATTTCGCAAATCGGTACTACTGCGACTGGGTGTCTGTTGCTTCATTCAGGCTGTCGAGGAATGGGGTCAAGCCGAACTGGCTAGAAGTTGACGAGTCACGCGGCGAAGTGTTCCTGATTCCGACTCACTGGCAACCGCTGAGTTGATCGAGTAAAACAGGATGTACGTCATGCTCAAGCTCTGATTACGAACTATTGGCGTGCGTCCTTCGCCGCATGTGCAGTCGCGCTTTTCAGCATAGGGTTAACCTTAATGCTTTTAAGGGGTGCCCTGGGGCGCATTAAGTCGAAAATTAACTGCTTACAATTTATCGAGGAAACAAATGGAAATTACCGTATTGCACCTTACCGGCTGGGCAGGAACCGGGAAAACGACACTGCTGCAAAAGTTCAGTGCAGAAAATCCAGGCTCTATTCAAATCCTGACTCCTGAGTCGTCCGGGCAAATGTTTGACCCCTCCGCAGCTGATCTGGTCAGCCACTCCGCCGTTGCAATTGATGACGTTCCTTCGTGGGATCGTGCATCTGTTGCGCAAGGCATCGCCTCGCTTGAGGTGAGTGCTGAGCAATGCGGGAAGAAGCTCATTCTTGTTTCTCAGGCTCAACAAGACCTAGATCGTTCCGGGGTTGTTCTTCGCAAGGCTCCTGCCATCATGCGCCTAGGAGGCCAGCAACAGACACTGAGCCTTTCATACGATGGACAGCACCTCAGCTTCGCAGATGCCCAAGCAAACTGATCAAGGAGAGCTCATGGAAATCACGCTGGCACCTGGGGGCCAATATACCCACAGCGCTCCGCAGCAACAGTGGCACGGCGATAGTCCACATTTTCAAACGGCTCTTTTTGCCGGGCAGAAATTGATGGTCATTCGCGAGTCGGATGAGAGCCCTGTCTATGAGCTGCATTTCATGAATCTCATGACGACAGGATTCGCGTCGATGGAAGATGCAAAAAAGGCAGCTCCCGATTTCGCGCGTTCCGTTTTCGACAGGCTCAAGTCAAAAATTCAGGACTGATAGGAAATCCTATGCAGCTGGTTAATAAAATCTCAATGCCCACAAGTGTATTTGTCGACGCTGTGCACATGGCAAGCATGCCCTGCGAAGACAATCAAGAAGGTCATGCTGCGATCAAGCGTATCACTGATTGGTGGAATGCAACAGTGGAACCCGAATTCGCGTGTGCCTATGGATTTGCCCTGTATGTGAGGTTTGGAGAAGCCTGGTTATCCGGCAATCCCGAGGAGCATTGGGTGGATGCTACAACCTGGGCGAAGCATGCGAAGCCGAAAGCAGAAGCGACCTTGCTGAATGGGAGTTTTAGCTTTGTGTTCTTCAAGCAGACCGACGAAGAAAATGCTCATTCATTTCTCGCCAAAGCGGTTGATGGTTCTCATGGTTTTTCTGGCGGTAAGTCGGCAGCCGAAACCTCTGGGGATGCAATTTTGACCCGCTATGCGCACGCAGCGTTGAGCCTGGTGCCTGCTCGTTTCCCTGAAATTTGGCGTATAGCCTGCGCTGAGACAGAAATGTGATCGACTGCAATGATCCCTCTGCCAGGCAGGCATCCAGCCGGTAGTTGACGGTTTTTGCTTAAAGTTAAAGATTGCCCTTTCTAAAGAATGTATATTGCCAAGACGCTGCGGTAGGTTTGTTTCGCAGAGAGATCGGCTCTTCACGGCAACGCCGTGGCTTAGGACACAATATTTATGAAGGTGATGATGATTACGGGTGCTGGCATCAGCACAGGCTCTGGGCTTGCCACGTACAGAGGCACGGATGGCCGCTATAAAAATATCGAGAAGCGATTTGGCCTTCCGGTTGAACACTTGATTAGCAGGAAAACCCTCTGGTTCAATCCTGAGCTCTTCTGGGCCTATTGGGCAGAGTTTCGTAGCGGTCTCAAGGGCGCCGAACCGTCCATTGCCCACAAAACCATCGTCGCCATGGCTAACAGTTGTGATGAATTTCTAGAGGTCACCCAGAATGTTGACGGGCTGTCTCGAAAGGCCGGCTTGCATGAGCGCCATCTGGTTGAGCTGCATGGCACGGCGCTAAGTCATGAGTGCCTGGAATGCGGCAAGCCTCACGACTTCGAGCATGAAGAGCAGGCCAATGAGGTTCCCTATTGCACCGACTGCGATTGGGATCCAAAGGGCGTGATCAGACCAAAAATTGTACTGTTCGGCGAGGACATATCCCCACTACACAAGCAGAGGGCGGTCGAGTTTGCAGGCCGGTGTGATCTCCTTGTCATTGCAGGCACGTCCATGCAGTTTGAGTACTTGCTGCACATGACTGTGGCGGCGCTCAATGCCAACACCCCCATCATCTACATCGATCCCAAAGGAACATCGTCCAGCGGCATTTTGGCCGCTATCGATTTGGACGACTACCCGGAGTCTGGGTTTTTGATGATTCGAGACAGTGCTGACCGCGTTCTGCCTTTGCTTCATCAACACATATTGAACGTGTCCGCAAGCAAACCGGGCCAAAAGATAACGCTTCATGACATGCTCACCAGAGCATAAATCAAGGTTAAAACACAATGCGCATTATGATGTTAACGGGGGCAGGGATAAGCACGGGAGCAGGCCTGTCGACTTATCGAGGTGAGGATGGTCGCTACACTGAAATTGAGAAAGAAGCAGGGATGCCGATTGAGGCTCTTCTTTCAACGACCACTTTAAAGCAGGATCCCGGCAAGATCTGGCGATACTGGCTCGCATTCTCCATCGCCCTGCAATCTGCTACGCCGTCTGGGGCACACCAGGCCATTGCTGAGCTTTCAAAACACTGCGAGGACTTTCTAGAGGTTACGCAAAACGTTGACGGCCTGTCTTTGCGCGCAGGACTCACTGACGACAAGCTGATCGAGCTTCATGGTTCGTATCATCGCCACTTCTGCATGGAGTGCAAGCGACCCGCGCATCCCTGGCTGCATGAAGGAATGGTAATTCCGCCACGATGCTACACATGCAAACCTAGTGAAGGCGCCGTTATAAGGCCTGACGTGGTCATGTTTGGAGAGATGATCAAGGATGAGCACTATCAGCGGATGTTGGGATTTGCCAAGACGTGTGATGTGTTAATCATCTCTGGAACATCGCTTCAGTTTTCCTACCTGGCGGACATTATCAGTCACGCCGTAGCAGCAGGCGCCCCTGTTCTTTACATAGACCCTGAGGCTAGCCAGTATAAAACGATATTTTTGGTATGCGATTCTGATCTCGATGTTCCAGAACATGTCACCCCTATCAGGGTCGAGGCAGACCGTGCGCTTCCAATCTTGGCCAACCTTGTAGCGCAAGGGTGTGAGCGCGAGTCGCTGGCAACTCGCTTGAGTGAAGCGATGGCGCAACCGTAAACAACCTGGTTATGGCTGATCCTGTTGTCGAAGACCAAGCTCATGGCACATCATGTATCCAGAGGATACGCCATGATTGATCATCAGAAAGTAACAGCGCTGCTCAGCCGAATTGAACGCCATGATCTTGCGAGTGAAAACGCTAGATCAGATCGTCTTCTGCAATCACTGCTAAGGGCGCTAATCGATGCTGGCGGTTATGGGTGGATCGAAAAGCTCTTGAAGCCAGAGCAGCTGTCTGACGACGTTCGATTAGCGCTCATCAAGGCCGAGCCTAACTGCATAAAGATGTTTGCCTCGCTTGAGCATGGGGCTTACCAGGACTTGGCAGTGGCAGCGATCCTGAACAAGACTGGCGCCGCACTCAACATTCAGGCCAGTGCAATTACAAGGGATTTGCTGCAAAGAGTCTTTGAGGTTGATGGCGAGGCATTGCCCGTTCTGATTAAGTTTAGGCCCGAAATCGCATTACCATTGATCGATAGCGAGCTGCTGAATCTAGCTGTGTCAACGAATTTGCAAGCCGCAACACGCCACATCATTGGCGAAGCGCTATTCAATACAATTACAGATGAAGCGCTAAAGACCGGTCTGCGTAAGGATCCGACCCTGACGTATGCGCTGGCGCAGTGGGGGCGGCTTGATGTCGTACAAAAGCTGATAGTCGATGGATATTGGCCTGTCGGCCCTGGTCACGCACAAAAGCCCGAAAATCTGCTCGCCGGGGTACGTGCGCTCATGAAAGAATCTTCAAAGGTGATGTGGCCAGCTCATTGGCTCAAAGGTTACATCAAAACCCACCCAATAGACGAAGTGGTTAGCCTGATGATCAAGCAACCTGCACGGAAAAAGCGTCTTTTCGAAATGTACTCGACAGATGAGCTACGACCTCACGCCAAAGGGTCAAGAGATGTAATGCGAAATCTGGTTTCCATTGATTTGGAAATTTAGCACCTACAGAGGCATTGCTTTGCCATAATGCGATAGCGGATAATTGACGCCTACAATTGAGGCGCCAGTCAGCATGAGCTATGCATCGGTCTTTATCCTATCCTTCATGACCTCTTTGAGCTGGGGCCTGGCCCTACGGCCTAGACTTGATCGAATGATTCTCGTATGCGCCTGCGGTTACGGTTTGCTGTGGGCTGCGATAAATCCTGACGGGATGGTCTCCGGGCTGTTTGGTACGGTACTCCCTTTGCCGATGCTTACGCTGCTCTTTTGCTTTCTAGGGCTCGTTGACTTATTGCGATGCATGAGAAAAACGCGAAGTTTTGATCGGATATTTATAGCGCTGGCGCTTGGCTTCATGCTCATCACGCACATCGTCTTCATCGGCGTTTATCAAGCTCGTCTTGTACCTTCCTGGCTCGACTCGCAGCTATCAGAACGTCAATGGATCTTTGAGGCGAATCATTCAGTTCGCACCGATGTCTGCTCAAATCCTGACTACGAGTGTATCGAGCAGAATACCTTCAGCCCAAAACAAGCCAGGCAATTGCATGTCTCGGACGGTGGCTATTCCGTTTGGATGGAGGAAAATAACGATGGCGCCTTACTCTACAAGGATAAAGATTCAAATTTCGCTATTCGCGATGCCTATACCAGTGAAATAGCCCTGGAGACATTGATTAACGGCTACTCAATGCTGTCATTGGCCGCAACAATCGCATGGATGCTGCTAGGTCTTTCACTTATCGCTTTCCACAGGAGCAAGACCCGTGAACTTCCTTGACCTAGCCAAAACAGATACTTTTCTGATTTTCTCAGCCGTGAATCTCGCGCTTGCGATGGTTTTTCGTCGCAATCTAACGGTCTATGTCGTTGTGGGATCTCTGCTCATAGCATTCGGGATGAATTGCCTCGAAAAGCCCTACGAGTGGTTGCGTGAATTTAGGCCTGATCTGAATCCTCAACTGATCCTCGTGATCTACCTCGCATCATCTGCTGCGATCCTAGCCTTTTTGAGCTGCTTTAAACGCTGGCGCTCAGTCGACAGACTTATCATGACGGTCTGCATATGGGCCGTACTGGTAACGACGACCCTGTTTCATCAGGTCATGGTTTGGCAAACGCTAAAGGCCTGGGAGGCTGATTCAGGAAGCAGCTTACTAACCCTGCTACCTTTTGAGGGTGAAGCCTTTAAGGAAGTTTGTCAAAAACGGTCGCTTAAATGCTTTACCGTAAAGTCAGTCGATGAGGCAAATATCGACGGGCCTCTAGGTGAGTCTCTTCATAAAATAGAAGCCGACACGCTGGAGCAAGCCGAAACCGAAGGAATTGCTCATCACTATGGATTGTTCAATGACGCTGACGGACTCAGAATCGCGTTTGTTGCCTATTATGCCGATAAGAATGGCAGAAAGATCATTGTTGATGAAAAGGGTGCCAGCCGGGCTCATTCGGCTGTGCGTGAGGCGTTTTACACCTTGGATATTTTTGCCCACAGTGTATGGCTGCTTGGCTGTATTGGCCTGGCTTTCTTTCATAAGCGAAGATTTGCCCGCAAACGATCACAAATTAATAGGCACCAATTGACATAACTGCACCTTTCGGTTGTAATACATGAAATTAACAACCGAAAGGTGAAAACATGTCAAAGAGCGTTGAGAACAAAGGCAGCAGCTTTGCAATATCGCTATGCGTAATGGTCGTGATCGCGGTATTTGCGATGGTTGCCATGGTCAAATCATCCTTGAGTGATATCCATGATCGCCAGGAATCTCGCGTAGTTGCGCTAGACGGCAAAAGCAAGGTGGATGAAACACTCAAGGCAATGGGCAAGGGCTGGCTGTTGCAGCCAGAAACAGTCGCCAGCACTCATGTTCGCTGCGTTTCTGAAGGCGACCTTGCAAAGGCACAGAAAGACGTAGATAGCTACAATAGCTCGTTCAATGCAAAGGTTTTCGGCACAGACACCGTCACAAACTGTGTTCTGAAGGACAATGCTACTCATGATGAAATCAAGGCCGAGGTTGCCAAGGTAATGAATCTTGATGGAAGCTTTGTTATCGGCAATATTCAGTACTTCGACCAAGGCGGGTTCACAAAGGACAGCTACACCATCAAGTCAGTGCACGTGATGACACCGAAATCCTGATGGCGTAACGAACGGAAGGTGTAAAATTGAAAAAGGATGGGGCCTCATTGTTATGCGGCCCCATTTTTCTTGGCTGATTGACATCATGGATAACCACTCCCGGCGTGTAGCTATTGACAAAAACGTCAATATTCATATAATGGAATGAAAGCCGAGGAAACCATCATGCCTACACCAGTCAACCCACTCGATTTCTATGCCGCCCAAGCAATCAAAACGTATTTTCCGCTAATGCTTGCGCAGGAGTGGACATGGGATGGCTTTGAGTCGTTCGATGACATGCTTGGACGACACAGTGCTCTGATGGCCCAACAGATGCTTGTTTACCGCGACAAGCATGAAGCCACCCAAGGGGTTACGCAGCTTGACTATATTGCTTGTGCTGCGATGGAGGCCTACCTCAAAGAAGCTGTTGAGAACAATTACAGCTTTGACGGATTCTCGTCTTGGGAGGACATGGTTGCTAGCAATGCATTTGCAATGGCCCTTGCTACGCTAGTCCATCTTAAATAAACGCTCAGCAGAGCAAGCATCACAATGGATTGAATGACATGATGAAGATCACAGGCTTCTTGTTTTCCATTCTCTTTGCCTCGGCACCAGCGTTTGCGGACGCTGAAAAGGTATCTTTTGTCTTCCAGGAAAGCACAACAGCTCAACATATCTCGATTGGCGTGGGAGCTCCAACTGAATTCCTGACGGAAGGAAGGGGGAATAATAAGGAACCAATTCTATCTGGAGCGATTCTTCCGGTCGAAAAAACCAGCGATGGCGTTGAGGCATTTATTGACATCACTCTAAACCCACCCCTGGCAATCAACATCAATGCCAAGGTGGCTTGCCAGCGACCTGTTGTGAGCACCAAATCCTATGGTGTCGTATATGAGCGATTCCAATGGGGGCAGGCACGCACATTTTGCTTCAGCAATGGGCGCAGAATCCAAATCACGGCGATCAAATCCGCCTAGAATGAGATGATATACATCAGCGCTCCGATCACTATCAATGAGCAAATGGCATTGATGATTGATGTGGTTTCTTGTGGCGTCATGACTGCCCGTGGCTTTCTTGACGACTTTTTTTGCGAGCCACTGCATGAGAAGTTTGCGCGTTGTGGTATTTCTTGGTGAGTATTGGCTTTAGAGCCTCTGTAGCTGGATCTGCTATGCTCTTGAACAACGATAAAAACATCACCTCTCGGGGTGCGTCGAGCTTCATATGTGGCCATGATAATTTGCTTGTTATTATTTTATTTGAGCAAATTTATATCTATCTCAAGAATGTTTCAATGGGTGCGGCCATTGCAGAAAATTGGTTGTTAGGTATAGATTTTACTTGATTCAGCTTTTGTTTTATCTCCAAAATAAAGAGCATAGAGAGCAACAATAATGCCGCTAAATGAAGCCAATCAAACAGCCTTTGATGATTTGCAAGCTCAGATCTTTGACAGCATTCGAGCCGATCACGAGGCGCGCTGGATGAAAACCGTTGGCGGCATGGGGTCGCTCTGTATTCCAAAGTATGGAATGTTTGTTAAAACAGGCCCGCATAGCGGATCGTTGCGTGGCTCCATTGGGTGGGTGGCTCAGGTTCGCCGCAAGCAAGGGCAGTTTGGTTCTGACAACTACATTCTGTGCCACGCTGGAAACGGTGGCTGGCTCATGCAGCACTTCAATAACTTTTTCTACCCCCTTACCTGCGCCGAGACTGATCTCATTCGCCCATACTTCGATGACTGCTTGCCGGAGAATGCAGACTTCAGCCGGGGTATTACGCTAGGAAGCGAAGAAACGCGCGCCATTGGCTTTATTATCGAGCCTCCAAAGGGCTTCGAGACTCGTGGCGGGGAAGGTGCTCGAATGCGTATGACTACCATTGACGCCGATGGGGTTAAAACGGTTACGGATGCCGTTTTTCTTTAGAGAAATGCAGGAACAACACGTTCGGAGAAAAACGCGAAAGCCAAGTCTCATGAAGGTGCGCGACTCAGCTTAAAAGCCTCTCAATGAGAGGCTCCAGAAAAGGCTACTGAACGCCTTAACCTAGCTTGCCAGGAAGCGCTCAGCATCAAGCGCTGCCATGCAGCCGGATCCAGCTGACGTGATCGCCTGGCGGTAGACAGAATCAGCCACATCGCCTGCCGCAAACACACCCGGTACTGAGGTCGCTGTTGCGTTTCCTTCGCGGCCACCATTTACGATTAGATAACCATCACGCTTATCTAACTGGTCACCAAAGATTCCCGTGTTAGGGGTGTGTCCGATAGCCACGAAAAGCCCACGCACCTCGATGTCCTGAGGCTGGCCATCCGAGTTTCGTACCCTGACGCCAGTGACACCCATTTCATCACCCAGCACCTGATCAACCTCGGAATTCAAGATCAAATCGATCTTGCCTTCGGCAACCCGTTCATAGAGATGCTTTTCCAGGATTTTCTCACATCGAAACGAATCACGACGGTGAATAAGGGTAACCTTGCGAGCAATGTTTGAAAGATATAGAGCTTCTTCGACAGCCGTGTTACCACCCCCGACCACCGCCACATCCTGGTTTCGATAGAAAAATCCATCACAGGTCGCACAGGCAGAGACGCCCTTGCCCATGAAGGCGGCTTCGGATTCCAGTCCAAGGTACTTGGCGCTGGCCCCTGTTGCGATAATGAGCGCATCACAGGTGTATTGGATGCTATCGCCAGTTAAACGGAAGGGGCGCTCTGCAAGGTCGACAGCCTGAATCTGATCGATCAGAATTTCTGTTTCAAAACGCCTGGCGTGCTCTTCCATCCGTTGCATCAGGGCAGGGCCTGTCAGCCCATGAGGATCTCCAGGCCAGTTATCGACTTCCGTTGTGGTCGTCAATTGACCCCCCATTTGCATGCCCGTGATGAGCAGAGGACTCAGGTTTGCCCGAGCCGCATAGATGGCTGCTGAGTAGCCAGCAGGCCCAGAGCCCAGAATGATTAACTTAGAATGACGCTCTTGCATTGTTTTGACCTCAAAAGCGGGCTTTCGCCCGCCAGGATGATTAAAGGGAATTGGCGTTTTCAGCAAGGTAGTCAGCAACACCAGCGGCATCGGCCTTCATACCTTTAGCGCCTTTGCGCCAGCCAGCAGGGCAAACCTCGCCATGCTCTTCGGTAAACTGGAGGGCCTCGATAACCCGGATAACCTCATCGACCTCGCGACCCAAAGGAAGGTTATTGACGACCTGGTGTTGAACAATGCCTTGTCGGTCGATAAGAAATGTCGCCCGAAGAGCAACGCCGTCAGCATGCTCAATGCCGTAGCCCTGCATAATATCACGCTTGATATCTGAAACCATTGTAAATTCAACGGGCCCAATGCCACCTTTCTCCACTGGCGTATTTCGCCAGGCGAAGTGGGTATAGACCGAGTCAATGGAGACGCCTATCACCTCAACCCCAAGCTCCCTGAATTTTTGCATGCGGTTATTGTGCGCAATGATTTCGCTAGGGCAGACGAAAGTGAAGTCCATTGGCCAGAAGAACAGCACGGTATAGCGAGGGTTTCCGCTTTTCCATGCGTCAGAGAGGCGGAAATTATCAATGATTTGACCATCTCCTGCGACTGCGGGAGCTACGAAGTCAGGGGCGATTTTGTTAACGAGTACACTCATGGTGTGATTCCTTTTTGGTTGTTAGGCATGAGTCTATATTGATTCATGGATATTGATTTATCAACCTCATTGAGATTATTCTGGCAATAGATAAATTCTATCGGCCAGCGAACCTCAGCCCATCTGCTTGTTTTTGATTGTTATCATTTTTGATTGTTTTTTAAGCGGTAAAATTCAGCCTATTAGTAATGTCACGCCCGCGTGAACCAAACCACAGATAATCAAATGAGCACACTCAAGCCAGGTACAATAAAAAAACAAAAAGGTGTAACACTGATTGAGTTGATTCTGGTCATTGGACTATTGTCATATTTAACGATCCTTGCTTTCTCACAAAAGCATCTGGAATTCGAGCAGGCTAAAGCGCGAGATATTGGTCGACAGCTAAATCAATACAACAACGCTGTAAGATCCTGGGTAGCGGACAATGCTGGTGCAGCAGACAGGGTAGAGGAGGGGACTTCCTGGCTGAAGCTGGTCTCATGCGGTGGCACAAGCGCTAAAGAATATCTACCTTGCGAGTTTCCGGCAGCCAGTAAAGCATTACCAATAAAGTTCGGAAGAATTTCATTGGAATCGAGCATTAAAACTACGGGGTCAGCGCCTAATCAGATAACGAGAGTTACAACTACCTCTAGCCCATTCTTGCTCGATAACGGCAAGATTAGAGGTGATTTATCTGGACTAGCTGCCATTACAGCCGCATCGGGCTTTACGCACAATAACACACCAACTGCGCTTGCAACCCAAGACAGTTATTCGTCAAGCCCGACGACCGCCAGGATAACCATGCTGGCCAGCAACAATGCCTCAACCGACGCATGGCTGAGAACCGATGGCAGCAACTTTATGAATGACAATATAAACTTCAACCCGTTAAAGGAGGAGTCTCAGCGTCAAATACACAATATTTCAAGATTGCAGAACATTGCGTCGCAGAGCCTTTATTTGGGTAACGAAGGTGGGGCAGCGGTGGGGCACGCTGTAATTGTAGATGCCGATCAGGCTATTTATGGAAAGCTACTTGTTTCAAACAGCAGAAATCTCGTCAATGGTATAGAGCTCACGCGTGGAAACCTGGCGGTAAACTCAGGTGGTGTTTATGCCAGCAAAAATATTGAGACAAAGGCAGATGTAGTCGCAAAACGCCTGATTGATATTGATGACGGATCATTTGTTATAGACCCGAATAAGAAATCGACAGTCAAGGATTTAACTGCTAAAGGCGATATTGAATCAGACGGCCATTTGAAATCAAAAACAAAATTGGAAGCCCCCATTTTTTACGATTCAGACAATGTGGCCTATAAAATTGATCCTTCAGCCATTAGTAGACTACTCAATGTGCAGATCGATCAAGAGCTTTATGTTGGTGGTCGCCTACAAGCTAATGAGCACATTCAGCTTAATAAATCTGTTGTTAAAGGTTCAGCGTGCTCTCCGAATGGCCTACTTGGGCGTGATAACAAGGGAATGATCCTTGCGTGCTCCTTAGGCACCTGGAGTTCGCCAGAAGGGGTTGAAGGCAAATATACACATTTAGGTACTCATCATGGCACCACATATTTTAATTCTGGATCGAGGCCAATTCTTGTTCATGTCTCAGGTGGCAATGATTATGATTGCGGAAGTGATTGGTCGAACAGGTACAGCTTGACGGGATATGTCAATGGCACACGGGTTGCGACAGCCATTGACAATAACAACTCATATGCAAAAGTCGGCTATATATCATTTGGCGTTCCAGCTAACACTGGATATATGATTTCATCGTTTCCATACGCATGCGGTGCTGGCCAATACAATGTCAGCGTCTTCACGCTGTGAGTAGAGACAAATCATTTACTAAATAAAGAATCAGCTGATATCATATTTTTACTACGACCATCGAATTATTATTCCATTTTTCGATTTTAGATCAAACGCTTTGCTTAGCATTGCTGAGGTAACCGTGTCAGCAAACACAGATGATTCATTTAACGATGCAGTAGAAATATTGGTGTCCCACACAGGCGTTCAGAATGATGGCAATCTTGAAGATATCATCATTGCCGTTAAGCAACACCTGGATCACACTCGCAATCAAAGCTACAGCGAAAGTCTCGACAAATCTTTAGCTTTATTGATATCGAATAATGCACTAAGTTCTGCATTTATTAATTCATACGACATGCAAGAGACATTGAGTTTAATGAAGGCTCGGTGCTCAGTTGCCGAGATTTCTCGAAAGCTACTTGAAGATAACGACGAATTTGGATTAATCAGATTGATCGGAGCTTTAACTCACGACGAGTTTAGTAGTCCGGAGGTTATTAATGGTCTTTATGAAGGGCTTGGTGAGCAAACCCTCCTTGATATATACAGCGCCTCGATGCTGTATCCATGCGCACCTGGACAGATAAAGACGATAGAAATTTTGTTGAATATAGTTGGTGAAGAAAAGATTATTACTCCTTACTACCTGGAGATTTTAGAGGAAAGACTTATACAAGGTTTGGTAAGCGATTTCTTACATACCAACATAATGAACGCGAGCAAGCTTGAGAATAGGCCAATTTTAAAGAGGTTTTTATTTGAAAGACTTGATCTTATTTTCAAACATTCATGCCTGATTCCAGACCGAGCTCTTTTCAAATTTGCTGCGGACGAGGAAAGGCTTGTTATTTTCGATCTTTTTTCGGAAAAGCTAGCGTGCAGCATGAGGAAAGACCGGTTAGATTTTAACCACAATGCTTCTTTACTTGATATGCTAAAACAAAAAGCAAAAGTCTATGATAAATATGGGTCAAGCATATGCGATTTATTGGCTGATGTGATTAAACAAGCCGGCTTATCGAACCTAAAACCACGCTTGAAGGATTTAACCGAGGAGGGATTTCAGATATTGATGAAATACCCAGGTGTAGTAAGCAAGGATAATCTAAAGGACTACCCTTTACTCAAGAAAATTATGATCAACAACGATCTCAGCATCTGAGTTGCATGATCTAGCACTCAAGCCCAAGGGCTTGGCAGATGAGACGCTCATCCTCACCGGGCCGGGATTTGGATCCGGTAGATGTTGAAGCACCATAAACCCGCACGCTGCCTTCGTGATCAATACTGAAGAATCCTCCAGCAATGACTTCTTGACTGAACAGCTTTCGAGCCACAGTGTTATGCCCAATGTGCTCAGGGAAGCAGACCGCCACAACGAACGAACTGATGCCGTCTTGTATTTCTCCAATGACGTATTTGCCTTGCGTGTTCATCAATCACCCTTTCATCAGCTTTCAAACGGGTAATCCGCGAAATCCCCCGATCTTACGACAACCGAGACGCGGAGTAAACTATACGATCTTATTGACATTGCCTGTATTCCATGTATACTTGGTATATCAGATGGAGAGCCCTAATGATCGACTACAGCCTGCTTGATCGGATCAGTGACGACCTGACCCACATTCGCGCGCTTCCCGACACGCTGATTTTTGATTCTCGTGATCGCGGCAACTATGGCGCTTACGAATGGGATGGCACGGTCGCCATGCTCAAGAAAAATGACCCTACCGGACTTGCCATGGGGATGCTGTTGCATGAAATGATCGAGGCTACCATTAACGGCTCCAGGATCAACCTTCACCAGGTGCTCCGTGAGGAGGGCTTCGTCGAGAAGGTGTCGTCTATTCTGGCCCTCAAGTCTTCTCTTGACGAGGCTATCAAAGACCCAATGCTGCGCTTTCAGGAGCGCATCACTGCACGCCTTTCTAAAATTAGTGAGGCATACGGGGAGCCATCGATTCGAGAAGTGGCCTGCTGTCTGCGTGATGCAATCTATTGCATGAGTTCGGGTTTCAAGATCAACTGGATCTCGAAGGATCCTGTCATTGATGCCTTACCCCTGCACCTCAGCGATACCATCGTTATCGCGGAGACTATTGCCGAGTTCGTAGACATGCTCAAGCATGGACTACCCATGGGCGCTTATATTGCAAGGATCGGTCACTCGCAGACCGCCATTGGCATCAAACGGCCTGGCTGTACGCTGTTCTATTCCACTCTGTCAGTCAACGTGCGCACCGGAGACATGGAGCAGAAGCGCGCCAATAACGCGCACATGCGTGAACGCCTGGATCTTGATGGAATGGTTGAGCGATACCCGGAATGGAATCGAGTCAGCTATTACGGGGATTCCTCAAAGGTGGCTGATGAGAATTTCACTCAGGTCGACCAGCTTCCTCGCGACGTAGTGATTTGGCTTGCAATGGTGGTTGAGCTTGCTCAACAGCAAATCAACGAACAAGCCACTCTCGTGCCTTTGCTTGTCGAGTCGTTGCACAGCGCAACGCTTGCGGAGACCGAGATCAAGAACCTGCCTGTATTGGCTCGTCCGCGCTGGACGCTTAGCCTACCAACACTCGAAAGCATGCTTGCCCAGCTTAACTTTTCAGAATGGGAACTGAAGGTGGCTCGTAGCGCGCTTGACGGTATGGCTGTAGAGGATTTTCTCCCGGTCTCAACTCAGCCCATGGGCTGCATGATCAACGACAAAAAGATTATCGAATGGCCTGAATTGAGGTTCTCTTCTGAAACCGAGGAGTTCGCCAAAAAGGCTATCCGACTCAGGAGCCTTAATCCGAACATCGTGGGCACTCAGGATGAAATGCAGGAGGTCGTACGTAGCATCATTGGCTACAACATTGGGACATGGGTCATTGAGACGTCAAATCTGCTGTTTGATAACCTCTGGAAGAATTTCAAACCAGAGTTCGAGCGGTGTGTTCGTGAAAACATGTGCGATGCTCTGGCGCACTCCTGTGTGAAATGGTCTAAAAACGCAGAAGCCTACGCCTATGATGCAGTAAACCTTTACCGGCAAAGCGCTAAACACAAGACCTACAATCCAAGATGCGTATTTGATGGGAAGAGCCAGGTTGATGTAGTTGCCATCGTCAAGCCTGGCAATTCACAAGATCTTGCAGAAATCATGGGCATCAGCGTTTCTGATCTGCCGGATTTGCTCAATGGCTGGAGCCGAAACCAGGGGTGGGCATCTTCAGATCGTAATCAAGCGCCGTTCGACATTGGCTCTTCGTGGATGTTTAGCGACGAAGGAAGGAATCGCCATGGCCGCGCACTGAGCCATTATCCTTTCACGGCTTACGTGCGCTGCAACGAGCGCAACCTTGCTTCACGAGGCTATACAGTTGAGATTAAACGGCGATGACCATTACACCGATCACTGACCATCAGCGTATGGAGATAGCTGAAATGCGCCGAAAGCGAATGGCTGAAGCGTCTTTCCACCGAGAGGTTGAGTGTGAGGTTATAAGGCTGCTCGATAAGGCTTGTGACCTTCTTCGCTCGGATGCTAGCCCTGCCGAACCGTTTGATGGTTTTCGTAAAGCCATAGATCTCAGCATTACATGGAGTTCAGCTCGACGCTTAAGCTACGGTGGCTATAGGAAAAGCCGCCCATTTGTTTCACTCAGCCTAAAAGACGTGAGAGAGCATTGCGTGCTTGAGTTCATCGAGTACAAATCCCTTCAGAAGTCGACCGTGATCGGGAGCTTCAGAGGGCCCTGGCTGGTATATCTGGCAGGGCTTGTGGCGCATGAGGTAGCTCATACCGTACAGTTTACGCAGCGTTATCAGCCGGGGATTCGACTGAAAGACATCAGTGAGGAGTCATTATTGAAGCCCCACGGTCTTGGCTGGCAAGAAATTTATCGCTACCTGCGAGAATCCTGGGTGAACACCATGCCAGGGTATGAATATGTAAACGAGGGATCGGACAAATGAGCAATCACCTAGAAACAGATGTGAAAGCTGGCGAGACGCATCGCGACTACCCGCCATTGGAGTGCCCAATTTGCGGAAAGGAGCGCTCACCCAGCAGCTTAAACGCCGATGGAAGCGTCACTTATGTATGCAAGGTCGATTACGAGTGGCAATTCAACCTTGATCTTGTCAATTGTCACGGGATGACCTACAGCTGGCGTATCAATAAGGGCGGAGAGTTGGCGGAAAAACAGGGGAACAAGTGGGTTCCTGTCTAACCCCAATCGATCCTTCGCGCAGCGGATTCCATTGCCTCACCCAAACTCACGGATTCAACCATGCAGCCCAATCTTGATCTTCATCTACAAGACCTTGAGGCGAATGTTTTTCATCAGTCATGTGAGGACAGGGCGCTGGCTGCGGTAATGATTTTGCGAACGACCTATGAAGCTATCCGAGAGACGGGTGCGCGTGGCCATCGGGCCTTGAACGATAGTCTCGTGAGGGCAAAGGGCCTCATGCTCTTTCACGAAAAGCGGCCACTACCACATTCGGTTCTGCATGAGCTCCTTGAGATCATCCCGGTAGATGTGAAGCTGCTTGAGGACTGGGTTCAGGAACCAAGCCTTGCACCTTTGCTCATCCATCTTGTCGATCAAATCGTCGACCAGCAGGCCTTTTTTGATGAGGATGTTGAACTCGACGAACTCATGAGAATGATTGGTAATGCCCGCCGCTTTGACGTTATCATTCAATTACTTGAGGGGCTTCTGTCGCAAGAAGCTCAATATGGCGAGATCCCCGCGCGCACTTTTGCCAAGACGCTGACCATGGCATGCAAGTATGAATGGGCGCCGGTAATCGATTGGGGCATCGAGCACGACCATCTGCTAAGTGAAATGAGCTGGAATTATGAGCTTCGTTCTAGCTCATATATGAGTGACGGTATCATGCTGTTTCGCTCCGGAATGGGGGGGTTCGGCACATGCATAATGAGACTTACGCACCATTCAGCTCTCGATGATGAACTGCTGATTAGAGAGAATTTGTGCGGCATTTCGCTCAAAGCAAGAGACATACGTGAAGGCCAGTTGAATACCACGGCGCTGGTGCATTACCTTTATCATTGCAAAACACCTGAGACAAATTTACGCACATTTGATGATGAAAGGCTTCAGGAGTATTACGCACCTGCTATTTCATCACTCCATCTTCTTAATGCAAATGTTAATTCAAGCGACGTTGACCGTGCGCTAATTAGCATTCGCGTCGATGCCTTTCGCTTTTATACGGTTACCGAAGCGCTACTTATGCGCTGTGTCGATGATTTCGATAATTTCACTCGGATTATTGATCTGCATGTAGCAGACAGAAGTGATGTACCTTCGGATTTTATGGCCAAGGTTTTCGCTAAGCAGTTTGAGCACGCGGCGAATAACTTCTACTCGATACTGAAGGTCGTTGAAAGCGCACAGAAGCATGGCGTTGACCTGCTCGGCGATCCATATAAAACTACAATAGTTGATAAATTTAATAGTTTCCAGAGGTACGGATACGGGGCAGATACACATCTTAGGATAATGGAAAGCGCAAGTCTTTTTGATATTTTGCCGCGTGACAACTTAATAGAGAAAACTGAATCACTTTATACAAAGTCATCCACAGAAATAAAAGACAGGTTCGATAGATTAGCACCCATGTGGCTTTTCAAAGCCGTGCCTGCCATGAAAAGGCGAGCTTTGTCGGCGGGCTTGGATATTTAACAACAATCCCAGCATTGACGAGATTGTTTATTTTTCTCGATAATGTAAGTCATTAGCATATTGTATCATAATTCGGGGCTTGCCTTGTACAGCATTCACAACAAACACAGCGCATTGATTGAGGCTGAAAACAAATTATTTGGTTCCATTGACCCAAATGAGCAGCTTTCTTTAGTCGTTCAAATGTCAGACCTCATTGACCAAATAAGAAACACAGGCATGGCAGGGCATGTTGCTCTCACCCAAAACGCCAAAAGGGTTCAGAAAAACCTGATGTCTATTGTTTTTGGTGAGAAACAATCCATTTCACATGAAGTTATTGAGGCAATCCTGGGTGTAGTTCCAATTACTGCATCATTTACGCTTGCCGCCGCATCATGCCCAGCCTATCACCCTGTTCTTGGTGCCGCCGTTGAAAGTTTGATAGCGCAGCAGGCATTCGATTCAGCTATTGACGGTGCAAACTACACCAGGATAGTAGAGAAGCTTTTTTTCATAAACCAGAATGAGCTCGCCTATAAAATACTTGATGCCGGATTAGTTTACAACTCGGAGAGCGATGAGCCGCTGTCTAGAGAACTGGCCTCTCTTGCGGAGGAAGGCATCGAAGAAAAAAACGAAGCAATGCTGTTTTGGCTTAGGAAAAATGAAAATATTTTAGCCAAAAGTGTTCACTTCAAAACATTCCGTGAAGGCTTCATGTTGAGCCATGTCTTTGAAATGAATGATCTGGGGCTGAAAGTTCTTGCTCAAGAAGTCGCTAAAGTTACATCGGCAAGCGCATATGGAGACGAGTTATACAGGCGAGATGTTGAAATTGGCATAAAATTAACTGAAGAAGAGGTTCTTTCTGGAAATTTACCAATCGAACCATTGCTTATATATTCCTATTGCGCACCATCCCTGAAATTTCCGCTCCATGCATTACATGGCTATACAGTGAGTATGCGTGAGATAAACGAAATTTCAGCCTGGATCCCTAAAAGTGCCTCAAATGAACGTTACCACGAAATTAATAAAACTTTGCTTTGCAATTGCATAATTAAAAACAAGGATTTTGAGGACTTCATTGAGACATTTATTGATAATGAAATAGGTCTTCCTGAAAATTACTTACAAGATGTTTTTGATTCTTTTCACCCTAAATGCATCAAAAGCCTAAACGAGATAATGCACTTCGCCGGGATGGCGAACAAAAGAGGTGTGAGAGTTGATAATCTTGCCTACCGCGAAGAAATTGATGATCTTTACAAGAGATCATCTCAGTCCTATGGGCCTGATCATCATTTAAAAGTACTTAAGAGAAAACCTTTTCACGAACTGATTACACCTGATTTGCTCGTGAGAATGACTGAGTTCAATTTTTTAAAGTCCAACGATTCACTTAGAAGAAAAATGTTGATGGCCTCCCCACCATGGGTTGTCGAGGCAAGCCCGATGCTTCGAAAGCAACGTATTTCAAATGAGTTTGGTCTATAGAATCGCGATAAGGATGGTGCAAAGGTATACTCGATATAGGTATATTGACGCTAACATCTTTTCCATCACCCGATACGCCCTCGGAAACCAACATGAAGCTCGCGACCCTTTTGAAATCCCGGCGTTTCCTGCCATTTTTTGCAACCCAGTTTCTCGGGGCGTTCAACGACAATTTGCTCAAGCAGACAGTCATTCTTTCGATCATGTTCTACATGGCGGGGGAGGGTGATAGCCATGCTCTGATTAACCTCGGCGCTTTTTTGTTTATCGTTCCGTTCTTTCTACTGTCTGCCTGGGGTGGCACCCTTGGAGAGCGAATAGAGAAATCCAGGCTGATCAAATCACTCAAACTGCTTGAGCTTGGGGTTATGGCACTCGCTAGCGTAGGTCTCATGCTTGATAGCGTAAGCATCATGCTGCTGGCGCTTTTTGCCACAGGTGTCCAGAGTGCTCTATTTGGCCCGGTCAAATATGCACTGTTGCCGCAACACCTCAAACCTAATGAGCTTGTCGCTGGTAACGCCCTTGTAGAGACAGGCACCTTTCTAGCCATTTTGGTGGGAACCCTGGCAGCGGGCGTGATGATGGCTGAATCTGATTATCGCTATCTCATCAGCCTCAGTTTGTTGGCGGTAGGCCTTTTAGGCTTGCTTTCGAGTCTATTGATACCCAAGGCTCCATCACTAAGCACAGAGGCTGGCCCAATAACCTTCGGAGTCATAAAGCCAACCATGGAAACGCTGAAGGTTGGTTTTGGGCAAAAACTGGCCGTTTCGCGATCCTTGCTTGGCAATAGCTGGTTTTGGTTCATCGGCGCCATCTACCTGACCCAGATACCCGCCATGGTGAAGTTGAACATGGGTGGGGATGAAACCGCAGTCTCGGCGATGCTGGTAGCCTTTTCCATCGGTATCGCAGTAGGATCACTGCTTTGCGAAAAGCTGTCCTATGGCAAGGTAGAGATTGGCCTGGTGCCGCTCGGCTCTGTTGGCCTTACCGTTTTCGGCTTACTGCTGTACCACCATCTCAATCATTTTCAAATCAGTGAACTACCCCTGGACTGGAAATCGATGCTGGAAAGCCCCCTGGCGCTGCTGGTGCTCTTAGACATCAGCATGCTGGGCGTATGCGGCGGGCTTTACATCGTGCCGCTGTATGCGCTCATTCAGAGCCGTTCTGAACCGGGCTCAAGATCCAGAGTGATTGCCGCCGCAAATATTCTCAATGCCCTATTTATGGTCATTGCCTCGGCGTTAAGCGTCGTTGTGCTATCCGTATTGCAGTGGAGCATTCCAACCCTCTTGCTGGTGGTCGCAGTGCTGAACGCGGGGGTCAACGCCTACCTGTTTAAAATCGTTCCAGAATTCATCATACGTTTCATGATCTGGTCTCTATCGCACACGATCTACAGAGTCAGGCATCAAGGCTTGGAAAATATCCCGGATGAGGGATCTGCGCTCTTGATTTGCAATCACGTATCGTTCGTAGATGCCCTGATCATCATGGGGGCTGTTAAACGACCCATCCGATTCGTGATGTACTACAAGATCTTTCGCTGGCCTATTCTTTCTTTCATTTTTAAGTGGTCAGGGGCCGTACCCATTGCAGGAAAGAATGAGGACATTGAACTCTACGAGAAAGCCTTCGACAAGATTGCACATCTCCTGGAGCAGGGGGAGTTGGTTTGCATTTTCCCAGAAGGCCGTTTGTCAAGTGATGGGAATATTGGAAAATTCATGCCGGGAGCCCGCAAAATTCTGGATCGCACACCGGTTCCAGTCATACCAATGGCCCTCAATGGATTGTGGGAGAGCTTTTTCAGTAGAGCGCCCACGAGAAGGCCATTCAAGCGTATCTGGTCACGTGTTGAATTGATGTCAGCCGACGCACTGCCAGCGAACACCTCTACAGAGCAAATGCGTGAATCAGTGAGTAATTTGATCGCAAAAGAGCTTAAATAGCCACTTTTAGAGCCTTTTATCAAACTTTCCGATTTGCGCTTGGCGCGGGGTTAATGCTGAGTTAGTATCAGCCCCTGCTTTCTGAAGGGATATAGGTCATGAGCTACACCATGTACATGCTCAAGGACGGGCAGATCGTAAGAACCACTGACTTCCTTCAGTGGGCTGCCTGGCGTGAGGAATTCAACCCAACCATTGCGGCTACGAGGCTGTCCAGCCTTGGTCTTACGGTAAGCACAGTGTTTCTTGGCATTGACCACAATATGCAATCGAAGGGCTCGCCGATCCTTTTTGAAACCGCTGTCTTCAAGGATGATGGAGAAACGGATATCACTGCACGCTATGCCACAGTGAGTGAAGCAAAAAAAGGGCACGATCAGATTTGTACACAGCTCATGAAAGAAGCTGATCGGAGTTGAGGCGAGAACTTTTAATGGATCCCTTTTGAATCTTAATCGGTGGTGACGAAACAATTAAATTCTATTAAAATCGTGCTTCTAGTGCGTTAGCGCCTTGGTCATTTTTAGAAGCAGGTTTCTCATGAGCTTTTCATGGCTTAAATTTATAATCCTCTTAAGTGCGGCATGGTTTATCGGCCAGACTAATGCAGAGCCCATGATCACGTGGGATCAAACTAATATCGTCATAAACGATAGAGTGTTTAAGCTTAGAGTCGCAGACACTGAACTGAAGCGTCAGAAGGGCCTGATGAACGTCACTGAGATGCCGCTGGATGCTGGCATGCTTTTTGTATTTGATGTGCCTGGAAAATACTGCATGTGGATGAAAAATACCAAGATCCCACTCACGGTCGCCTATCTCGATAAAGATGGCAATTTTATTGATCGCTATGACATGACGCCAAATGACCTTACCGCCCATTGCACAAGTGGTGAAGCCAAGTATGCCGTAGAGGTCAATCAGGGTGTAATTTAGCATTACATTTCAAAATCATAGTGCAGTAGTTTTTTCAATAAGCACTTGTCTCTTGTCATGGCGCGTATTTGCTGGCTCGAAAAAACTTTAAATAGTATTCTCTCGTATTCTCTGCTCGAAAGAATCTTAAAGGTATCTGCCTCTGGTTGAGACATCAAAAATGCTAGGTTTAATATTCCGACAATCGTTCCTTCTTTTTCAATTGCTACGTCCGCAGCCTCACTGATTCCTGATGGGCGGTCACCAATTTTACCCATTAAACCCATTTTGCAAGTGGACGGCCAATACCCCTCTTTGATCATTTCGACAAGAACATGCATCCTACCAATCTTGGGAAGCAGCACGATATCTATCGGAGCAATTTCAATTCTTTTCCTAATACAATCTTCATTAATTTTTATACTTTTTAGATCTGAAACAGTCTTAAGGCTTATTTTGGTCGCATGATCAATCAAGTCCTGATTCATCAAAAAGTGCTGATAGTGTGTAATGCCCTGGAGTGCTATGAGTATTCTTGGATTTGATCTAACTACCTTGTATACAAACTCCAGCGTGATTAGATCCTGTGGAATGTATTTGACCACATGAGCATTCACTAAAAGAGCGCTTTGCGCCAAATCGAGATATCCAGGTGTGGAGCAAGGGATGTCCTTGATTGTGTCTGGAATGCTACTAATGCTTGATCGAAGCACATCCATGCTTCGTAGCGTTTGCGGTATCTCCATGAGGTTGCCAAACAGGCTATTCATCCATAGAAGAGCCGTTTCATGATTCTGATATTCTTTGGGAATCTCTTCAAAACGCTTATAGTGATCGCGAGCCAAGGACTGCTTTAATTTTTCGTAGTCATACGACATTTGATGCTCAATGCACGGCCAGAATCGAAAAGACTTTAACACGGGTTGACGTTCGTCACAGACATTTCTAACGCAGATATTGACATTGGTCAATCCCGGTAGTATATTGAGCATACCAAACAACATGGACGCTACCGATGAAATCTATTGCCTTTGCTGCAATGCTGCTTGCAACTAACCTGATGGCTCATGCAAATCCAACCCAATCGCAGGATAGCTGCACGATCTACGGCCCCAACGTCTGCAAAGAAGCCACTCTGTTGCAGGCATCCCTGGAGGATGTACTTCCATTGAGTGTAAGTGAAATGCTCACCATGGAGAAGGTTGCTGCAAACCACAATGAATTGGTCATCCTGGTTCGCGTACACGGGGAGGAAGGCAAGAAGCTTCGCAACGCCATTGCAACAGACCCCGATCATGGCATCGCCCTAAAAACCGCGACACAGGACAGTCTCTTCCGCAAGTCATGCTCGGGGGATCAGGTCAACGCGTTTATTTCCAATGGCGGCAAGGTGACCTATCAACTTCTGCATGAGGACAACGCGCAGATGATGAAGGTCAGCATCATGTCCTGCACGCAGCCGCTTGGTGATGCAGCCTAAGCGAGAACCACGAATGAGGCAGGTATTGGGCTTGTCTCGCTCACTTTGTTGATTCAGGGATGACCATGAAAGCACCCAAGCCTCTACTACTGCTGTTGATGATTTGTGCACCCCTTGGAGCGCTTGCTGAAAGTAAGCGTCTGACGTGTTCCTGGCTGGAGCAGGAAAATGGCTTGCACGAAGGAGTTGTCCAAAAGGTATCGCCTGCATCTTGCATGACGCAGGGAGCAAACCTTGGCAAATCTGACGATATCGAGGGGCGACTTGCTAAAGCCAATCCCCCAGAATGCCCATTGGGCTTTAACGAGGTGAACAAGCAGTTTGACACAGTGAGCTTTGCTAGCAGTAAACGAACCTTTTTCGTTGTTGCTCGCTATTGCACAACGGGTGATGATCGCATTACCCAGACGGCTACGCATGAGCAAGTGTACGACTGAAGTTTCACTACAAAAAGAAAGGGGCCTTTGGCCGCTCCTAGTAACCCGATCAAACCTACTCATTTAGATTTGAGAGGCGCACCCCGAGCGCGCTTTGGGTGCTAATGGTTAAGGCACGTTGCGTCTAGAACGGTATCTGTTCCGGAATAAATGAGGATCGCAGACGATGCAAAGCTGCTCGTTTCCTTGCCTCATTTCGCGTTGACGTGTACCACTTTCCGTAAGCTGTCATGGTCTTTTTTAAGGCCTTGGATTCATCTTTCCTACCATCCTCTGGCGGTAGGAAAGTGCAAGGCCGACCCACAACAGTTACAACACTTTGACGCGGCAGGCTATCTTTCAAGCCCATGCCACGTCTGGCAATCACCAGGCCTGCGGCCTGGTGAACGCTTTGATTGGTTTGATTCAGGTATTTCAGTTTGCCGATAAAGCTGGTGAAGGCCGGGTTGATCTCAATGACCTCGACACCTTCTTTGAAGGCGCGTGTCTTGATGATCGAATTGAATTTACGATACACCAGCGCGCTAACTACTTTGTTGAGTTTCGCATCACCCGGCTTGCCTTTTTGCATCCCCGCCTTTTTGAGTGTGAAGTCGAGCTTCTCAATCACAATCGGCTTTCCAGCTGCTTTTGCTTTAGCCACGATCTCAACCGCAGCAAGCTGCAACCGAGTAGTTGTTTGCGGGCTGGTGACGTCCTCGCCATTTCTGAAATAGAGGTCGGCGCAGCCGACCTTGTTGCCTCTGGCATCCACTTCCGTCACAGCCAGATGATGATTATTCAGATCAATCCCGATGGCGCCGTTGCGCCTGCTGGTCGTTATTGGTTGACCTGGTCGCTCGGTGGTGACCAATACACGCCAACCACGTTTTTCATCACGGACAAAGCGATAACTAATTGCCTGGCCATAATCTGCCAGAAACTGTGATTCGCGCTGAATCGGCCCTATGAAATAAGGATCTTTGGCAGCCTTGCGGTGCGCGGCCTGCAATGATTTTCTTGCTTGGTTCGAGAGGATGGCCTGCTCTAGCCAGTGCTGATCATGACTGAATTTGACATCGGTGACGTAACAATACTCGCCATGCGCGGCTTTCAGCGCGTTCGGCAGGCGGATCTTCAGGGTATAGAAACCATCATCCTGAGCGATAATAACGCAGCCCTGACAGCCGCTGGTTTCGTCCTTGGATCCGAGCACGAAGAATTGACTGCTGCGCTCGCGGCGCCACCGCTCCTGCCACTCGGCGTGATCTTTTAGGCCATTTTCTTCAAGGTTGAACTGTTGCCTGAAGAGCTTACGGCTACCCATGCAGATCGAGGGGCGCTTGGTATCGAGCATGTGCTCGAAGCGCGCCTTGCGCGCCTCCAACCGTTGAATCCTGGTTTTGTGATTGCGAATGGCACTGTAGAGCAGGCCGGTACGCTTTTGATTTCTGGGCTGCTCGACCTGAACCAGCTTTTGCGCGATGCGTTTTTGCTGGCCCGCAATCTTAGTCGAACCGTCACGGATGTAGTTCTCTAGATTGCTCAACTGGGATTCAACTTTACCCTCGGCGCTGCGCAGCAAGGCATTGAACTGCCGACCCGTGATCCCATGTTCTTTTAGGAATAGGGGTTTATTGATCTTTTCGCCTTTGCAGAGCGCCGCTATCGCGGCCCGCTCCAGGCGAGAATAGAGCTCGGCGTAAGCATCCAAGGCCGAAACCACGGCATCGTCCAGACCACGCGGCAAGCGAGTCTGGATTGTTGTCGTGCGGGTTGGAAGTTGGTCATTCATGGTTGTAAGATTAAGGCAACTTGTCGTTATTTCAAGCCGCCTTCCTGTTTTTATGTGACCTGGCGCCATAAAGCCTGGCAGAGAATACCGTCATTAACTCGATTACATCAGCGACCAGTCGATTCTCAAGCGTGGTTTGTTCTGGTTCTTCAAGGATCACGACTTCGGTCTGGTTGAGTTTACACAACTCGAAGACTATGTCCGCACCAAACCGTAACAGCCTGTCCTTGTGCATCATAACCAGAGTAGAAACCTGTCCGAGTGCGATCATCTTGAGCAACTTCTTGAACGATTTCTTCTGGTAATTAAGGCCACTACCCAAGTCGGACAAAAGCTCAACGTCAGAATAACCCGTATCGAGACAGTGTTGCTTAAGTCTAGCTCGCTGACGTTCTAGATCGGCCTTTTGGTCATGCGAAGAGACTCTGTCGTAAGCCACAACCTTGCGCTGATCAGGCAATGATTTGCCGCACAGGCTGTTGAGTTCCAACAATGAATATCGGCGGTGATTCCCATATGTTCGAAAAGAGGGTCGCAAGCCACCCTCTTTCTCCCACCGCCGCAATGTGGAAACCGAAACACCAAGTAACTCGCTCGCCTGACCAATAGAAACATTCTGCATGACTAAGTACCATTCTTATTATTATGTCAAAATGGTAGCAATGAGTAGGTTTGATTGTAAGCTCAGCCTGCTGCTAAAGCCCCTTTTTCTATAGTTTGAGATCGGCACTTACAAACTCTTTTTTATCCTTTGCTGATAATTTGTTCATATGTTCGATTCCAAGAAACCCATCCTTAATCAATGCCTTGATATAAACTTTGTTTTTTGGGGCTACTGATAACAATTGCTTTTCAGTCATGCAATGCATAATCAATTTACAAATTGACTCTACTCCATATAATGGATTGCCATCATGTTGCCGCTTGTTAAAGCGCGCCTCCAGGTGGAAAGGGGTATTCTCGGAAATCGGTGATCTTTTCTCTCTCATCAGCACTATTTCTGAATATATAATAGCAGCAGAAAGATTCAGCTTTTCTTGGTAACTATATTCATTTTTATTATTTTCTGAGCTTTTTGATTCTAATTTATCATATATAGACACAAGCTCTGTGGCTTCTTTTTCATCCTTTAGCGCATCTACAAAAGACTGAAACCTGGTAAAGCCTATTTTTACAGAATTTTCAAGTAAATTGCCACATGCTTTATGAATCTTTTCATCACCACCGCTTAACTGAAAATTGTGATTATTTTCACTGAGAGCATCACAGGTGAGCATCGATGCAATAGTTCCCGTGAAGGTGGTGCCGTGATTATGACTATCCAAAACGTAAAGAAAATTCGGTATTTCTACAAGCTTTTTAACTAGACCACTAAACCTTTCTGCAAGGTGAGGGCGCTCATAGAGCCAATCACCATGGACAATTGAAAGAAGCAATTGGCCGTTAGGCAATGAAATAAGAGGCTGAGGATCCAGCTTTTCAAGCACGTCGAGACATTGCCCCGGAACCCTCTCCATCAATTGGCCAAAGAGCTCTCGATCTTCTTGATTGAGCTTAAGTGACTCAATGGAATCTAGGTATTTTTTGCACGCAGCCTTGTATATGGATAGATCTTGAATAAAATCCCCGTGTGGTTTTCTAAAAATTGAATGCCAGTGGGCAAGGCGAGATGGGGTCTCCCCGAAAACACTGTCCAGCTCCTTGAATATAGGTTCAGCCTGATGTGTGTTGTAAGGAACCATTGTTTGCGAGATGGCCTCCATGACATTATTAAGCGCCAGTTCATCAGACAATCCGTGCTCATTTACCAATTGACGGTACAGTGCCGCAGCTCCCTTAAATCGCTCAGTTTTCTTTGAAATATCTTCAAATGTGTCTTGATCTTGAATGGTTAGATAGATCCACTCGCTGAGATGTTCTTTGGATGCAAAAGATGCTGCACGCGAGAGCATCTCGTAAAGCTCAGGTCTTAGAACGTCGAAAGAACTAGAAAAGGACTTGTACATGAACGCCCCCCACGCAGGATTGCCCTGAACCCCATCCAGGTTCCAAACCCCGTTCTGCTCAGCGATGCGCATTAGCGTCATGTTACGAAAGTTGATTCCCACTAGAAATACACAGCGCAGCATTTCACTATGCATAGCGGGATCGTTTCGATGCAGGTCGAGAACCTCCTGCAATACAGCAGCCTTCTCAGGTGATCTGACATAGGCGAGCGTTATCTTGTGCTTACTGAAGGCGTTTTGTGCGTTGACGTAGTCGAAATCGGGGTCGTATGGGTTGTGCATGTCATTTACCTTTAGGCTTTTGACTATTATGCAACATGAGTGGCATGCTCGAACACACCTTTGGTATGCGTGAATGCATCCTGTACTTTTTACCCCTTATTGCATGTGATGCTTTTGACGCAATCCTGGCTCTGGGTAATTAAATGATGAAACGAGGAGAGTGGATAAAAAGTATTTTGGCTGGGTTTTGAAGCTGCAAAAGGCGAATCAATAAAGATAATTGAGAAAACAGAATCCGACATAAATGTGATGAAGGCTGAAATCCAAAAACTTACTGAGACTCTACCGATAGCCATAAAACGAGCTGAATCGCTACGCAACCTATGGAAGCTCAAGGCAGCATCAGAGATGGATTATTTAAATCTTGAGCAGCAAATAATTGAGATGAGACAGAATCTGGAGCGATCTAGATTCGAGTTGAAGTCTCTTGAATCATCACTGAATCAGGCAAAACAATCCTTAAATCGGTTAGTCGCTGAAACCAGAACCAAATTTGCGGGTGAATATAACGAACTAAGCGCGCAGCTTGCATCTATCCAGAGTCAACTGACTAAGGCGAATTCTCGGAACCAAAATACCGTTCTTAGAGCCCCTGCTGACGGCTATATACAAGGCCTTGCTGCTTTCACAGAAGGCGGGGTCGTGAGGGCGGCAGATGTTCTTGCCAATTTCGTTCCATTGCAGGGAGGGCTTGAGGTTGAGGCATTTGTTAGCAACCAGGATATAGGAAAAGTCAGGGCGGGCCAGGATGTAACAATAAAACTTGATGCATTTGACCTTACTAAGTACGGAGTTATAAAGGGAAAAGTAGAACTGGTGTCCAAAGATTCGCAATTAGATGAGCAAAAAGGTTTGATTTACTCAGTGCGTATATCGTTTAATGCTGGTCATGAAGAGAATAAGATGATTGAGGTAAAGCCTGGGATGTCTTTGGTTGGCGAAATTACAACTGATGAACAGTCAGTGCTTGATTTCTTTGTCAAAAAGCTAATAAAGAATATTCTTGAGTTCGGCAAATCTGATAGACAAAAGCTTTAAACAGCAATATGGCTCTCAAGAAAAAGCGTAACTGGATATGTAATAAAATAAAAGGCATGCAAATTCGGAGTGTTAAATGAAAATTTTGCGGATAATAATTTTATTAATAATTGCTGTTCCATTGTTAATTTATACTTACTTTGGATATCAAGATCGTAAACAGATTTCTGACCTTAATGAGATCTGCAAAATGTACCCAGAAATAGAATATATTTCTCCGAAAGGTCTAGGCATATTCAGCGGAAGGCACATCTATTTGCATAGAAATTCAGGGCCATGGGCTAGAATATTAGGTAAATTTGATGAGTACTACAAGTTCAATGGCGTTAAGGAATTTATATATCCGTATGACATTGATAATGAAACATTAAGCATAATGGAAAAAGACGTTTTGAAAGACTGGGTAAGAACTAAAAACGTTGAGGCATGTGACGGAGGATATTATGTCAGCGTTGATGGTAAAAAAAGCCTATGCGTTGCTAAAAAATTCAATACAGGCAAAGACGCAACAATCATTTCAACAGACTCTGGAATAATTAGCTACCCCACGGCGAGAGGGGGGAAGATAGTAACTACCACAGCCAGGCTTGTTATAAACGAGCATGGCAGATCATTATCAGAATCATCTGAGAAACTGTTGTTTAGAGAACATATGCTGTTTACCAATAACATCAATCCTTTATCTGGCACAGAGTTAGTTAAAACCTGCGGAGCAAAACAATAATGATTAAAGATATTTTTAAGAAAGCTTTATTTGCAGAACTTTCATAATCCGCAGCGGAACAGCAGCAAATCCAGACAGCTATAAGTGCTGCGTGGCGTGAGAGAGATTACGATTAGAAGCTGGAATGCATTAGTTGAACCACATGAGGAAAGCGCTGACTCGCCAGGGATGGATTTTGTAGTAACATGCAAACACGACACTCGTTGAAACCCCACTTCTGATTTTAAGCACAAGTTCTCAAAGGATCACCCCATGCAAATCACCACCTCCCTGCTAGCCCTAGGCCTCAACGCAGACAACGAACCAGCCTGCATCATGCTGCTCCCAGAAAGCCTGCCAGAAAACGCCCTCGACCTGACCAAGATCGAGAGCGCTACCCTGACAGACCTCTCGCTCGACCTGCATTTGACTGATCAGACAGTATCGATCATGGATCTGACCGACGCGTGCAGGGGCGCCGCGCTGCGTGGTCTTCCGCTAATAGTGCTTGACCCAGGCAAAGAGTATGAGTGCTTAATAGAGATAAAACAGGGCTAAAGCCATGGACAATGCAAACAACAATAAATGGTCATCAAAATTGCTCGACAAGCTTGGCATCAAGCAGGCAGTTTTTGAAACCAAAAAAAGCAATCCCCTCAGTCAACTCGCTATGGCAACGGCACTTAGCATGTGCATGGGTGCTGGTGCGGCGATGGCCAGCGAGCACCAGGCGGGATTTGATGGCCAGCCGCAAGCACCCATTACTGCCGAATCTCTTACACAGATGGTGATGGATGCTCAAAAGGCCGAGGCTGAAACCAGCAACGACAAGCCAGAGCTTGAATCAACATCTGATGCCATCGAGGGCTCTGCACTTGGCGCGTTAGGATTCAAGAAGAACCAAAGCACAGCAGAAAAGGCCGCAGCCGTTGGTGGAACACTGCTTGATTTGGCAAGCAATCCGCAGAAGGCGCTGATTGAAAGTGGTGGAAGGCTGCTGGCAGGGTCTGTTGTCGGCGGGGTTACCGAATCTTCAGAAACGGGTATTTTTGCCGCTGGCCTAGTAGGCACAGCCATTGCTGTAGGCTCTGGCGGCATCATGGCTATCCCTGCCGCTTATGGTGGATACAAGGATATTTCCGACCGTATGGAGCGAAATGCCGAAGTAAAGCTTCAAGCCAAACTCAGCGAGGTCAATGAGCGCACCACCAGGGTAGGGCTTGAGACCAAGTTCAGCATTCAGCTTGAGGAAAGGGAAAAGCGAATGGGCGCTTCAGAGAAAGACAGGCAGTGGGACAACGACAGGATGTTCGAGCAAGCATCTGAAGGCCATAAGCTCGGCTTCATGCCCGTGTTCGTCCAAGATCGCATCAAGCTTGAAGAGATGGTTAAGCAGGCCGGTGGCGAAACCGAGCCCTGGTATGATCGCTTCGAGCAATTTAAAACGGAATTTAATGCCGAGCAGCAATTGAGCTCGCCGGACGGCTCGGATTTTCTTGGGAAAGCCAAACAAATTCAATCGGACAACATTTCCCTCGCCAGCAATTCCGGTTTTTTGAAAAATCTGTCCATGGAAAAAGCGAAAGAGTCGAGCCTTCGATTAGGCTAATATTGACAGTGCGTCAATAGGTGCGTATATTCAAAGGATTCTGGAAGGAATCCTTATGAAACGCTCTATTTACGCTCTTTCTGCGCTTTTTGCTGTGGCCACTCATGCCTCATATGCGCAGGCCAATGTGCATACCGGCATTGGTGAACAAGTCTTTTCCTGCCAGTCGAGCCCCTACGACATCTGCGCCCTCGCATCAAGGATGGAAGTTTTTTTGAATCAGCGTCTGCCGATCAAACGAAATGAGTTGGTGACGATTGAAAAAGCCCAAGCCACCCGAAATGTTGTGACCTTGGTGCTTCGCCTTGATGAGGCCAATGGGAATGAATTTCGCGATGCAATCAGGAGCAACCCTGATGATGGCGAGACCATGAAGCAGATGGTGGTGGAGCAGATCAGCAAAGAATCATGCAATGACCGCAATATCTTTGACTTCATCGGTCAGGGCGGTGTCCTCAACTACCGATTCCTCTACGCTGATGACGAAATCCTTTCGACTGTGAGTATTTCTTACTGCGAGAGTTAATGGCCAAATGGCCATATACATCCTAAGGTGGTTTTCAACCACATCACAAGGAAGCGATCATGGGACTGCGTTTTCGTAAGCGAATCAAATTGGCTCCAGGCCTTAATCTAAACATCGGCCTGGGCGGGGTGAGCCTGAGCGCGGGTGTGCGTGGTGCTAACGTTACAGTGGGCAAACGTGGCGTGCGGGGCAATGTAGGCATTCCAGGGTCTGGTCTGTCGTATTCAGAACAGTTGATGAGCTTTTCCAGCAAGAAAAGCCGTGGCACACCTGCTGGCCAATCACCTTCGAGTATTTATGACCAGGTGAGAACGTTCAGGCTAACGCTGGATGATGCCATGAACATCATGGTTGAGCTCGATCTTGGCAATGGCTTTGCGGGTGATTACGCGGACAAGGCAACCTGGAACAAGATCAAACTTGATCACGCTGAACAAATCAGGCGATGGCTTGAGCAAGCTGCGACCGACCTCAATGCCCAACTCGATTGCTTCACCAGCATTCATGAAGAAGCACCAGCGCCCTCAAGTCTTTTCAATCAGATCGCCAGGTTTACGCAAGCGCCCCCAGAGCTACGCTTGCCGGAACCCTTGGGCGTTCTGGAGCGCATGAATCCGTTTGCGAACAGGCGATTCAATGAGCAAACCAATGAAGCCAGGATTCAATATGCTCAAGACATGAATGAGTACGAACAGAGCCGTGATCAGCATGATCAATACATGAAGATCCTGCTGGCCAAGCAGAGGCAGACACAGGTCGGCATCATCGAGGCAATGGAGGACATGCTTAGCGATGGCATCGCCAAGATCGAGTGGCCGAAGGAAACTCTGATTGATTACGAGTTTTCAAATTCGGAAACGCTTGCCATTCGGGTCGACTTACCCGAGATCGAAGACCTCCCTACCTCACGCTATACGGTGAAGGACAATCTGGCCGGGCTGTCGGGCAGCAAGATCTTGCAGGCCGAGCGCCTTCGCATCTACAAGCTTCACGTCTTCGGCATCGTGACCCGCATCGTTGCGCAGGCATTTGCCGTTCTCCCAACGCTTGAGCGCCTGACGCTGAGTGCCTATACACAGCGCCGTAACAGCTCTGGCGAATTGAATGATGAAGATGTGTTTTCAATTCAGACCACTCGACAGGAATGGCCCGAGCTCTATAACAAAGTGGTCATTGACCCACTTCACCTGATGAACGCGCAGTCAGTAAGAGTCAAGATCACCAGTTCAGGAAAATTCTCCAAAATCACACCCCATCTGGCTGAGCTTGTTTCTTGATCGATGGACTTATGGATCCCAGGCCTGCCCGCGAAAAATTACAAACAAAGGAAATTTTTATGCAACTGACACGTAACCCTTATCGCTGGTTGTTGGCCTTGGTTATGGCATTCGCCAGCCCCTACCTCATGTACTGGCTGATTACCAAAGGAGAGGAGTTTGGAAATCGCTTTGACGAGTTGATGCCGCCTTCCATTGCGATGCACCCCATGTTATGGGCAGCTTTTGCCACAGCTTGCCAAGCGATTCTGTTTATTCTGCTTGGCCAAGCACTCCAGGGCAAAGATCGCTCAAACGCAGCTGATTAATGCCTGGCGAACCTGTAAAAGCGAGGAGAAAATTCTATGGCACGAGCTCGACTACACCTGATCTGCGGAAATTGCGGCTGCAATGATATGTGGACGTACAAGATCGATCCGTCTGGAGGGGACATTAATGGGGAGCTATTTCCAGCCGTTTACCTGATTTGCGGGAACTGTCATACCCTGCACGACCTGGCGAATACCGCGAAAAATAAAGATCCAGATCTAAAGCTTCGAGACTGCCGCGTATCGGAATAGCTTTTAAATGGCAAGCTAGTCGCCAGAAGGGCGAATTGAGCGAAAATACAAATAAGCCTGCGATGCCAAGCCGCTGGGTTTATTTGTTTAAAATCAAGTGCATGGTCTTGAATTAAGCCGGGATCTTCGTCTTTTCAGGGATTGGCTGTTCAGAAAAAATCATCGGCGGGTGATGGTGATGCCAAACATCCATCAATCGCCTCATTCAGCCAGCAAAGGTGGTCAAATACAGCAATAACCCGTAATGCCCGAACTTCGTTGCGCCCATTGGCACGAAAACGGCCAGAGGAACGAACGCTTACCAAAAGGCACCGTAAAGCCCCGTCATTCATGGCGGGGATATAAGGCGCCAATCGCGTAGCGATTCAGCTTTTTGGCAACGCCTGGCTTTCAATGTACTGGTTAATCACCGCCAGCGGTGCCCCACCACAGGACGCGGCAAAATAGCTGGGTGACCACAGCTGCCCCTGGTAGTAATGCCTGGCAATATCAGGCCGCTCGCTGCGCAAGACACGGCTGGAAGCACCCTTAAGGCTATTGACCAACGAGGAAACTGAAATCTTGGGCGGATAGGTCACCAGCAGGTGAACGTGATCCCTCTCGCCATTAAGCTCTTCCAGCGTTGCGCCAAAGTCCTCGCAGATCTTCGCGAACAGCTCACGCAGCCGTGTAATGGCAGCCTGATCAAATACATCTCGGCGGTATTTTGTGACGAAGACCAAATGCACATGCATGTTAAAAATGCAGTGCCTGCCTCGCCTGATGTCATTGACTTTATCCATAGACCTAATCATAATAAGACGATGAGAAGACTGCAAGCCTTTAAATTTGAACTTTGTCCGGACGGTGCCCAGCAGCGCTTAATGCGTCAGTTTGCCGGGGCTTCTCGATATGTGTTCAATCGTGGCTTGAGCCTGCAACAAGAGCACCACAAGAGCAATGGCAAGAAGCTCTCCTATGCGGACATGTGCAAGGCATTGACCGCGTGGAAAACAGATCCTGAGACACCATGGCTAAAAGAGCCTCACTCACAGGTGCTTCAGCAGTCGCTGAAAAACCTGGAAGCGGCTTATCAGAATTTCTTCGCGCAACGGGCTCAATTTCCTCAATTCAAAAAGAAGGGTTTTTCGGACAGCTTCCGCTACCCGCAGGGCGTTAAGCTCGATCAGGCAAAAGGTCGGCTGTTTTTGCCCAAGCTCGGTTGGATGAAGTATCGCGCCAGTCGCACTGTATTGGGCGAGATCAAGAATACTACGATCAGCCTGAAGGCCGGTCGCTGGCATGTTTCATTTCAGACTGAGCGGGAAGTGGACATCGTACGCCACCCGGCTGTTACAGCAGTTGGCATTGACCTGGGGATTGTCCGCTTCGCGACCCTATGGGATGGCCAGCAGGAAAAGGTGATTGCGCCGCTGCACAGCTTTAAGCGCCATCAGGTTAGATTGGCTAGGGCGCAGCGCCAATTAAGTCATAAAGTTAAATTCAGCAGTAACTGGAAACGCGCCAAGGCGCGTGTCCAAAAGATCCACCACCAAATCGCCAATGCGCGCAACGACTTCTTGCATAAAGCCTCACACAGCATAAGCCAAAGCCACGCGCTGTTGTGTCTGGAAGACTTGCAAGTGAGCAACATGAGTCGTTCCGCCAAGGGTACGCCAGAGTCTCCGGGCCGACAGGTTCGCGCCAAGGCTGGTTTGAACAGGTCTATTCTGGATCAAGGCTTTGGTGAGTTTCGTCGCCAGTTGGAGTACAAGTCGGCCTGGTGCGGGGGTGGCGCGATAGCAGTATCGCCGCAAAACACCAGTCGCACCTGCCCCTGCTGCGGCTATGTCAGTGCTGAAAATCGGCTAAGCCAGGCGGTGTTTCTGTGTGTGGCCTGCGCCCACACCGAGAATGCCGACCTGGTCGCTGCCAAGAAAATCCGTGAGCGCGGATTGAACTCGCTCAAAGGCCAGGGCTATGGCCGGATCGCCTGTGAAGTGAATGGTGCAGTAAGGCCATCAGCAGCAGGAACCCATCGAAGTGAGCACTTGGCATCTGTCAAGTGACACCGTAGGGAATCCTCGGCATTTATGCCGGGGAGGATGTCAAAAGATCGTAGCCTCGGCGAAGGTTTTCTACAGGGCTACTGCAATGGCTGCGGTAAGCACTTCCCGCTAGAGGCCCGTAAACGTTTTTTGATAATGCTAACGAAAACAGCGACCTGATCCATTATTTCATAATCCCATGTCATGTTTTATTTCAGCCACTTTGTGATTATTTCGTGTCTTTGGCATGTGCGACAAATCATCCAATGAAAGTAAATTATTTTTTATTAAATAGCGTGTGATCTTTTTGTCAAGAATATCTAGCTCACCAATCCTTCCATCATTCCGATAGGCGCTAATAACATATGAAAGTGGCTTTGAGTAAATACGGTGCTTTGAAACTACGGCTTTTTCAATGAACGCAATCTTGTCGTTTGGAATTGCAGGCGGCAGATCATCAATTCCTAAAAATATTTGATCTCTTTCCTCTGTCATTACATTTGAAATTTTAACTTGAGCGCTGAAACCTCCGTGAAATTTTTTGACGACTTCAAAAATAGACTTCAGATCATCACGGCTCCCTTCGCGAAAATAATAAAAGGGATATCGGTTTTCTTTTCTGTTTTTAGGCGCAATTGAGTACCCGAAATTATCAAGCGCTTCTGCGCACGCGGCAATCTCAACTGGATTCATGATTCTTAATATTGGGTCTACAGAGCCAATAGCCTCAGCCATATTTTCAAATATAGCCGATGCACACCGACTCCATATTGGAAAATGAAGTAACTCAAGGCTATCTTTATATTGCAAAACTATAGCTCGAAGCGATGCTGCCAGTGTTTCAGTAAAACCATAGTATTCATGGGATGCGTTTCTAATGTTTTCATCAAAACCGCGAACAACCAGCTCATATGCCTTATGAAGTGAACTATTAAGCATGCACATTGACATAAATTCATCGGCATGAGCCTGAGATCCAAGAATCACAGACACAACAACCCGAGGATCTCTATCGTGGGCTAAATCATACTCATCAAGATTGGCTACAATACCCTCCATAGATAGTGTATTGATTGCTAGCTGCGCTAGGCGCGAATAGACATCGTGACCATAGCCGTGCTGTAAAAATCCTTCATGAATCTGCATAACCACTTCATTCATTTTTTTCGAAAAAACATGATTTATTGCCATGAACACCTCTCTTTGTATAAGTGTACCACTGGCCATCTATTCAATTAAAACACCTATATAATTTAAAGGAGCAATGCCAGCATTAAGACATAAAAGCAAGAATTTAAGCGCTTTTCAGTAAATACCATTGCGGCCTCCTAGCCTCATAAAACTCGACCCTATCGTATCTTGCTGGGAATTTGGCATGCAAAATCTGAACAGGCAGACATGCCTGATTTGTTGGAATACAAATTTCAGCGTATAAAAAAAGGGCCACCTTGTGAGTGGCCCTTTTTCTTAAGCGTCGCAGCTTTGTGAGCGTTGCGACAGTAGCATCCTGATCGCCATTAACCTGCTGATCGAGATGAAGCAATCAGCTTCTATCGAGAATTGCGTTTTCAACAGATTACCTCAACGGCTTGCTCCTATGCTGGGCTTTTCGGCTTCAGGTCGATCAGTAGCCCGAGTACTTGTCATCCAGCTCGCGCTGCTTGCGTAGATGCTGCTCGTAAGTCAGCTTCTTGTCTTCAAGCTCGCGGTCGATTTCCACCTGCGCTTTACGCTTCTCCTTTTCAACGGACGCCTTGGTCGCGTAGTAGTTGCGTGCCTGGGCTGCCGAATGGGTGTCAAAGGGCATCCAGAGCGGCCCCAGGAACGGGTAGAGCGGGATGGTGGTGAAACCCAGCACGTAGTGACCGGTGTAGAAGTAGCCGGCGCCTGGAAGAATGCCAAGCGCAGCCGCAGTGGCGGGGTTTTTCTCTTCAACGGCAAGGCCCTTGGCCTTATAGGTCGCCAGCTCCTGCTTTTGGCCTTCAATCAGGTTGGTGGTGCAGCCCTGTAGCGCGAGCGCCAGACCAACCGCGACAAGAAGGGAAGTTTTCTTCAGCATGAGAAGTCCTTAGTGCATGATGAGTGATTCAATTTACGAGACAAGTATACCAGGAATACCTGGATATGTCAATACAAATGAAACGAATCTAGAATTTATCCGAGCGCGCCTGAGCCCACAGCTCCTTGTAGTAAGCGTTATTGGAAACTCCATCAATGAGCTCTCCGTAATGAAGCCACGGGTACAGCGCGGCGTATGAAGAGATCTGGCTGTCAGATACGCGCCGCATGATTCTTTCAGCGGAGAGCTCTTCTGACGAGCAAAGACCAGCGGCCCCCAGGATCTCGGCAACCGATACCAATGTGTTGCGATGAAAGTTGGCTACCTTCGGCGCTTTATCGTCTACATTCAGCGCACGCTGGCGAAGAGGATCCTGCGTCGCAATACCGGTAGGGCATTTGTCATTGCATGACTGAGACTGAATGCACCCCAGAGAGAACATGAATCCACGAGCACTGTTCACCCAGTCAGCACCCAGCGCAATCATTCTGACGATGTCGAAACCGCTGATGATCTTGCCGCTGCATCCGATCTTTATCTTCCGACGCAGCCCAGCCCCCTTGAGCAGATTATGCATTAGCACCAGGCCATCGCGAAGCGGCATGCCGATATTGTCAGAAAACTCCTCAGGTGCAGCCCCTGTACCACCTTCCGAGCCGTCAATGACGATGAAGTCAGGATAGATGCCTGTTTCCAGCATAGCTTTGACCAGAGAAGCTGCTTCGACAGGGCGCCCGATACACAACTTGAAGCCAACGGGCTTTCCACCAGAAAGCTCGCGCAGTCTACCGATGAAGTGGATCAGTCCCAGAGGGCCAGTAAAGGCTGTATGCCTGGCAGGTGATACGCAGTCCTGGCCAACCATTACTCCGCGTGCCTCAGCAATCTCAGGCGTTACCTTGGAACCCGGCAGCATGCCACCATGGCCAGGTTTCGCGCCCTGACTCATCTTGAGCTCAATCATTTTCACATTGGGTCGACGCGACTGCTCTTTAAAGCGCGCCTCGCTAAAGGTGCCATCCTCATTGCGGCACCCAAAATACCCACTACCGACCTCATAAATCAGGTCGCAACCGGATTCGAGGTGATATTTTGAAATGCCACCCTCACCTGTATCAACGGCAAAGTTATTGATTTTTGCGCCCTGGCACAGCGCCCGAATAGCATTTGCACTCAAAGCACCAAAGCTCATGGCTGATACGTTCAGCAGAGAGGCCGAGTAGGGCTGTGAGCATGCTGGGCCACCAATGTTGATACGCAACATGCTGGCATCGACGTGAACAGGCTCAATGGAGTGGCTGATGAATTCGTGGTTGCCAGCATAAAGGTTATCCAGGGTGCCGAATGCCTTGTTGGCAGGAATATTTCGGGCGCGCCGATAGACCATTGCGCGATCTGCTCTGGAAAACGGCAAGTCCTCATGATCGCCTTCAAAGAAATACTGCCTGATCTCAGGCCTCACACTCTCAAGGAGGTAACGCATGTTCCCGATCACGGGGTAATTCCTGCGCACCGCATGCTTGGTTTGAATCAAGTCAAGCAACCCAAGGCATGCCAGACCCACAAATGGCATTGGAATGAGCCAAGACGAGCCCATGAAGGCTGCGCATGCTATGGATAAAATGGAGAAGAGGATGGACAGCAGGAAAATACTGTAGCGAGCAAGCAGGTTTAGCATGATGGATCTCATTGTGAAGAATCCATTTAGTATCGCATAAATTGACAGCGTGGCGAGAGTGGCTAAGCTTCCCTAAAGGGATAATGATTCACAGTCAAACAAAGCACTCATCAGCGGCAGCCAAAGACCGGGGAAGTGAAGCTGGTGGATATTGGAGTAGCTTTGGCAGCTTTAGACATGGGGAGTGAGGCTGCACTTCCTTAATGTCAGATGCAGGGGCGTGTGGCTTGCTTATGAATAGCCATGCTAGACAAGCGATGCTGAATAAAGCCAATACAATTTCAGCTTTGCAGAGTTTGGCTGGAGAAACAGATTTTTGTGGTGTGTTCATGTTCATTGTGACGCAGGGATTCTGTGAATTACCCGCGCTTGATTTGAAAAATCAAACGGGGCATCCGCGCTTCACTGAGCTTTGACTGTACAGAATACTGCACAATCTCAGCCCTCCACGCAGTTTTGAGGGACGCATTCCGAGCCCCTTTTTCTGAAACTTACTGACTTCTTTTGACGTTTTTCGCGCCAATCACCTGCCTTGATGTGCTTTATGCCTCTGGCACAAAGCACGGCACTGGCGTTGAAATCGGCGTCAGCCTGAAAGCCACAAGAGGTACACGAAAACTGCTTTGCGGAGCGGTTTTCGGATGACGTGTGTCCGCATTTGGAGCACGTCTGAGAACTGAAATGTGGGCGTACCTTGACGCACACTTTTTCAGATCTTTCGGCCTTGTAGTGAGTGAAACTAACGATATTACCCCAACAGCTCCGCAATATGCTGCGGTTCAGTCCCGCTTTAGCAGCTGCGCCATTGGGCAAATATTGACCAGAACTTTCGTCCTGTTTTTTCTTTGGTCGCTTGGTCATGTTCGCGATTTTCAGGTCTTCGAAAACGAAGACCTTGAAGTCGCTATTGACCAATTTGCGCGAAGTTTGATGAGCGAAATCCCGCCGAACTTCGGCCTGTTGATGACTGATCTGAGCCATTCTCCGCTTGGTTTTGTCGCGGCGCCTGGAGCCTTTCTGCTGCCGCGCCAGGCGGCGCTGCAAGCGCCGTTTGGCCAGCTCTCTCCGTTTGTTTTTCGCAACAGCGGCGTCATCCAGGTTGAAAACCTTTCCGTCGCTGCCATGCAGTATGTCGCGAACGCCTCGATCCCCGGCCCAGATCAGCTTTTGAAGCTGATGTTCGTCGAGATTGGCCAGCTCTTCGAGGATTTCCTCGCGAGGCCGTGGCGCTGGCAGATTAGCGTCTTCGAAGTTGAAGCTGACGTACCAACGTCCGGCTTTACGGCTGATGACGATGGACTTGGGGGCGGTCACATCACGGTGCAGTTTGAAGCGAAGCGTGCCAACCGGAAACCGCTTTGTTCCGATCTCGACCAAACCATCTCCAACGATTTTGAACAGCTCGCTGGTGAGGTGAACGCTGTCGCGCTCACCGCGCCGCTTGCAGCGGGGCGGCATAGCCAAGCCCTTGGTGAAACGTTGCCATCCATTCATGAACTGAACAGAAGCATTTCGAAGAATCTGTGAGGGCACTTCGCTTAAGTATGGAGTAAGTTCGTCATCTTTGAACTGTGAATAGGCCTGGTCGATTGTCGCCTTACCAACGCCCAGAGACTTGCGCGAAAAGGTGCGGAAATACTGCATTTCCACGACTTTTGCGTTGTAGATGACCCGTGCACAACCAATCCACTGAGCCAGTTTCTTGGCTTGTTCGGCGGTGGGGTAGGCGCGGCAGCGAATTCCGTTTAGCATACTGTATGTATATACAGTTTTTGAGTTACGGTCAATAACTGCGGGTGCTTCGCGCCCGAAAACCTTGACCCCGCATGAATCAAAGATTCAAACGGGGAATGCGGTTTCATTTTTGTTCAAACCGAAATTATTGCATGCTACCAAAGATACTTAAAGAAAAATCTCTAGTCAGCGCGAATCAAAGGCTACCTAATCAACCAAATCCTCCCAAGCAAGAGAGGCTGGTGTATTTAGGCCGTCAGAGAGCGCTCATGGTTATACCTGCCCGCGAAAGCGGCATTACCTTTTAAAGCCTGCCTGAACATCGAAGGCTTGTTATCACTAATGATGATGATTCTAGCGTCATTATCCAGCGACCAATGACTGAAAGATCTATCGACCACCAGCTGTCTGATTTTTTCTAGGCTTGCTGCATCGAGATCGTTGTCTTCAATTACGATGGCAACCTTAGTTGATTTTGGAACCATCAAGCTTATGGCCTCCATAGTACTCATTATTGCGGGCAGTTTCTTATAGTCGCCACGTAACGGCACAAGGCCATTTGCGATAAGAGCACGATGAATATCCATCGGGCTTTCTGGCCCGGAAGACTTGGAAAAGATAATAGCCGTATTTGGGTCTGAGCCACCCAATATATTCTTTAAGTTAATGTTCATAAATTACTCCTTTTCAAACATTATCGCATTTAATTGGCAATGAAATCAATCTAATTTTCCCGTAGCATAACCAAATTTCATCTGAATGTGACTTATGTCAGCAAAGCAATGCGTGATATATAAATACAAACAGGGGTTGGAAAATGAACCTACAGAATACATTTAAACGCAAAAGTATTGAAACGCTTCGAGGCTCTAATTTTATAGCGGCACTTAAAAATCATCACATGGTTGAACTTAAGCAATATCGCCTCGAATCTGATGGTCTCCGGGGAAGAAACCTTTATGGCAGGAAAAGCACTAGCTGGAAGCCTTATCTTCTTGAAATCATTTCGCAAGCCACAACTTGGCCTCCACGTGAGAAGATATTTAGTATGAGCCTATACCCATACCTCTCAAGCCCTGTTATCGATACACTTGAGGCTACCAACAGGTGGAGTGAACTAAGAAAAGTTCCACTTTCTTTTTTCAAACCAGAATTTTATGCGAATTGCATTAGGACGAATTCCGATAGCCTTTCTTATCTACCTTCAAATCTGAAGAGGGAATCTGGCTATCACGAGGCGCTCCGGTTTGATGGACTGATGCTGAATTCAATCCCATACGAGAAAATAACTATTCCAATGTGTGAAATAGCTGTTGAACAAAATGGTCTTGCTCTTCAGTTTGTGCCTGTTGCGTTTAAGAACCTATTGCTCTGCCGTAAAGCCGTTGAACAGAACCCCATGAGTCTTAATTTTGTTCCAAGCAGCAGAATAACATATGCCTTGTGCCATACTGCTGTAAACCTTAATGGAGCCGCGCTGAAATACGTGCCACCCTACTTAAAAACAGAAGGCTTGTGTAAATTGGCAGTAAGAAGATCAAGAGATGCGATGCCCTTTTTGCCAGCCAGGCTGGATGGAAGGAACAGGGCTGTTGAACACCACGCAGGATTTGTGCTATAGCTTATATGTTTCTCGGAAAATTGCCCTGCGCGTCAGGCGGGCATTCAAATATCAAGACGGTTGCAAATCTCTATTTTCTTTTGATCTTGAGTTGCCTTTTGAAAATCCTCTTTTGACAAGGAGATTCCAGCAAAAATTTTGTTGTCAATCGTCTGCAATTCATCGCTGAGTGTCGACCAAACACTTTCGTTTATTATCAAGTCCTTGAATGAGCCATAACTCCATTTTAACGATGTGAAGCGTGCCAGTTTATCAATTGACAAGTGACCGATCTGCTCACGCCTTTTTCCGGCATCAGGAACGCCACTTAAGTCCACGATCATAAGATGGTCTCTAACCATTACCATGATTTTTAAGGCTGCGTATGCCATAATATCATTTATGGCTTTTATTTCCGGATGATTTTTGTTGATAGCAGTTAGCTTTCGAATTCTTTGGTTAAGGCCCAAAAACAATAAGGATCCAGAAAGCGAACCTACGACGGCAGCAGAATTAAAATATCTGAAAGAGTATACCCCAATAAGCTCACCCTTATGTAATTCTATGTAATCATCAACCTGGTTTTTATTAATTTGATGATCTAAGCTAATTAAGGAAAAGGCATCAAGGCCATCTTTTCCTATTATGTGTGCATAACCACCTTTTTGCAGCGACGCGGTTATTTGCTCGATGTCTGATAAATCAGCATCCTCAAAATAGTTATATTGATATTTATTGTATGCTGCAACAATTTCATGCTCCGCTAAAGCATGAACATACTCACCATACCTACCAAAAGGACAAGACGGCCAGGGTAAAGACTGCACCACAGGCAGAATCTCATGTGAGGCATCATCAGCTCTTTTACTTAACCAATGCATAAGCTTTAAACTGGCTTTGTCACTTAGGCAGTTATCGATAAATTCATTGCCCACGCCGAAATGATCTTTGTCAATCATCACAAGTGCAGGTAGGTCGGTGAAGTACTTTCCAGAAACTACAGCCGCTTTTTTATAAAGATTGCTCGAAGCCAGGATTGTGATTCCTGTACTTGATTTATGCATCTCGCTTAGAAATGGCTGGCCAGATTCCAATAGATCAGGAGGTGAGGGATCATCCAATAACGCTGTCTCAACCATTCTAACAACCACTGAGTTAAAGCAATCTGGGTCAAATGAGTTTTCGTTGAATACTGTTTTCTCCCTAATCATGTACAAGTATGCACTGATCGTAATTAACTCGTTAGCGCCAAGACCAGTTATAAACTCAATAATACGAGCATCATTCGCCGAGTATTCATGATCATGAGCGAGATTAAATAAAACATACCATCTGGCAACGTTTGGATTATTCTCCAATACACTTTCGAATACGCCCCATATCGACTTGTATTCATCATGTGTTTTGATTAAATGCAGGCCCTGCATTTCTTTAAACAGCTCGATTAGGCCGTATGGAAAATTGGGTATACGGCTATAAAGATACTCTTCGTCATAAATTGCAAATGACTCAATGGCTGCCTTAGAAAACTCAACTCCCCAATCAATATCAACAGCTGTCAGCTTATGAGCAATCTCGTATTTATTGTCTCCCAAAAAATTCATGTCTGAAACTGGTGTACGCATTGTGGTCTCCTTTTGTTCAGTATATTTACTGACTCCAGGCGCAATCAAGCGCCTGGAAAGGTTCTACTATGCTCAGTTATGTTGGATCGCGAGTTCGGCAATGGCTTCTGGCGCATTGTAGCCAGGCATAAGGAATCCATCCTGCATGATGATTGTCGGTGTTCCGCTGGCCTTGATCGATTGCGCAGCCGCATAGTGCATGGCAATAGGGTTCTGCCCACATTGGCGATTTTCAACGTCCAAACGCATCATGGCGCGATCCATTTCGGCCTTCTGATCATTGGAGCACCAAACACTCTGCATTTTTTCGCCTGTCTCACTATCTACCCCCATTCGAGCAAATGCCATGTAGCGCACAGTGACACCAAGCTCGTTCAAGCTGGCAATATCAGCATGAAGCTTTTGGCAGTAAGGGCAATCAACATCTGTTAGCACGGTAATGACAGTCTTCTGATTGGGGGCAGGGTAGACAATCATCGTGCTCTCTGGCGTTGTATCAATAATCTTTTTCGCAATCTGCTGAAGCCTGATTTTCGAAAGGTTCACGATGGCGTCGCTTTCGCGCTGATACAAATCACCCACGAAAAAGAAGCTGGCATCCATTGTTGTGTATACCGTCGAGCCATCTTCCACTTCGACGCTGACAATCCCACTGACTGGCGTTTTTCTAATCTCCTGTACCTTGGCACCGATGAGATCGCTCTCAAAAACAGAGCGGATGTGCGCGTCCTGCTCTGCTGTTATTGAGGCATGTGCCGTGTTACCTGCGAAAATTGCCAGGGCCGACACTGCAATGGCGCGACCGAAGGCGAGGGCTGAGCGAGCTTTTTGGTGCTTGTACATGAAAAATTCCTCTATATTTGAGCCTTTGACTTTACCTCAATACGCGCTAATTGACAAGTTTCCCGCGCTATTGACAGGATGACAAAATTCATTATAATTCAATGTTATTTAGTAAAAAATTATCCACTGGAGCTGTGGGTAAAGCTGTGGACAAAGTCTTGAGACACAGCCTTATGCATATGACATCAATTTGATCAAAAAATGATCAGTAAGACAGGGTTCTGGAGAGAAAATGAAGCTACTGCTTTGCTTGAAATGTGACGATGTTTTCTCCTTGCGCACCGAGCAAGTGCGTGAGTGCCTATGCAAGGCGTCTTCAGGAGGCTATGAGGCAGACGGCCTGAGTGCTTTTTACAAGGGCCCGGCGCTCATGCTTGGGTTTGCCAATTCCACCTTCTCGAATGCCATTCGTGAACAGCTTGTGAAGTGTGATGAAGGGCTCCCAAAAATGGGTGGCTTTGGCCCTTACGCCAAGGAGCTCAAGGGCCGTGATTTCACTGCCTTCGTCATTCCAGAAAGCGCCTCATCTATTCAGAGAGAGGGTGAGATCCCGACTTTGAAAGGCATGCTTGCATTGAGGGAAAACATCAAAGGCTAGAAGATAGTGAATTGATTATATTGTCATGACGAAGACCCTCCGCTATCATTGAGCGAAGAGGGCTTTGTCATGCAAAAATATTTTAAAATCTCCTGTGTTTTACTGTTGGCAACCATTTCTGGCATGGCCAATGCTGATCTTCGGTTTCAGAGATACGTGCCAGAACTCAAATGGCTGTCTGGTGAAGCCATTGCGCCTGAAACGAAGGTTGATGCCCTCATTGTCGCGCCGAAGGGGCTGAGTTGCAGGCTGCCCGCTAAGGACGGCTTCTGCCGAATCCCGCTTGTCTGGTTTACCTCCAAAGAATCCCCTGCGGGGCTATGGCGGATAGACGGGGACAAGAAAAACAGGATGGCCTACGCGTATGACGGCGTGGTCGATGCCTATGTCCGCTTCGAACAAGAGCTTGAATATCAACTGCGTGACGGAGCTACACTCGATGCGCGGTTAATGGACGCCGCCACACTTACTGCTGAGTGGGATGATAGCTGGGCCACGAACCCACCCGCACCTGAGAAAGCCGGCGAAATAACTGCGTCCAATGGGGGTTCTTGCCAAATCTACACAGGATTTGATCATTGTGAAGTGGCATTGACCTGGACATCCTCGAATGTTGCAACGACGTCTGTATGGCAACGCACGGCAAACGGCCTGGTGTCTGTCATTGAAGACACCAAAGAGGGAAGCCTGCCAGCCAAGGCATACGATTTTTCAGTTGTTTATGAATTGCGTGAAGGCAAGACTGTTGACGGCGATCTCTTGGCCGCAACCATCACAAAGGGCTTTCGCGTGGAGCCTGAAGGCTCAATCAGCCTACCCGATGGCGATTCCTGCAATATCAGTTCGGATACCGAGAAATGCGGTCTTCGAGTTAAATGGCAAACCAATGATCTGGGTACACTATGGATACGTGAAACCGCCATCTCCGCTCTCAGAGCCAAGGGGCAGGATGTCATTTCGATAGGCACGGAGGGTGCGATTGTCGACCTCCGTGCTGGTGCTTCAGCAACTGGCGAGATACTTGCTCGCCAAGAGCTTAAAGCGATTTTGAGTCCAAATACAGGTCGCTTCATAGCCCAGAAAGCATCTTGTGAAATTCCATACGCTGACGACAACTGCCCAATTGCTGTTGAGTACACAACGACCGCGCAGCAGGCCTCCGTATGGACAGAAGACGGGGAATTGGTCACCAGTGGCGCGTCAGGATCTTTCACGGCATCTGCCACAGACTATGGTACAGCTTACCTTTTGAGAGCAGGTCAGGAAAGCAATACCCCGATTCTGGCGTCCTACATTGCCAAAGGCATCAAGCAGTCCTACACCGGCACACTCAAGCAGAATGGGCCCACGGAATGCGTTTTCAATTATCAGCGCGGAGACTGCATTCTCACTTTAGACTACACAGCAACCGACAAGGCAACGCTATGGCATAGCTATCTTCGCAGCCCCGTGGGCGGTGGCGGCGTGAACGGTTCGATTCCAGTCACGGTACACAACTATGATGGCGCCAGTGAAACGATCAACGCGTACGATCTTCGCATCCACGGGCCGTCAACACCCCGCATCACCGACCCGCTGCTGACACGCTTCTCGCTTCTTGGCAAGAGGGAGCCCCATACAGCGACCCTGGCGCCAGTGACAAGCGCCACGTGCAACATGATCTACTCTCGCAATGACTGCGATATAGCCCTCAAAGTTGAGACGACGTCCCCACTCGTATCGCTGTGGAACACTGAAACCGGCGAGAAGGTGTGGCAGGGCAGCAATAGCACTGGATTTAAGATTAACGTCTTGGAGGGTGAGCGAGAATTTGCCCTGCGCGAAGGCAATCATGCCGAGAATGACATCCTGGCTAGCCTGTCTTTGAAAGCGAACCGGCCCAGTTATTACATGAGGCTTGAGACCAACAACGGGGACTCATGTATTTCATCCGAATACAATGGCTCCTGTACTATTGCCATTACGACAGTAGCCAATACAGCAGGCCGCCTGTACTACCGTGATATCACAACGAACCCAGACAGTGCATGGGTCACCTTGACCAGCAGCATCGGATCTACAACGACCAACTTTACGATGGGGGGCATTGTAGCTGATCGCGTCTATGAGGTTGAGGCTAGGCAGTATTACAGCCCAGGCGAGCCGCTTGATCGCATTCAGGTTAAAATGAACCTCAACGCGCCACATATATTTAAACTCACGTCTGAGCTTCCTGACGCTGCCACAGGCTATCCATGTGAGACATTCTATAACTCTACGTATTGTACTAAACAATGGTCGATGGCGTGGGAAACTAGCGCTGCGAACACCACACAATGCTGGAGCCGGGATGGCGGTGTTACCTACAATACGAAATCTGTGAACTCAGCAAAAAATGTAAACCATAGTTCGCAGTTTTTTGTCACTTACGACAGGGCTGTTGATATCTATGAAGGCAACGTTTCGTGTACCACTAGGCAAGCCGCCATCGATCAGAAGTACCACCTCCTTTATCAGGCAAAGATTAACAAACCAAAGGTACTAACAGCCGCTGAAACACCTGCACAGTTTGCCGCAGAGACCCTTAATTGTGACATCAGGTACAAGGATTTTGGTTACTGCTCACAGCCCATGTCCCATCAAGTCAATGCAATGGGATATACACATGCAGCATGGCCTGTTCTCTATGCTCAGCGTGTAGATGGCACTTACAAGTCATCCGTGTATCAAAATGCCAGCGCTTCGCCAAGCTATCAAATAAATGAAGATGAAAAGGACGTTGTCTACCAATTAAAAGTAAGAGCCGGGACGACACAAGAAGACAGTGATCCTGTGATCGATACGTTTACTATGAACCATGGCTATGTTGTCTTCACGGGCGCTGTGTTCGGATCAAGAGCCCCTTCAGATGCAAATTACGTGTCTAATTATTACTATCTTAATCGCAGCAGTGCAGATTACCCCTACTATTTCGGGAGAGTAAAATCAGGAGCTGAGTTTGCAGGGATTTCAGAAGATTGTGTGATTCATATTTACGAGGATACTTGCCGTGTTTATCTTTCCTCGATTTTGACCTCAGGATCAGCTGCGGCCTCCATTTTTATTAATGGAGAATTTTTGCTTGATTTCGACTATCGATACGCTTCAAATGCTGTAGCTAACTTGCCTATTGGAACGCACGTAATTGAAATTAGGGACGGGAAAACAGCAAATAGCTACAACAATAGGCAAATTGATAAGTTTGAGATCACGGTAAGACGCCCTGAATACACGGGAAGTATAACACGCCTTCAAGAAGTGCCGAATGTTCCGTATCATGGCGGCACAGTTTCCTTTAATCTTCCCATTAGCTCAAATACCAGTGGCTATTTGTACAACAAAACCACGAATAAGCTTTTGTGCCAAATTAATCCGTTTTACACGAGTGATACCCGCACAAGCACATGTGGTGAAACACTCGGTGTAGGCGATTATACCTTCGAGCTCAGAACACATACCGATGAGAGCCATGAGAAGAATATTGTCCTCGATACCTATTCAATAACTATTGAGCACAACCCACAGACCATGGAAGTGAATGAATATGCGCCGTACGCCCACTTCTACTCCACCTGTCAGAGAACATACACCTACAAGGGGTGCTTGCTCTATTTTGACTACAAAAACGGATACGACTCACCGAGCGGAAGCTCTGTTAGCGTTTGCACGGTTAACAGCGTTACAGGCGCCATTGTTAAGCGTAATTCACTGGTGGCATCGACTTCAGTAAGAAGCGGAAATGCGACCTGGGTCTATGAAGGTGACGAGAAGCTGTTATTCGTTGACGGGCCTGTCTGCCCTTCTGATGTTGACGATAAACGATACCCAATCATGGCAGAAAGAGACGTATCGACAACAGCGCCAAGCATTCCGTTGACCTATTCTGCTGCTTACTACACGAATGGTAATAAGGTAGAAGCATCTACGGATGAGGCTGATACCTGGATATGTACCCAGAACTATGAAAATGATAATTGCTACTACCAAGTTGTGGCAGGTTTCCAGCCTAGCGCAGAACCAGGACAGCACCAAAAGGCCTATCTTGCGATATACCGTGAAAACTCGGCTCAAACTTATGGAAATACTAATAGCGCTGGTTTTTCTACAGCCCAAAGCATAGCCCCAACGAGCGATCAGTCAGACTACTTTATAGTCATATGCGAAGGTACTGGGGCATCGAGTGGCGCCTGCATAAAAGACGAGGAGACGATTAGGCAAAAGCTGACTGTCAAGCGGCATCTGCCTGTTTACGTTGGCAGCATTACAGCACCAAACGGAACGTACTGTCAGGGCATTTATAAAGCGAGTACTTGCAAAATCGCCTTGGATATCACCACCGATAGCGGTTATGTCACGGTTCATCGTGATGGCGTTTACCTTGAAGCCTTTACGAACAAGTCATTGAGCAAGACATTTGACGTACCAGTGAAAGCCAAGGGCGTGAATACTGTATTTGAAATTCGGGATGGCTCCAGCAAGAACGGTCGCATGCTTGCAAGCATCGAGGTCACGCCTGAAACGTATGATCCAAACAGATTTGCTTTCAGTCATGAATCAATTTCGACAAACAATGATATTTATAGTGAAGCATGCATTGTGTCCTCGTTCGTCGAAGGTGAAACTAGCGGTCAATGCAGTTATCCGATTGGATATAAATCAGACAGTACAAAGAAATACATTAAGGTCTCGACTGGCGCAGCCGGCACTACCGGAACCATTGAGGTGAGCGGCAATGGAGCTTTCACCGCTCACCTAGATGCAAATCTTGTTGCTTATCCATTTGGCGAATCATACCCATATACTCGGTTTAAGGCAGATGGGTATGCGGATCCCGAATCAACCAGCTGGATGGATGTGGTTTATGTGCGCCAGAAGAATACTGTAATGAGCGAGAAGATATTTTCTTCATACGCAGGCGTTTCACTTTATAGGAGCAATGCGAGTCTTGGCACTTCTTATCGTCAATGTTACAGCTACTGGAATGGGTATTACAGTTGCAATCCTTACTCTTACATTAAAGGTAGTTATTTGCTGAATTTATACCAGGGCCCAGTTCTAGTTGATGATATTACGCTGTCCGTCCCATCTGCTTGTTCATCAAGTAAAAGTAAAGATGGGACGTCGAACCCATGTAATGCCATCGACTACTTGAAAACAAGACTGTCAATGGCAACAGGGCAGCAGACAACCGGCTCAATCGGCTTTAACGATAGCTCAATGAGGGTTAAGCGAATCTTCTACAGAGCCGCAACCCCATCTGAAGCCCAGTACCTGGCTGACCCGACCTTCAGCATCAACGGTACGACACGACCTGTGAACATGGATGGTGCCTGGCACTATGTCGATCTCGATCACGTGTCAGCCGCGACTATTGAAATATCCGCCTTGAACATTGACGAAATCAGCAGAAGTCTTACCATCGACTGGTTTGCTGAGTACTATGAAATTGATTAAGTGTTGAAAATGTAGTGGATCTGGCCTCATAATAATTAAAACATCATGAAGCCAGATCCATGACCATCACCAGACGACAATTTATTCATTACTGCTACCTTGCTGAGCAGCTTAATATCGAAAATGAAAAACCCATGAGCGCTGAGCAAATAATGGGTTTTAGCAAACTAATGGATGAAGTTTTATCGCATGGGCTAACGCTAGGCGAGCTAGCAGCCAAGGCCTTCGGCATGCAGTATTACTTCAGTGAAGATTTTAAGTTTCTTACTGGCTTAAAGCAAAAGTTTGAAAGTGAAGCAATTTTTCATGATGAATTTGCTGAAAAGCTAATAATATCAAATGGAGTGCCTAGTAAGGCAGTGCTAGATTCTTTGCCTCCAGATGCCTATTATTCAAATCATTCGATATTACGACTTCTCGATGGGTCTTTTAGAGAGGATTCAGTAATTGAAAAATTGTTTGGCAGATACCAAACTGGTCAAATAATTGAGCAGGCAATCAGGGTTGATGATCATCAAGCCATTACATATCTTCTTGAGCACAAAAAATTCAAGAACCAATTTGTAGGAGGGCGGATTGAGAGAATTCTCAAATATGTAGCTGTACCACCTGAAAGCAAATGCTATAAAGCACTTTACCCAGATGCAGAGAAAGATACTCCATTTAACTATCTGCAAAAGCTATTGAAGGTTGGCGATAACACGAGCATCGATGATCTGTCTTGTTTTTACAGGCCTGAACTTGCCAAGGCTGTTGGCCATGAATACGTGTTTCATATGCTTCAGCGAAGCGTCGTGGATGACATTCACCGTTCTATATTCAAGATGATGATTTCCGATGGCGCAGATTGGTATATGGGCTTCAAGCAGGCTCAGCTTGGTCATCAAGCCTACCTTACCTTAAAAAATCGCACGATTGATCCAGTTGCTGAAATTCAAGACGTCGTTAAGAGCATGTCTAGTTTTTGGAACTACAATCCAAAGCGATGCTCTATTGGCGCATTGATTGGCGGGATTGACCAGGAACTTGTCGCTAAAGGAATGCGCTCAGCTAGTGATGCAAAGAAAATTTACGAATTCACTGGCGATAGATTTTATCTTGATTTCTGTAATCAAAAGCAGAAAAAAGACTACATTATTTCGGAACTTTCTTTATGAATTACGATGAGCTTTTAACCCTTTCCAATAAATTAAATTGGGAATACTTTAGAGAACCAAGGCACAAAGACGCTGAACTTTGCTGGAATGTCATTGATAAATTCTTGTCAACAAAATCATCTACCGGAGATTTCGTAAATGAAATTTTGGGCGATCCAGATCCAAGAACGCATTACAATGTTACGCAACGTCTAAACACCTTTGTAGGTTTTATGCTTGCTCACAGATTATGTGACGCGGAATCCAGAGATGAGCTGGTGCGCGATATCGCGCAATCTCCTAAAAGAGGCTTTGAGACAGCAATATTCTCTAACGCAAATATCGTTCTTGATAAAAGCGCGGGATTACTCAGAAGTCAAAATAAAGATCTTTATCCAGTTGAGTTCTTCAAAAAAACTCAGTCAAAAACCACTCTCAAGATATTGCTTGCTGCTGCTGCATATCATGATGACGGCGATGCGATTGAACTCTTAAAAACCGTTCCAAACTACCTGAAAGCACTGACAGGGAAAAACATTGAAACGGTATTGAAAGGAATTGATATTAGGCCAAGCTCAAAAGTATTTGATGCTCTAACCGCTTGCAACAGCGGTGACAATAAAGAAATCGATCCATTCCAGTATTTAAATATATTGATTTCGTTGAACAGCAAGAACTCTATCGAGTCCGCTCAAAACATTTACAAGCCCGAGCTGTCACAGCATCATGGCCATGCATTAATTGATCACTGTATCAGGAAGGGAGCAAGTCAGGCACAGCTCAGCATTATTTCGAGAACCGTTAGTGATGGAGCTGACTGGTATCTAGCATTCAAGCAAGCCACAGTCTCTCCTTCTATCTATCTTGATCTGGAAGGCAGAGAGGCGGATTCTGTTAATGAGCTTCGGGAAATGATTACAACCTGGAAGGATTTTCCAGCGCCCAAGCGCAATGCGTCGGTTTTAGCGGAGATATTGAAGGGTTTGCCTGCCGCGTTAATAGAAGAGGCTGCACAAGAACCGAGTGCAGGTAAAATCATCACCAGGATCCTGAAGCGGAATGACCGGATGGAAGCAACAGTCAACGAGGGTGCGGAAGTCCCTTGACATTAAAGCCCCGGCTACAATCGGGGCTTTAATTTTCGTTGATGATCTACTTTCGGAACAAAGCCCTAACCAAGCCAAGCCACAATGAAACTGTCAAGGTTGTACATGATGGAGCATCACAGGATGGGACATCGCAAGATGGTGTATCACATCCGGTATTCTTTCCGCTTCTGCATGAAATCAGCTCACATGCGTCTTCCGCGCCATAACAGCTGTTTCCGGATCCATTCCCATTCTTCTTTTTTTGCTTTGAACGCCTGGCTCGCTCTTTGGCTGAATCCGAGCACTCATCAAAACGACGCTGGATTGCTGTCCAACCTCGAATGAGGCCGTCTTCCTCCAGGATTCTCAGCACAGCACCAGAGCAACCAGGCCCGCCTTTTTCCAATGAATATGCGCACCGATAACCTTTATGTGGAGAGAGATGCGCTTGGTACAGGCGGATGAAGAAACGGTAGATGGCCTTCATTAGCTTAGCTCCTGGCAATAGGTGTGAATTATAACCAAGCTGATAGAGGTGTCAATCAATTTGTCTTAATTGACGATTGGCTGGATTTGATCGTAGCTGTCCATGCTAAAATTAAGAAACCGGGAGATCATCATGAAACAACTCAAGCTGTCAGCATTTGGTAAAAAATTAACTATTAAAGAAAACAGGGAATTCATCGAACTTATTACAGGTGCCAACGATGATCGGCTTGATTCGTTACTAATGGATATGTCGACGATGAGCACAGATTCAATCTACAACGCTTTGTTAACAGCCAATGAGGTTCGCGGAGACGTTTTTATCAAGCTTCTGTCGATCACTCTGAAGTTTTACGGAGAAAAACACCCATTTGGAGCAACCGAGACTGCAAACCTCTTCACTAATCTCCTCTCATTGTCAGGCGTGGCGCATAGCGCTGATTCAAAGGTATATTTTCGCGACATTCTTGTTAATTTAATTACTGGATGCGCCAATAAGAAAAATATAAACCTTCTGCTCGCCTTAGGCCTTAATTGCAGAAATACACTTAAAGATATTGATGGCGGCTTTCATGTTGATGCTGCACTAGCTGATAAGATGGTCGGCATAGAAAAAGGTATTAATTTGCGCGATGTATTCATTAATACACACTTGCCGAAATGCCTTGAAAAGTGCATCAGCATGCTAGGCGATGAGTCGTTCACTAAAGACTTATATTTTGACCTTGTATTTCACGATAGATTGTCAAAGCTGTATTTAACAGCATTTCAAAATGTTCTTGGTAACGAAGGAATAGCAAAACTTCACCAGGAAATTATTGAAAATCCAGGGTCTGCTCGTGCAAGTATTATGGTTATGCGTAACATTGGGGATAATTTCATCATAACAGAAGAAGTGAAGTGTCAGTTTCTTGATATTTTAAGTAAAAATGAAAATCCGGTAATTATAAGTAAGATATTGAGCGAAGGTTATGACCTTTCAGGTCTAAGCGTAATCATAAATTGGATTGTGGATAACGCTAAACAGGTTATCTCCAATTCAGATGCTAACTTTTGTTATGATTTTTTAAAAGTAACTTGTGATATTGGTCGCCACGATGAAATGATTCACGCAATCATTGATGATTATAGAGATAGCAAGCAGATGTCGCTTTCTGACGCTGCTAGTGAGCTACTAACCTTGCCAAGGGGGCCTGTCTCTCAGAAAACTCGCGAGGAGCACCTGCGGGATTTCCTTATCATGTACATACAAACGATAGGGCTTTTGAAATCACCACCTGCAATAAGAGGCATTAGTCAAGATGCGTTTGCGGCCTTGTGGCCCTTCACTAGCGAAAACAAAAATGATGAATCTAAAATAATTGCACTCTACCCATCCAGCAGGAAGACGCTAATTTCGAATTCTTTTGGATTATGAAACATGAAATTCTCAATCAAAAATCTACCCACTAATTTAACTAAAGAAATTTCTAATGAAATTGCCTCACAATTACTTAAATATTCTGCATGCGAAGAAGACAAACTTATAGAATATATTGCCGAGGCAGGCGCGCAGAGGATTCAGCAATTTTTGCTTAAGCTGGTAAGCGATTCACCACGCCTGTGCGCCTCATGCTATACGGTCATTAGGCGTGCATGGGGAGGGGATCGACATCCACTTGGATTTGATGAAACAGCCTTACTGGTATCTGAACTCGTTTATGCTAGAAGCAAATTATCAAGCTTAGATTATCAAGAGCATTTCAACAACGCCATAATCGATCTGATTGGTGGTCTTGAAAATCCGCTGAAAAAGAATTTATTAATAGAGTCCGGACTTCATTATCGATCATATAGTCATCAGCTTAATTTTGACAGCCTTGACATTGCGATGGCAAAGCATCTAACAACGATTGACCTAACTTCGAATAAAGCCGACCTGGCATCCATGGTTGATTTATTTAGGGAGTTGCGCCTTCCCATCTGTGTGACCGAGCTTTTCAAACAAATATCAAATGATTTTGATTCATGTGTCTCTGTTTATAAAATGATGCTCGACTACAGCGCATATGATGACGATTATCTTGATGCAATTTTTTGCGGACTTGGAAAAGAATCATTTTCAAGAATGCACAGTGTTTTCCTGGATGATCGGGAATATATCAATGTAACTCGAAAGCTTATAAGAAAGTATGGGTCACCCACCATTCTCTCAAGCGAAGTGGTTGATGAACTTGCAACAGCCCTACATTACGGGACTCCTGTCATAATGAGCGAGCTGCTGAGGTGTTATCATGAGGTTGATCTTCATGATGATATTAAAGATCTGTACTTCAGTAACCTGGCATCGATCATCCGTGACAATAGAGGTCTTATACCCACAAAATTAGCGGAAGATGCAGTAATAAGGGGAGAGGGTACTCAGTTCATGAATATTCTCATAACGGATTATGCTGAGCGTAGGATTTTGAGGTGCGAGAGCATGGAGGAAAAGGCTGCTGCATTGGATAGCCTGATGATTGAAAATGATACGGCGTCTGATCAAATTTTCACGATTCAATCTCTGGTCTTAAAAGCCGTAACAGCTGGAGGTTTTGACATTCTTCCTGATTATACAGGGCTTTCAAAGGCACAAACTATACGCAATCTTCTGCGTGCTTTAGATCAAGATTCTTTAGACCTATCAGAACTCGCCAAAAAACACCCCTCGGCCAGATCCGCGATCATCTCTGAAGGCCTAAGCTTGTGATTGCCCCTGGTTCTCAGAAATTTGTCAAGACCGAACCAGTGCCGCTCAAAAGATCCAGGGGCAGTGTTGACTGAATCAATTGTATGGCCGAAGATATCTGCGAACATTAAAGCGAGTAGCGGAAATCATGAACGAGCACAGTCAATCACGACGCGATGATGATTTTGATCTGGTCATGAGTCTTGGTACTGACGAGCCCGATTTCGAGTTGGAAAACAGGCTTTTTGAGCATGCGGCGTCCAAAATGAGCCTTCTGCTTGAAAAGCTTCCAGGTGGTTTCTATGTGTCACAGGCGACCCAGCACGCATGGGCCCTGTGGGTTCACAGGGCAGCCATTTCCAGCGCAGTGATCTCCGCTGCCAGGTTTACCGCGAAGTAGCCAAGGAATTTACAAATGGCCGAGCAACTGAATTCCCGCAACCTTCTGACATTGATCAATGAGTTGCGCGCTGCTGCTAGCTGGACGGGCGACATTCCAGAAAAGTTTTCCAGCCTGCCCACAGCCGTGAAGGCGCATCTTGAAGTTGTGGAGGAATTGCTTACCAAAGCGGAAGAGTCTCTTCGCAAGCAGAATGAAAGCATTGAGATGTCAGTAGCGCCCAAGCCAGCGATCCTTGAAACTTTCATCGAAGAGCTGCTTGATGACAACATTCGAAACCTGGCTCGACAGAATGATCCAGAGTTTCGCGGACAGTACTACGGAGAGTGCCGTGGCTTGCTTAAAGTGTTGCGGATAGGCGAGATGCTTGATGAGCCTAGGCGTGATCAGTGGAGTGCCGATATATTCTTTGCTTCTTTGAAAGCAGCTGATCAATGCGCTGATAACAATAATCCAGCCAACTATTCCGCCATACAAGATATAAAGTTTCAACTAGAACAGCTAGCCAACAAAGGCATTACACCACGCAAGTAGGGCCTAATCAGAGCATTCTTTAATCAATGCATGATTCTAATTACTAGAGCCAAAAATCAAGTTTCGCCATTTTTGTTTTCAGGATGTTTTTCTGAGCCGTAGACAGAGGTATTTTCATTTCACAGGATAGCTGCAAAGCGTTATTTTTATCCCTACAGATTTTCATGAACGTTTTAGCGACAAAGTCTGGGTCTTCCTGCACTGTTTTTCTAAACAAGGGGTGGCCGGTGACTTCCTTCAGTCTTTCTGGCTTGTTCATCAATGCATTTGATAAATGCATAAGTGATTGCAGGTCGACTGATTCACTATAATCATCAAGAAGCTGAAGCAGTAAATCTTCCATGCAGTCTTCTGCCATGAACTTGGGCTTTGCAGACATTTTCGCCACTGCATAAAACAGCTCTTTTCCTTTAATTCCGCGAACATCTTCACCGACTGAATCCGGCAATGTACGAATAACAAAGCTAATAAGTCTAGCCATACAGGGAAAGGTTTTTGGTGAAATCGTTTTCTTATCGAGGCCATCCAGAAGTTTTGCTATCAAATCAATTTTTGATTGTCCATTTACCGCCCGAATTGAATCCATCAGGACATCATTGCTATACACAATGAAAGAGAGCTCTGCGTCATTCACTTTGAATAGCTCAGTAAGCTTCGTCATTAATGTGTCAATAGTTTTATCTATTTGCTGTTGAGAGCAGCCTAGATTCAAAAGATTATCGAGTATAAAATCCGTTCGCATGCCTGCGCCAAACAGGTCAATAACCATCAACCTCTCAATATACATGGAGGTCACTGGAGGCAGGGCCTCATCGTTCAAGGCATAATATGCATATAGCACAGAAGCACAATGCATGTTTTTCTTAATGTTCTCAGCCAAGTAATCAGTGCCACGCTTTAATTCAACTCCTAGCTGCTTTATGAAATGCTTTCCATAAAAGTCGATGTATCCCATTGGATTTTTAAGTATTTTATTTTTATAGTTTTCCTTGTACCATGCAGAAATTTCTCTGGGGAAGTAATTATAAGAATTAATTACGCCCGAAAAAAGATCATCCATGGTTACTGACGGATCTAAAGGTGAAAGCCCATTATCCAAAGCAGCACATAGCTTAGTTAATCCGTCTATGTGCTTTTCTATACAATTATTTATCATTATTTATATACCAAATTCATGAGCAGCAAGGTGTTGCGATGCACCCTTAATCCTGAGCTCTTTCGGATCTATCCCCATTTCATCAAAATGCTCAAAAGCGCGCTTAACTACACCATGTGCTCTACAGGCATCGATATAGGCTACTGCAAAACGACTAAAACGGTCATTCGTCGACACCGCGCAATCAGATATTAAATCGCCAATAATTTTTGTTTCTAGTTTGAAATTATCATTTACAGCATTTTGGCAAACCATCTCAATATCTAAGTCAATAAAATGGTTTACGTAAAGGGATATCGCCGCAATTATAACGGCGTTACGCTGTAGATTTGTGCTGGCGCTCTTAATAGATGCAAGCCAGGCATCAGCTGACGGGTATAGATCAGTTGATCTGTAAAAGTTATAAATTGATGTTTCATCCCAGGTCTGTATTAGAACATCATCGATTAATTTAGGATAGCCATTGAGCAATGCGTTTACCCTGAGCTTTTCTAGAACCTCATATTTAAGAATAGCCTTAGTTCCAACTTTAACGCATGCCGACTTAATAGTTCTAAAATATGACTCCATTGCATCTTCAGACAGCAAAGAGTTAGGCATTTCAATACACGCTTCTGCAAGCACATTAGAATTTCTTAAAAGCGAATGCAGAACCTCAGCGTTCAACAATTCATCGTCCAAAACGTACATCAATTTCATGAATTCTTGAAGGTATAATTCATGTCGATTGTTTAAATAATAGACGTCAAGTTTTTGCATGAAGGAGCAAAGATCATCTCCATTGAGGAGATTAACTCGATAGCTTTCGAGCACGTAACGAAAAGTGCTTGCTTCCAGATCCGTATGTTTATACGGAATTTGGCACATTGTTCTCATCCACGGCAGGTGGACTAGAAGATCTGGCAAAAAATGCGCGACTAACGATATATCCCTCAGAAGAGGCTCGAACACACTGGTCGCAATATTCTGTTTGATGCGGCCCGTGTTAACACCACAATCTTCTGCAATTCTACAGTTATCCTCAGCCTCTTTAAAAAGACTCCTGGCGAGCTCTAAATCAATATTACAACCGAGCTCTACAAAAGGCTGGTAAATCTCTTTTAACTTTGCAGATAAAGCTAGTGCGTTCATATTTTCTCCTCTAGATACATTCTAGAAGGTACGACGCACTTACCACCAGCTAATTCGACGGATTCTCCCATTTCACGCGAATCACCGCTTGGTGAAGCGCGTTCTTTTTGTCTCGATACTCGATGTGCGTGAGGGTTGCCTTATTGCCACAGCGATCCTCGAAAGTGGCTTCCCATGTTCGCTCAGTCTTGCAGCCAGGCTGAGCAAAGAAGGGGATGTGTGGCGTGATTGGATGTTGCTTCATGACTGCCTCGAAGGCCGCGCTAGGCGGCCATTAAGTCCTACAGACTTTGCGCAAGGAATGCATCCAGCTGAGCACGTGATAGCGCGCCAACCTTGGTGGCCTTGATCTCCTCATCCTGCATCAAGATCAGGGTAGGAATACCACGGACACCATAACGAGTAGCGAGCTCCGGCGATTCATCGACGTTCACTTTCACGATCAAAATGTCATCACGATCATGCGCGAGCGCTTCGAGCAGCGGAGCGATCATTTTGCAAGGGCCACACCATTCCGCCCAGAAATCGACCAAAATTGGCATTTTAGTGCCAGACAACAGGTCAGTGAATTTTTCGGTTGTTGCTTCGATAATACGTTCAGACATAGCAGATCTCTTATTGAAAATAGCGCCATCACATAATGGCGCCTTTTTCGATTGTATATTAATTGACAGCGGAAAGTTGAGCCAAAATTTCAGCTTTCAGCACTGGATCCGCCTCAATGTTGTCGCGAGAGACATCTCGCCCACGACCAATTGTATTGCCTTTGTACATGATCCAGGCGTGTTTCTGTTCAAGAATACCCTGCTCCAGTGCGCGCTCGAACCAGGAGGAAGATGCCAACTGCTGGCTCACATTGATGGTTTGCTCTGGTGCTTTCGAGACTGCCGCCCCGATTTCTCGGCTGACAATTTCACCACGAGCGACGCTATCTCCTGAGCCAGCCATTCGTTGCGGACTGGCTTCTGCGCTTAACGGGCGCTCTGTAGCAGGGCTCTCACCAACTTCGATCCGAGATTGAGATCGAGCAGGGACAAACTGAGGCGATGCCTGAGCTGACTTGAAAGCCGGGGAAGCGGATGGTGCCGCAGTAGGCGAAGACTCAACTGCAACAGGCGCAGGGCTGCGCGAAGGAAGCAGTTTGCTGCGAAGCGAGGCCTCGATGGATTGAGCGGCTGATGGGTTCTCACGCAGGAAGCTCTTGACGTTGTTCTTGCCCTGGCCAACCTTTTCGCCGTTGTACGAATACCAGGCGCCGGCTTTTTCGATAATGCCGTGGGTAACGCCCAGGTCGATCAACTCGCCCAGCTTGCAAATGCCTTCACCATAGAGGATCTGGAATTCAGCCTCACGGAAAGGCGGAGCAACCTTGTTCTTGATGACTTTGACACGGGTTTCATTACCAATGACATTGTCACCCTCTTTCACGGCGCCCGTACGACGGATGTCCAATCGAACAGATGCGTAAAACTTCAACGCATTGCCACCTGTGGTGGTCTCCGGGCTTCCGAACATCACGCCGATCTTCATTCGGATCTGGTTAATGAAAATGGCAAGGCAATTGCTTTCCTTGATGTTGCCGGTAATCTTGCGCAGGGCCTGGCTCATAAGTCTCGCCTGGACGCCAATGTGCGAATCACCCATTTCGCCTTCAATCTCTGCTTTTGGAACCAAAGCGGCAACCGAGTCGATGATCAATACATCAACAGCGCGCGAGCGTACCAACATGTCCGCAATTTCCAGCGCCTGCTCACCGGTATCTGGCTGAGAGACGAGCAGATCATCCACGATCACACCGAGCTTGGCAGCATAGTCAGGGTCAAGCGCATGTTCCGCGTCAATGAACGCACAGGTCTTGCCTTCCTTTTGCGCCTGAGCAATGACGGAGAGGGTAAGGGTCGTCTTGCCCGACGATTCAGGCCCAAAGATCTCAACGATGCGCCCGCGTGGAAGTCCGCCGATGCCCAGAGCAATGTCCAGATTCAGAGAACCGGTAGAAATCGAAGGGATTGGCTCGCGAGGTGAATCACCCAGGCGCATGACCGCGCCTTTTCCAAATTGACGCTCGATTTGTGAAAGCGCTGCACTGAGCGCTTGCTGCTTGTTAGCCTGAATAGACATAGTGGGCTCCTGGTGGACAGTGCTGCAATAATAGCCATTTTTGACGTTATGTCAATAGATAGCATTGGCGTATTGACACTTTGCCAATGCTTGCTATTATGAATGACATCAATTGGATGGATCTACACCGTGAACAACCTGCAAGCCTCTACCGAGCAACTTAACAACTGGGCAACCGCATACAAGGAGCACCAGGATGCGCATGCATCAGATTGCCTGATGCGAGCCTTAACGCCTCTTGTTTATAAGCACGCCAGGCGATTTGCGGGTCACGACGAACACATGCTGGAGGACATGGTTCAGGAAGGCTATATGGCTATTCTTCATGCGACCAAAACCTTCGATCATGCTAAAGGCGAGAGCTTCTTTCCATTCGCCGCAACCTGGGTCGTGCGCACTATTCAGAACTACAGCCTCAAGAACTGGCGAATGATCAGAATCACTGATAATAATTCGGTTAAGCGCGCGTATACACGCATGTCAAAGCTTTTAGGCGATTCCACCAGCCTGTCCAATGAGCAAGCTCAGGCATTGGCGGATGAGCTAGGGGTCGACATTCAGCACGTTCGTCTTGCTTACGGCCTTCATGCATGCAAAGAAGTGTCTGCCAACGCCCCATTAAGCGTTGAAAATGGTGCTGAAGGGTTTTGTCTCCAGGACTTGTTGGCAGATCCAGAGTCGCCCGAGCTACTGGTAGAGCAGGCTATGGAAATGAAAGAGACGCGCCGCAGGGTTGATACCATTCTGGGTGCTTTGGCTGATCGTGAAAAAATGATCATCCAGCGTCGGATCATGGTTGAGGAAGAGGGCGACGCCTCCAAGCTAAAAGACCTTGGCGATGAGCTTGGTGTCAGCCCTCAGCGAGTCAAGCAGCTCGAAGCCCAGGCCATCAAGAAAATGCGCGCAGTGAGTCACCTGGCAATGGCCGCTTAATTCCCCTCTCCGCTGTTGGCCTCTGGGATTGCTCATGACCTATACTGCTCCTATACGAACAGTTGAGGTATCCATGTCAGCACTAAGGTTTCCAAGTCAAGAATACATTACCCCATCCCAAATCAGGCCAGATCATGTCGATGAGATCATGCGGGTTTTGAGCGGCGACGTCACCACCAAAATGATTGCGAGGATGATGCTTGTTGACAGTAATGGTAAGTACGATCCAGCATCTCTTCTTGGGCTTGGGCTAAAAACGGATAGAGGGGATATCATCGACCAACTCTACTTTCTGGAAATCTATGTTAGTATAGGTTTCCAGAAGATGGTTAGTCAGGCAATGTCTGACTTAGATCTACGTACACAAATCATCCATAATACAAATATGCGCGATGATATCCTCAAGGGGGTATTTGTCGATTATGTAGATAACAATCTTTGCAGGGATAATCGAGGTAAGCTTTTCACAAAAACCGCGCTTACACATTACCTCAAGAATGAGGAGAACTGTGAGCAGCTCATGTCCAGTGCGCTTATACACGGTGATGTGCAAGCTCTTGAATTGCTATTGACCCATAAATATCTTAAAAAGTACCAGTCAAAGCTGGAACTCGTAAGTTTTTGCAGTTCGAAAAAGATAACCCCTCACCCAATCCATCAAATTGAATGCCAAGAGCGCCTCACTGACTCAGCTTACCTGAGAAAAATTTTGGCACTCGAAGGTGCTGAGCTGAAAGGATTTATCGAGAACGATCAAAGACCTGAACTTGTGATGAAACATGGAAGTCTTGTCATCGAATCACTGTTCAGATCTGGAAAATCAGTAAGAGACAAGGCACTCTCAGATTTACTGACAGCCTGGATTGCACACGGCGTTGATTGGTATGAGGGCATGGCTAATGCGTTTGGAAGCCCCCTGGACAGGGTTGATGTAGCCAACCGTGAGAAGCAGCCGCTGCGCGAAATAGCCGATTTGCTTGACAAGAAAGCTGAGAACTCCAGCCTTTGCGCACTGATTCTAAAGGCACTACCGGCTGAGCTGAAAATCGCCTATTGCACGACGCCGGCAGAGGCCAACAAGCTATACAAGGTGACAAAGGATGAATACCTGAGACCTTACGTCAGCAAATCGCTTCTGAGGGAAGAAATTAACTCTGGATTTGACATCTGATTTGATGCGGCATAATTGACATTCTGCCAAAGGTGAGTATAGTGTTCTCATCGAGGCATTCACATCAGGATCACCCATGCGCACCACTCGCGGGCAAGCAATCAATTATTTCGCGCCAGAACGTCGCAACGCGCCAAGCACCAAGCCATTGGCCAACGAGCAAAGTGAACGGATGGAAGAAATTCTGCGCGAATCGATGGCGCATACGTCGCAGGAAGGCGCTCACCATGGCTTTGTGGTTTTTGAACACGAAGATGCTGAGTGGATTTTCCTCGAAGAGTATTACTGCAAGATGGTCGTTGCCAGGACGCTAAAAACGCTTGGCCTCTCATCGTCGATGAGCAGCGCTATTTTCAGTTCGAATATGCCAGAGTTCATTCGTGTGGATTTTTTGATTCACCACTTCGTTGCGCTTGCTCAGAAGGTTATGCAGGATCAAGAGGATTGCACCTATGCGCTCATGGCATTCGTGGGTGAAAAGCTTGGAATCAAGCAAAGCTGGCCAGATGCTGAATGCACGGTAAGCTTCTACTCCTATTTCTTGATGCTCAGAAGCTGCGTCGGCAAGCACCTCATCGATCACAATCAGGGTATCGTTTTCAAGCTCAAATCCATCAGCTCGTACGAGGAAATGACTGGGCTTGAGATGTATATTTCAGGTGAGGTGCTGATGCCATTTGGTGGCCAGGCACTCATCACTGGTTTTAACCTCAACGTTCCGTTTTTCGCGGACATGGGATTGTCCGATCTTCCGCTGGTGCCGGCATCAAAAGAGCTATGCATGAGCGCAGGCAAGCGAGGCAGGAACCTGATTGAAATCCTTGGTACGGCAGGTGCGAGCTATCTCAGCTGCAATGGGCAGGCATTTCGCCCAGGCTTCATGGGAAGCAAAATTGCTGTGTCTGTTCAAAGCCGTGTAATGGCAGACCCTCAGGGTTGCCGTGAGGTCGAGCCTCAGTTGTTCGAAGACCTGTTGGGCCTGTACAAGATGCGCCTGATCGACGAGGACAACATCAAGCTCGTTATGCCGAAAACAGATGATGATTTTGCTCTGTTGACACCGTTTTTTCCGATCTACTCGCTGACAACTTCTGAATGGCTGATGGGCCGCAGCCAGGATCTTTCAGTAATCGATTTTGCCCCACAGATCTTCGATCAAATGGTACTTCCTGCACAATCAAAGCGTCACATAAAGGCCATTGTGACCCAGGGGTGTAACAGCATTGATTTCATTGCTGGCAAGGGTGCTGGCGCAGTATTCCTACTTGATGGAGAGCCAGGAACCGGCAAAACCCTGACCGCAGAGGCGACGGCAGAGATGCTTTTGCGCCCCCTGTACAAGGTTAGTCTCGCTGATCTTGGGGCAAACATTGGGGCGCTGGAAGGGGCATTGACCAATATTCTTCGACTGGCTGAGCGGTGGAGGGCGGTCTTGCTGATCGATGAGGCAGATGTCTTCATGCAAAAGCGGGACAATGAAAACATCGAGCGCAATGCAATGGTAGCGGTATTCTTGCGACTGCTTGAGTACTACTCGGGCGTGCTGTTCCTGACAACCAATCGCGGCCAGGACATCGATGAGGCATTCCTGTCTCGCTTGTCGCTTGCGCTGCACTATTCTAAGCTCAGCGAGCAAAGCCTGAAGGCCATCTGGGAGATCCTGCTGACCCGCGCTGGCATCGTCCTGCAAGCCGATCAGCTGGAAACCCTGGCCAAGCTCAATTTCAATGGACGTGAGATCAAGCACCTCATTGCTAACATGATTTCGCTAGCCGCCTACGATAAGCAGCCACCAGGATGGGATCAGCTCAATGAGATGATTGAGTCATTCACGACATTCCGGGCCTCTTTCAACCGCTCAGCTGCCTGAGCATTTTCCAGGAGAAGCAAGATGCTGGCGCTCGAAGAATTAACTGAGCAGCAGAAGATGGACTACGCGGCCAAAGCCATCGGAGAGAAGTTACTTTGGCCAAGTATCGATGATCTGGCGCCAACAATGGAGTCAACGTTTCAGTATTGGAAGCCCAAAGACGATGACGGTGACGCGCTTCGACTCTCCGCAAGGCTAAGCATCCAGATCGAATACATCGGCCCCTCCACAGGCCCGGTAACAGAGGTAAATTGCTATCCACGTGGTCGCGGCGATTGTGGCGCTATCAAACCGGTTGGTAATGACAGGACTCAAGCAACACGTCTGGCAATCTTCGAAGCGGCTGTTCTGCTTGGAATGTCGATGAAGGTATGAGCTTTGTTCGCCATTGCCGTCCCGCTTTCGACGAAAGCGGGACAGCCTGGCTCCCAGAACGCTCTTCATTGGCCGCTAGAAGGTGAACGCACGTTGCCGTGTTGGCAACGCCATGGCAGGATTCTTTCGCGCTGTAGATGCTTCGCTATGCAGCCTTCATTTACTACGTGCCCGTGTTCGCACGGTCACCGTGACATCGATCTCGCAATTAGCGTTGGCCAGCAACTCGATCAGTGAGTCCGCTGAAAACTTGTCCATCTGCCCATTAAACAGATTGCTCATGCGAGGCGCACTGACTCCCAGGCGTCTTGCGGCATCCCCCTGCGTCCAGCCGTTTGCAACGATGATGGCCATCAGACGCTGGCGAAGCACTTCTTTAACCTCTGCCAGCAAGCTGCACTTTTCCATTTTTTTGCTCCCAAAATCTACGCTGTTTCGAGCCGAGCGGTGGCCGCAAGAGGCGTGCAGGCCTTGACCTTTTCAATTAGGTAGGGCGTTCGGGACTTCCACTGTCCATAGATGGAGTTCACGCCGAAGGTCGCCCCAATGGTTGAAGCCCTCAGGAAAAAAGCAGCCTCTGTCATGAAATAGGCGCTACTGAATTCCAAGTCTCGCCCATCAATCCAGAATCGGGCAGAGGTCTGCATAGAGAACGCGAGGATTGCCCGCTGTACTCCAAGGCCCGCTTTGCCCTCATGCTCGGCTGCGCTTTCCAGGACTCGCAGCAGGTGGTTGAAGCGTTTATCCCTGATGGATTCTGCCCACTTAACCTGCTTTTCAGTTCCGACTAACGCAGGCAGCGTTAACGGATAGGCGTTGGACGATGGGCTATCGAACCACTCACGAATGGTTTTCTTGCAGTCTGTGCAGAACTCATTACGAGCGTAATGAAGCTCCTGCGATTTCTCACGGGCATACTTGTGTCGGATCTGAAGCGTTTCTCGATGATCACACACCCGAATCACGGCTTGATCAATCACTGATTCAGAGAACATCTTTATGCCTCTACTGATCGAAAGGAAAGAGAGGACTGCAACCAAGCGGAAAATAGAGCGCTTGATTGAGCCGTCAGGAGGGCAACGACTAGCGCTAGCGGCCCCATCAACTGTTGCTCAAAGTGTAGTGTTTTAAAGGGTTTTTGTCAATTTATACCTATGCCTTTAAGCGTCATGGCTGAGGCCCTGGACAGCGCTGGAGAACGCCTCAGAAAAATAATTTGAATTTTTTTCATCTAGGGGGTTGCATTTCTCTGAAAGGTTCGCTTTAATAGAACCATACCAAGCAAGCAACAACCCAAACGAGAGCAAGACGATGAACGCACATAACTTCCACCAGTATTGCATTTGCAATCAACAGGCAAAGATTAATTTTGCCAAGTGGTATGTGCGCGTCAGCTAAGTAAGTCTCTCATGGCCTACTTAGCGAAAGCGAGGTAGGCAGCAAGACCGGACTTAAAAACCCCGGAGCCTACCAAAAGGGCTCCGGGGTTTTTCGTTTTGGAGGCAAAAATTTGGAGAAGTGGCGGAGTGGACGAACGCACCGGACTGTAAATTCGGCTTGAAAGACGCCCTGGTTCGAATCCAGGCTTCTCCACCAAATGCGGGATAATGTGTCATATACGACACATTAGGCGGGAAATGTAACGTTAACGTGTCATATTTGACCTTTAATGTTGAGAGGTAAATGCAGTGATAGCTCAGTCGGTAGAGCGGAAGTTTGAAGAACTTCGCGTCGTAGGTTCGATTCCTACTCGCTGCACCAGTTTGTTGGTCATTGGTGTAATTGGCAGCACCACGGTCTCCAAAACCGTTAGTGAAGGTTCGAGTCCTTCATGGCCAGCCAGGTTGTAAATTGGCGATTAGCTCAGTTGGTAGTAGCGGGTGACTGTTAATCACCAGGTCGTAGGTTCGAGCCCTACATCGCCAGCCAATTTAGATGCGCAAAAGAGTGGCGCAGGGAAATGAGTAAAGTGAAAATGATTCATGTTGGTGTGGCCGAGCGGTTAGGCAAGTGATTGCAAATCACTTTTACGCGGGTTCAAGTCCTGTCGCCAACTCCAAATGATGGTGGGCATAGCTCAGCTGGTTAGAGCGCCGGTTTGTGGCACCGGAGGTCATGGGTTCGAACCCCATTACTCACCCCAATTAAGGGCGCAAAAGAGTGGCGCATAAAGAGATGTTTGGACGGGTAGTGCAAGCGGTCAAAGCCAGCAGACTGTAAATCTGCCCCGAAAGGTTCGGTGGTTCGAATCCACCCCCGTCCACCAGTTTGATGAGTACGGAGGCTTGAGATGGATGAAGTGAGCATTGCCAGGCGTAAACGGATTGTTGCCAAAATGCAGGCCGAGTGCCTAGGAATCGGCTTGCTGATGGATAGGCTGGAGGCCGCCCTTCAGGCGAATGGGCAAAGAAAGTAGGAAGCGTATCAATTTAGTTGTTTGAATATGGGTGGCTAGCTCAATGGATAGAGCAACCGGCTTTTAACCGGTAGGCTGTGGGTTCGAGTCCCACGCCACCCACCAGGTTTGCACGTGTAGCTCAGCGGTAGAGCATCCGACCGATAATCGGGGGGTCGCTGGTTCAAATCCAGCCGTGTGCACCAAGTTGTTGGCGATTAGCTCAGTCGGTAGTAGCAGGTGACTGTTAATCACCAGGTCGTAGGTTCGAGCCCTACATCGCCAGCCAGTAACCAGCAGAAGCGAGACCTTTGGGGTCGCGAGGAAGCTGAGACACGACCCGCTTCGATATGCGGCGCGGCTCGGCGTTAAGAGCAGGAACATGGCCGTCTTCGAAAGAAGCAGCCTGGGGGCAGGTCGATAAGGTCTGCCGAGGACACGAGCGTGGGCAGTGGGCTGCGTGTCCAAGGTTTTATGTAGATGTAGCTCAGTGGGAGAGCAGCCGGAAGGTTCCGGTGAGCTAAATCCCTGGCGCATGCGCAACCTACTGGTGGTCGCCCATCGCCTTGTGGATACTTTGCGCTGGTTCGAGTCCAGCCATCTGCAACTTGGGGTCTTAGCTCAATTGGGAGAGCGCCTGCCTTGCAAGCAGGAGGTTGTGGGTTCGATCCCCATAGACTCCACCATATGTACGCATGAGGGTTTTGATGCCTGACTGCAAGAGGTTATGCACGTGTAGCTCAGCGGTAGAGCATCCGACCGATAATCGGGGGGTCGCTGGTTCAAATCCAGCCGTGTGCACCAAGTTGTTGGCGATTAGCTCAGTCGGTAGTAGCAGGTGACTGTTAATCACCAGGTCGTAGGTTCGAGCCCTACATCGCCAGCCAGTTTCAAAGCGCGAAAGAGTGGCGCAAGAGGGTTGATTACAAGTTTATGGACGGGTAGTGCAAGTGGTCAAAGCCGGCTGGCTGTAACCCAGCTCCGAAAGGTTCCGGGGTTCGAATCCCTGACCGTCCACCAATTTTGGGTTGTTAGCTCAGCGGTAGAGCAATCGGCTTTTAACCGATTGGCCGTAGGTTCGAATCCTACACGACCCACCAAGCAAGAGTTTCATGATGTGCCAATAGCTGCTCCGCAAGAGCCTCATGAGACTTGGTGTAGATGTAGTAAGTTAACATCGGTGTGACCTATTGGAGTGTCCCTCGCAAGGGGTTTGGGGTTCGAATCCCACGTCATCTACACCCACTTTATTTGTTGTTGATTTATGTTTTGTTGGCCCGTAGCTTAGCTGGAAGAGCGCCTGGTTCTGACCCAGGAGGTCGTTGGTTCGAATCCAACCGGGCCCGCCAATTTAAAGATGTAAAGGGTTTATGGTGATCGTAGCTCAGTGGTAGAGCGCCTGGTTGTGGCCCAGGAGGTCGTGGGTTCAATACCCATCTTTCACCCCAAATGTTGCCCCTTAGCTTAATGGTAGAGCAACCGGCTTTGACCCGGTTGGCGAGAGGTTCGATTCCTCCAGGGGCTGCCAAACATGCAGAAGCAGGAATAAGGCAATGGGACATTTGTACTTGGTTACAGCGGAAGTCAAGACATGGCAGCGAGGTTCTTCCACCACCAGCATTAAAAGCCGCCTGGTTCGGGCGCTGAATGAAGAAGAAGCAGAAGAAAAGTTCAGGAAGCATTTTTCTACAAGCGATGGCATGCCATCGGTGTTTGAAGTAGAAGTTTCAGCTGTAATTGAATAATCGGGACGTTAGCTCAATTGGTAGAGCGGCTGCCTTACAAGCAGTAGGTCGTAGGTTCGATTCCTACACGGCCCACCATTTTCCCAGCGCGGATCCTTTCGCGATGGCTTGAGGTTGAAATGACGGATATTAATCATAGAAGAAAAAACAAGCCGCAGGTTGATCGGCGCTACAACAGAAGCGCCTATAGCTCAGGTTTTGCAAGAGACAAGGATCAGGACAGAGCCATCCGTGTTGGAAAAACTGGATATCTCGACAAATCCATGCATGGCTCGGCAAGAAAGAGCATTTTGGCGGATAAAACCGTCTCAGCCCGTATTGGTAATGACTTCTGTAATGGTCATCGAGGCATGGCGAAGGCGATCAGAGGCGCGAAGAAGTTCGTAAGAAGCCGAATCAGGTTCAATGAAAACAGAGCAGTTCGTAAGCTTGTCGATCAAGCGCAGGATTAAAAAGGGGCCTTAGCTCAGCCGGAATGAGCGCCTGCATGGCATGCAGGAGGTCGTGGGTTCGATCCCCGCAGGCTCCACCAGATTAAATGCCCTAGTAGCTCAGCTGGCAGAGCGCATCCTTGGTAAGGATGAGGTCAAAGGTTCGACCCCTTTCTTGGGCACCAGTTTAAAAGCTTTGGGGATGGAGCCAGAGGTCGAGGCAGTGGCATAAATTAGGCGCCACGACGTAAAAGTCAGCCGTTAATTCTTTCAGAGGAATGTGTCAGAAGCACCCATAGCGGCCTCGGAGCGGTAATCATTCCACCGAGGTGGGGATAAAGCAGCAGGGGAAGCGTACTCTAAATCTGAAGGAAGCTTTGGGATCAAACCCAGGGTCGCGGTATTCACGGGTTCGAATCCCGTCATTTCCACCAATTTAGCCGTATGGCATTCAGAAGTGGGAGGTTGCGCAAGGCAGCTTGGATGAGGGCGATGATACGTGGGGCTGCTCATCAAATTTTCCGTGAACACCGCGCCGGGCCTGCTGATATGCTGATCAGGAGGCCCACTGCCCACTCTCTCAGGATCGACATCGATCCCCGTCCAATCCTGTCAGAGATTCCCCATGACCACCCGCCGCACTGCAACTCTTCGCCCAAGCCAGTTCCGCCACCTGATCCGCGTTGCTTCCGTTACTGGGCGCATGCCTGAGCGTGACGTGATGCTGCTCTGGATCACTCACACAACGGGCATTCGCGAGACCGAGCTGGCACTGCTCGAAGTGGCCGACATGCTCTATCCACGCGGAGCCGTTCGCCCAGAGGTGCACCTGCGGGCTGAAGTCTGCAAAGGCTGCCGTGCTAGAAACGTGTACCTGACCCATCCGAAATGCCTTGCTGCCATCGAGGCATGGATCGCCGTTCGCCTGGGCAGAGGCTGGGGCCTCAGTGGTGAGGCAGAGTGCCGAGGCTTGCGCCCTGACAGCCGACTCATCATGACCCACAAGGGGCAGGCCTTCGAGTTAGCCTTCAAGAAGCGCGAGCTGGAGGGCGGCCCCGAGGTGTACCGCGCATGCGATGCCCTCCAGCAGACGATGACCCGCCTGTATCGGCAGGCCGGCATCAAGGGCGGCTCATCGCACAGCGGGCGACGCACCCTGGCAGCCAAAGTGCTGGCTGCGACCGGTGATGTTGACACTGTGCAGCATCTACTCAGCCACTTCACCTTGGATCACAGCAAGCCCCATCTGACCGTTGACCCCGAAATCATTCGACGGGCCTATGAAGTCGCATTATGATGAAGGATATTTCCCGAATCGATTGGAGTAACCGTGGAAGTAAAAGAGCTTGTGCCGTTGGCCCCCGATGCTTTCAAAGCTGAAATGAAGAAGCGAGGCTGGGAGCCTGATCTACTGGCCGTTCGCTGGGGCATGACCAAGCGCCGTGTGAATCAAATCATCGCGGACGCTGATCGCCCAAGGTACTACGACGATGCTGTGATGGCTCTTCCGGCGATATTACGATAGGGAAATATACTTCTTGCATGGTCGGGAAATATATTTCATAATCCCCCTATCAAGACGAATCACCGAGGAAACAGAAAATGGCCAGCCGCAACGAGCAGTTCCTGTCGGTCATCGATGGCAAGGCCAAGGCCTTGATTCTGGAGGCAATCGCCACTCACTACGGGATCACTCCCCAGGAGGCCTACGCCGAGGTGACCGACGCCAAGGCTGAGCACCTGCTTGATTACATGGTAGAGCCCCAGCGCTCCGCTGCGTCTGTTTTGATGCAGCGCCACGGAATGGCATAAGAGGAAAACGAAATGGCCAATTTTGCAGCGGTAAACAAAGCAATCAAAAATGCTTACCCGACTTTGGACATTCAGGCGGTACGTGGCAAAGGCTACGTGTATTTCGATGGCGACGACGGCTTTGACAAATTCAAATCGATTTACTCGCATCCAACTAGCACTACGACAGACACAATGATTCGCCTTTGCTTGAATGAGATAAGTCGAGTGATTGAAGACGAAAAAACGACAGCGCGAAGCTGACCTGCCTACCTACATATACGGCTGGGAATAGGAAAACGCCACCATGGCAGCAGATGAGGTTCCGCCGTAACCAGCCGTCCGATCTGGGGAAGTGATTGCCGCCGAAGGTCAGTGGAATGAGGCTGCACTGCGGCGCGTTCGCCAGCAGGAGGGCGCCAGCATTGGAGAGCCTGGCCAGCGACTGGGGATGGCATAAGACCGATACCGGCTGGGTTTGTACTTACTGTGCTTGCCATCAACAACCAGGCAACTGTTAAAGAAGGAAATTATGGCCACAGAACGGATCGTCGCTAAACAACCATACGTAATTGGTGGCGACTATGCGACAACAGTGCTTTCAGAAGATCACCAAGGGCCGGTTTCGATGAGAGTCCGAGGTCGCGAAGGTGATCATATGATTGAGGCTACGTTCCCAACTTTGCATCAGGCGACCATAGCTGCGAGCTATGCCATTTCCCCAGACGGTGGCTATAGCGATGTTGTTTTGATAGATGGCACTGGGCAGCAAGTAACGCACGCCGACTGGCAAGATTGGGCTCTATAGCCCGAGAGAAAGGAAAACTGGCCATGGCCATTAAAGCTGAATTGACGTACCGATTCGCCAAGAGCGGCAACCTTGTCCGAGCGGTTTCCCCCACCAATTACGGTGGGCGCGGCAACTGGCGTGTGGTTCGGATCGACTCTGGCAAAGAAATGATTGTTCCTGGCCGGGCTTTGATTGACCCGAACCATCCAGACTGGTCGTAGATAGGAAAACAGCGCATGGCATTCATGTACCACGTTGCCAGTTCTGAACATCGGGAAAGCATTGCGGCGAATGGTCTGCTTGCGTCTCTTGATAGTACCGGCTTTGGGGCTGTGTTCTTGGCGGATGCGTTGCCGAAGGACTGCTCAGGGTTTGATATTTGGGTGGTCGATGTTGATGGGCTTGCTCTTGAAGATGATCACACAGGGGAGCCTGAACATGGCTCTTGGTGGATGCACTTCGGTGACATTAAGCCTGAGCGGCTGACGATTCATGCTCCTGATTTGAGCCCAAAATTTTCTCCTTCGATGTTCTAGGAAACCAGTCATGCCGGCCTCGTAACAATAGAATTTCTTGACCCAGCTAACGCCTTACACTAAAGTAAGGAATGTCAGTTTTTACTGCTCGGAGAGGGATATGGCTACGGCAACGCTTACGTCGAAAGGGCAGGTCACGATTCCTGTTCAAGTCAGGACTTCCCTAGGCCTTGACGCTGGGGATCGCATTGAGTTTGTGGAGCTGGAAAAAGGGAAGTACGCCATCATGGCTGCTACCCATTCGGTAAAAGACCTGAAGGGCATGATCCGCAACCCGGCTATTCCGGTGAGCATTGAGGATATGAATGCTGCAATCGCGGCGCACGGAGCTGCGGCACGATGATTGGGCTGGATACCAACGTGTTGGTTCGATATGTGTCACAAGATGACCCAGTTCAGTCGCCGAAAGCGACTGACTTGATCGAATCGTTAACAGATGGAGAGCCAGGCTTCATCGCCATGGTTTCGGTCGTGGAGCTGGTGTGGGTGCTTCAGAGCTGCTACCAGGCAACGAAAAGCGAGATCGTGGACATGCTTGAAACGCTACTAAGAACCAAAGAGTTGGTGGTCGAGCGTGCCGAGGTTGTGTGGCAGGCGCTACGCCGGTTTTCTGACTCGAAAGCTGATTTCGCAGACTGCTTGATTGAGCGGTGCGCGCATGCAGCTGAGTGTGAATATACCATTACGTTTGACAGTAAGGCAGCGAAAACAGCCGGCATGCGTCATATCCGTTAACGTATGGCCTAGGCAAGCACGTTCTCCGCGTTGGGCTGAGCCTACTGTTTGGCTGCAAGGTGAAATCAGCCGAAAATCACCTCGGCGCTAGCAGCCAGCGGGATTAGAGGAAAGCATATGAGAGCCACTGCGACATTACGCAAGAAGGTCTATTGGCTATTCGCCCTGGCCGTCATGCTTTATCTACCAATTCTAGGTGAGGACGCCTTGACCTACCGGAGCGTAGTCACAGGGAATTTTGTCTGCTGTGGATTCGTTTCTGAGAGTTGGATTGAACGCCCTGTGACCTACGCGCTTGTGGATCAGTGGACAAGCCCAGCATGGAAAGAGAACGCCACTAAAACTGAGCGCTGGCTGACCTCAGACGGTATAGTCAACGGTCAAACAAAGTTTTGGAGGCTGTTGGAGCGTGAGTCTATGACCAATGTGCCGAATTAAGGGAAAACTGGAATGACCTACCCAGCTGAAACATAAACTGCTGCTGCGTTTCAATCAAGGCCAGGGCAATGCAGATCTGCTTGCAGAAGCCATCATCGACCTCATTGCTGTAGCGCGAAACGATCAAAACGCTTTCAGCGCTGCCAGTTTGGAGCTTGATCGACGGCTTAGCCTTGATACACCAGTGACATGGGTTAAAAGATTTTAAGCAGTGCATCGAACCAAATGCCGTTCGCTTAATCGTTACTGACGCTGGGGCGGTGCACTTGTATCTGTGAGTGAGCGCCCAGAGCCTCATGCGGTTTTATGACGCGGCACCCATCAGGTATTTTGTCGGCAAAACGCGCAAGGGGATGAAATATACCAATAGAATCTATTGACAGGCTCGGTGTATGTGGCATGATTAATCAAGGCCACCCATAGCCTGTCGTTCTCGCCGATTTCCGGTATGGTGAATATGGGCATTACTTACTCTCTTTGCTTTGACTCTTGCAAGCATCGGAAACGAGAACACTGAAACACAGATGTGCGCTTGCTTCCGAGATCAACGCAATGAGCAATTTGACCGCAAAAAACCGCGCCTCCAATCTGAAGCGCGCCATTCAAGACATCCTAGGTACACCGATCAAATTATCTCAGGCTTACGAGATACTGGCAAGGGAGGAGGGGTATCAGAACTGGGACACTGCCAGTGCCCTCCTCTTGAAAGAGCAGCCCCCAACAAATAACGAACAAAGTACATATGCCACCCTGGCTCGTGATGGCGGGAACCATACCATAGGCGCTGGCCATCGTAGTGACACCAATAAAACAACAGTGCTTGGCGATCCACTACCTGGCCTCATCAGCTTTTCAGTGAATCACGAGACTGATCGACCTCACCAGGTAAGGCGCTTTCTGAGTGAGTTGGGTGGTGACACCAGTAGGCTGAGGATTGCGTGCGTTAACCCATCTGAGCCTGATAGATGGTTTTCGAACGACTCAAAATACGTTGATTTATCGCCGAGTAATTTGGGAGCCAATTCGTCTTCCATCGACATTATGGGCGTCATCGGTAGAAGATTAATAGATGTTGCGATATTTGATGAGCTAAAGTCTGAGCAAATGATAGCGGCGGCACGTGGACTTTTTGCTACGGGCTATATCGTCATAGTCATGATAAAGCTAAAAGATGCTGAATTTGGCCTGGTCTATTCAAATGAATATAACATGGGGGACGGCGATGACCTTCTCTTTATTAATAAAGCCAATTCAAAAAGAAATTCAGTTATCGGACGATATGGCAAAATTAACGATCCGTTAAATACTTGCACGTCTAAACAAATTTGCTTAATTGTGTCATCCTTGTTGCCCCCGGTAGATTTGTGGTCATCTCGCTCTTGCCTGTTGCTTGAGGCGGTTCTTGATGTGCTTTGTTATTTAAGGGACACGAGTTCATTTCTTTGTGATGCTAAATCAGTAATGAAACACTTGTCTCTGGATGAAGTCGTAAATATTTCACATCTAGAAGCAGCCCCTGAGCACATAAAAGATAAATTGTGTAAATATTTAAATGAGCTCCCTTATTTTAACCATAATGATATTAAATCCTTGGCGCTGGATCAGCGATGCTATCAGCATCACGGTTATTTGACTATGTCTTTGAAAACCATTTTGTCGAGTCCGGGTATTGAAATAATTATGGCGATAAAAATGCTCAGGATGATGAACAAAAAAGCACTTTGATTGAAATTCTCCCCGCCCTAAAGCGCGGGGAATCCCCCCCTGGACGCTCATGCCCGAGCGCGAGAGTACACCATAGCGCAACCTGTTTCACTAGAGAGAGCGGAGCCTCAGGACGGTACGTTGATCCCGGTGTTTTTTGATGCCTCTATATTGACATTTCTCACAAAACCGCTATAATTGTACGGAATATTAAGAAATTCTCGTCATTTGACGAAGTGACATTGACTTGGAGGTCAATCAGCATGGCTATCAACGCAACCAAGCAGAAAAAGAATGCAGAGTCTCACCTTAACTTCATGGGTGGCGACAGCTTCGCTATTTCACCACTGCGCCGTCTGGAAACGATGGCGGCTTCCTGCTTTTTCGGCGAGCCGATGTACTACGCCGATCAAGGTTCGCGTAAAAAAAGCGCAGCAGGACGAGACACGTCTGATGTGCTTCGCCTAAGTGGGCGTGAGCGCAAGATGCTCGTGGATGCGCTTGACCTGGATGACCCGGTTTATGCTGAATGGCGTGGGCTGAATCCTGTTGCCCGCATGGAAAAAGCCATCGACAGCGCTCTGGATCACGATTTTGAGGAGACTCTCAAGCTCGCCGCACGTCTTCGTAACGAGTGGTTCATCCGCACAACGCCACAAGTGATCGTGGTTCGGGCTGCCAACCACCACAAGGCTAAAGGAAACGAAAACTTCCGCGCCTTGGCGCGTGAAGTCATCAAGCGGATGGACGAACCTGCTACTCAGCTGGCTTATCAGCTTGCATCCTTTGGCCGCAAGGTGCCGACGCGCCTCAAGCGACTGTGGGCTGATGCGCTGGAAGGTGCATCCGAGTACGAACTGAGCAAGTACCGCCTTGAAAGCCGCCAGGTAAAAACTGTCGACGTCGTGAATCTGTGTCACGCGAATTCACCTGCCATCAACAAACTGATGAAAGGCGAGCTCAAGCTTGGCGATGAAATCAAGACCTGGGAATCCATTGCGTCTTCAGGTGGTGGTTTCGATAAGGCCTTCGAAGCTATGGGCCACATGGCGTTGCTGCGAAATTTGCGCAATCTGTGCGAGAAATCCTCGGTAAAGCAAACTGACATGGGTAGAAAGCTCCTTGAGACCCGCAAAGGCGCCAAGCAGCTTCCGTTCCGCTACTGGTCGGCCTATAACGCTCTGAAAGAAGCGGGTTGTGCGAAGATGTCCCTGTTGGGCGACGTTGAGCGCTGCATGGATGAGGCGCTTGATGAGTTACCATCGTTCAAGGGTCGCGTGATTTCGTTGTGCGACAATTCGGGATCTGCGCAGAACTCTTTCACATCCGAATTTGGCTCTGTACGTATCAACGACATCGCGAATCTGACGGGCATCATGACCGCTCTGAAGGCCGATCAGGGCGAGGTTGGCGTGTTCGGTGATAGGCTCGACATCATTCCAGTGAAGCCGAACGAGTCAATCTTTGCCGTCAAAGAAAAGATGGACAAATCAGCCAGAGACATTGGAACTGGCACAGAGCACGGAATCTGGCTGTTTTGGGACAAGGCCATCCGTAAAAGCATCCACTACGATGCCATCTTCGTGTATTCGGACATGCAAGCGGGTCATGGCGGCTTGTACGGGACGGGAGGTTACAACGACTTCCTATGGGACAGCCGCCACATCAACGTACCAAAGCTCGTTGCTGCTTATCGAGCAAAGGTTAACAAGGATGTAAAAGTGTTCCTGGTTCAGGTGGCAGGGTATGAAGATACCTTGATGCCTGAGCAGTATAAGAACACCTACATCCTGGGTGGCTGGTCGGATGCCATTATCCGGTATGCTCACGAATTGATGTAACCCAAAGGCCCCGTGAGGGGCCTCTTGTTTGCAGGAGACGAGTTAATGGGCATGTGGATTGAAATCAGATGTGAGCGTCGCGTCGAGGAAGCATCGTATGGATTGCAGGGCGGTGGACGCTGCCTGTCCCATGACAACGTTGGGCCCATGGGTGAAGCTCATGATACGCGCGCTGATGTGAGCGAATTGATTCAGGAGCTTGAGGGGCAGGCGCGAAACGATGGCTGGGTTAAAACGCGAAAAGGATGGGTCTGCCCACGCTGTTACAGCCGCGCAGAAAAAATGATCGATGACACCGCCAGAAAAAGTGAAAATGACTGACCTCAAGGCATTGGTGCTCGACGTATTTCATAAGGTCAAGCGAGGTGACCGCGAGAGCTGGCATCCGCAATGGCTGTCTGCATTAGCAGACCATGGCGCTGATGCGGTGGACGCTGCTTGCAAGTCAGTCGACCCCAAGCGCTCTGTGTTCGACCACAGTGTCCAGCCAGATGAGCTTGGGCTCTTTGGATTGCCTTTGCTTATTAATCGCTTCCGATTCTGCTCTACGGCGTATGGCCACGAAGTCCATGACCCCGAATCGGTCATTTCAGAAGAAGATCTGGAGGCGTGCCGAAACGCTTACGATGACGCCTTGTTGTACGAGGAAGCCGTGGTGGTGGATAAGCAAACGGGGCAGGGCGGAATCCTGGTCATTCAGCGTTTGGAATCATATGTGACGCCTTCCGGCCATGAAGCTCAAAAGCTGTTGGGTGACCGATTCGGGGCCCAAGCCATGTGCTTGGCTAATCCGGCCAATACCTGCCTTGCAGAAGGTCAGCGGGTGGCGGAATCGGTAGACCTGGTTGTATTCATAGAGGGCTTTGCGCGGCTAAGCGAGGTCGCATCAATCGCTGAAGCTGCGGCAGAGCTAAGTGAAAGGTGGACTCGGCGGGGGCAATCGACTCTTAAGCACAACGTGCTTGCTGATCATCGGCCCAGTCCATGAATCCGTAATCTGAATTTAAAACAAAAAGGCAAATAAACATGACATTAGAGCAACTACATAAGTATACAGGTGAACTGTTAGAGGCAGGGATCAATCCGAATGCTGTTGTCTGCATTCCGGATGGTGATGATGGCGAGCTGTATGAGCTCGTTGATCTTGACCTGGTCAACGGGCCCTTCCGAGAGGATCCATCTCCCAAAATGCCCGCGCCATTGCATCAGAGGGGGCAGGTCGTGCGCTTAAAATCCATAGACTTTGATTCTTCTCTAATTGACGCGGAAGGTCAGACCGTCACTGACATGCCAATTGATGCACCAGAGAAGCAGTGGCCAAACGGGTGGGGAAAGTAACATGCTCGGAAAATTGGTGAATGTTGCAAATTCGATCCAGGCAGGTGTGTCTGATGCCTCAAGCGCGGCGAAGAAACAGGCGGAAAACTTAAACCAAACAATCAAGTCATCAGCGCAAGCCATTGAAAATAAACTGATTGACACAAAAAATGATGTAGTCGATTTCTCAGCAAGCGTGGCAGAGGCAGGATCCAAATCAATCAAGACCATGATTGGAATTGCCAGCCTCATTTCTGAGGTTGGGCTCATTATTGGTTCCATTACGGCGCCAGTGCCTACCCTGATTGGGGTATGTCTTTTGTGGCTGATCAAGTTCCAGGTCGAGGAATCTATCGACTCATTTGACCACTCTATGCGTGATAGGCGCCAAGATCGCAAGGCAAAGAAAGTCGCTGCCATCCTTAAACAGTATGGCCAAATACCAGAGAATGCAGTGATTCGAACGGATTTGTTTTCGATGAGCATCAACGTTCGAACCGGTGTTATTACTGGAATGATTATGGCCGGGGCGCTCAAGGGGCGCAGCCTTGATACGCTAACAGTGAATGAGTTACGCGGGCTAATTGGCGAATGCCAGGATGAGGAATCGTCTAATCTTCTAGAGGCATACTTGGCGATCAGGAGTTAGGGGATCACATTTAATCCATAAATGTCTATTGACGAACGCATGATAGATAGCTATGATCATAAATGTTGGGAAGCGAGGAAAGCGGTTACTTCAATTTGATGAAACCAACACCGCGCCATTATTCTCCTGACATTAAAAGCCCGAAAGGGCTTTTTTCATTCTAAAGAAATTTTCTTCGACTCTGGCCTAACAGGCCAATAAGGCTGCCTGTTAAGGCCAGCTGAGTGAGTGGCGATATGATCAGAAAAGTGGTTACCAAAAACAAAATAAGGATTCCAGTGAGCTTGCGATCAGAAGCCAAGCGGGGATCTGGCCGTAGTTTCTGGCAATACTTTATTGACACCCCCATTCGTTCAGTTTCAAAAATCATCCCTTTTCCGATTGAGCGGCAGGTTCATAGCTTAGTCGTGTTGGGAGATGGATGGGTTCAGGAGCATGTAGATCATCTTCCCGATTTCAACAAAACAGCCTATTGCATCCCAATTCACCTGCCCAGAGGCGCCACCTTCCATCAGTATGATCAAGTCCGCCTGCTAGAGGAGGGCTCATGCTACTCCTTCAATCATAATGAGATGCACGGGGTAAGCGTACCGGAAGGCTGCAAGACTTATTCCGCATTTCTGATAGTGGATATCTCCAGGATTGATGCAACTGCTGCTTTTCCTAACGAAGAGTATTGACATCTGTGAGCGGCATGGTTAATATAGAAAGTGTTGGGAAGCGAGGAACTCGGTTACTTCTCTTTGAAATGAAAAACACACCGCGTCCATTATTCTCCCTACACCAAAAAGCCCTTACGGGCTTTTTTCATTTCGACGGTGAAATTTCATGAAAATACTTGCGCTGTACCATGGAAGCCCAAAGCGAGAAGGCAGGCCATCATTTGGGGCGAGCGGAAACGTAACGCCGGTCATCACTGATGGCGCCCCATTCTTCGTCACCAGCAACCTGGCGTATGCCAAGAAATTTGCGCGCGGCGGGCTAATCACCCTGCTCCATGTGACCCTGAAGAAAACCTATGACCTACATGACTCGGATCGCCTTGAAATGCTTCTTGATTTGTTCAACAGGGATACCATGATCCTCGCAGGACGAGGGAAATGGGATGAGGATGTCGATGGCGAAATCCAGGATAGCGCATACTTCTTGCTGGAATCACATGCGGTGACGCGCTACCTCAAGCGACATGGGTACGACAGTGTGCTCATTCCAGAAGACAACGAGCTTAACGTCAAATCCTATGCGCTACTGGATCCTGATTTGATCGAACTGACATCTGTGCTCAATCTGGCAGAATGCGACGAACCTGGGATGCGGAGATGAGCGTTAATTCGATCCTCTAGAGACTCAATCCTTCGCTCAAAAAATGCTTTTTAAGTTGAGGCGAAATTTCAACACCAAGCAAGCTCAACTCTTTTAGATCAATATTCAAGATCGAACATGCTCCAACGCTTGCAAGAAGACCCTCTTCCTTCAAAAAATGAATAGCCTCGCCTCGATTAATCTGATCATGAGCAATCATTTTTGGATTCAGCTCTTTTTCTGGCCTTCTTGATATCAGAGCGTGTAGCTTATAAAATCCACCGATCATAACTATCTCTTTATTGCAACAGGCTTTTGCAGAATCTAGGATGTCATCAATGTGTACAATGGCTAAGCGTATGCGATTATCAAATACATACTTGTACACATCAGGGTTAGCTAGGCAGATAATCAGCTCCTTTAAAATCCTTTGTGAAACAATGTTAGAAACTATCTGCTCAGGCGTATAGGAAAAACCAGCCTCTTCGATAATTTTAGCAATTATCTGCGAGTACTCAAATCCAGAAAAATATGCGTTATTTATGTCCGCACAGGTATTAGCAAGGAGAGGAAGTCTTTCGTGAAGCTTGTCTGAAAAGTTTCGTGCTGGATTTAATATATCCTCAATTGTGTAGTCATTGGGCTTTAAGCTAGATGGCTGCATCATTGCCACCTGACCAACCACGAAACGCCATAGTTCAGAAATATCTTTCTGGTTATGAATAAAGGACTCAGCTATTGCGTTAAAAGCCGGGCGAATCATTTTCTTCGTTGTATCAAGATTTCCATTGCTAAGAAGCGCGCATCGCCCCGCCTCTATTAGCCAATATTTAATTAGTAGCTCTTTTTCGCTTGATGCTCTTTTGATAGGAAGAGGCAAGCCTTGCTCAATAATTTCTGAAATCTTGTTTCTGACAGCCTTTGGCTCATCATTTAATAACAATGGGTTAGCCAGATCTGCAAGACTAGTTTTCCAGAACCTGCTATTGGAAATCGACAGTAGGTAATCCTTGTTACTCAAGTTTAGAAAGTGACACTGCCAGATTCTTCCGAGTGTAAGATAAGGTTCCGCTGGACTCGTTCTTTCAATGGTCATCTCGTGGGTAAACGAGTTGATTATTCCATACCCAGCTTCTTTGACAGCTGTTTGTTGGCTCGTAATAAGCAAAGACTGGCCGAGTACGCCAATGCCAATCATAGTACTTGTGTCGGTTTGACTATAGTTCATGATTATATTTCCAAATTAATTACTCATTGTATCAGGGCAAAATAAATCAAGTCGAGCATCAGGATGAATCCCTTTTCTCATCACCGAAAGGAAGTGAGGCATGCTTCTACCAAGATAGCTTGACATGACTAGGAAGACGAGTATACTAGATTCACCAGGAAGCGAGACGTGCGGTTACTTCAGGTTTAGAAAACACCGCTGTCAATTTTCTCCTGGTACTCTTTCAGAAGGCCACCCTGGTGGCCTTTTTTGTACCCAAAGGATTGTCATGGAACTGCCAGGATTCAGCGTCTTTAACCCACGCGCATTGCATTCCATCAAGCAGGTCAATGGGCTAATTGGCTTTTCGCACTGGATGGTGGATTTCGACATTCCGCCCGCGCTTGAGGCAAGGCAAGGAAAAGCTTTCAGAAGGTCATTGGCAAAGTACATCGGGTTTTGGATCGGCTGCTGGATTGCCCTTTTGGTGTCAACGGCGTATCTGGTTAGCCAGCCCACATTCCGCATCCCCGAAACTGCGATCCTTCTTCCGTTATGGATTCTATTAGGCGTTAATTCAAATTCAGCCTTTCGGAACGTTAAGTCACTCAAGCTAAATCAAGTATTTGGCTATTTACTTAAGGGACAGATGTCAGAGGTAAGAAACATTGAGACGCAAGAGGGTATTCACCTGATCTGCGCGCTTGCTTCTGAGGTGCAAAGTAACAGATTGAGCCGCGTAGCCGTCAATTCTTCCTGGCTTTGTCTGAAAGGCGGTGAGCTTGGCTTGCTTGAGCTGGAAACCCTAAGCACGCCATCAACGACTTCCACGAGCTATGAATTTATCTCACTCGCGCAGCAACTCCAAAGAATTGATAGTGATACAGAGTATTCACCAAAGGTTACGCACGAAGATCTCGCCGCAAAAATCGGTCATCAACATTGGCATAGACTTCCCCAATCAGTGCTCATGCATGAGAAGTTCGTAATTGAGCTTGTCACCTATTGGCCGCTGTTAATTGAATATGTCGATGATTGTCCTGAATATCTTAAACGGCATTGGTTGAAGAAAAATTTTCTGGAGTCTGATGATAAGTGTTATCCGCACTGTACGAGCAGTGAAATGATGATGCTTGAGTTCTTAACGAACGTGCCTATTGGACATCATGTCCCGTCCGTTATTGCACTTGACATGGCACGCTACGCTTTGGATTCGAAGAATCAAGTTTGGATCAACGCAGTTTACCACTGGCTTGAAGACAAATTGCTTCCAAAGTCTTCATGCCTAAATCCAGACATTGGCGCAATGCTTGAGCTTTGTGCGGGAAGCAAGCCAATCGCAGTGGGTGGATCAGACATAAAATGGGCCATTGAGGATTTCTACGAAAAGATTATCGAACTGATCATTCAATTTAAGGGGGTTGATACTGTTGCTTTGACACTTTCGTCAAATGAGTCAAAACAAGGCTTTATGAGGATTTTTGGACTTGAGAAAGCTATAGCAGCATTTCCTTTGGATAGGGCTTTGTTCATCAAGCATGATCTTGGTGTTTGATCAAGATTTTAGCGCCGCATACTACGTTTCATGCGCAGCATGATGAGTGGGAGTATTCATAGCGCCGCACCAATGCACGGCGCCCTATCATCATTTTGCCCTTAGGACTGGAGCTGTCAGACGTATCACGTTATCGCTCTGCGGCTCCGTAGCGAAGGTGATCCTCAAGCTCCTATCAACGAACATACCATCCTGATCGACAGCTCTAATGGTCACCGCTGTGTTCTGGTTGCCTCTAGTTCTATAAACAAGCCTCATTCCATCAATGGATATCATGCCGTGCGCAGGTTGCTTTATGAGGTGCAATTGGTGTGAATCGTCCCGGTTTGGGTCTAGCACCCTCAGAGTCGTTGATCCACCACGACCCGCCTGCATAACTATTTCACCTGGCAGGATGCTGGTTGGCGCTCGATTGTAGCGAGAAACGATTACTACCCCTTTACCTTCTATCGATAGACCAGCTTCGTCTGTCGCGACATACGAGAAGTTGTCTTCCCCATAGTATTCAGCCTCTGGAGTGTACACGAACTTATCATCGACAACCTCTAGAACCCCATGTCGCGGTTGATTTTTGATGGTTATACGATGGCTATCCCACTTATTAAGGTCATTCACAACTGCTGGCGCCGGGTCACTTACCATTCCCTCATTTGTATGGATGATCACACCCGTAAAAGTGGGAGCGTAGTTGAATTTATCAACAGTCACGTGAGCTACACCATCAGCAAACATCCCTGATTCATCAGATACCCTGAATCCGAACGTGTCTTCTCCCACATAACCGACAGCAGGCGTGTAGACGAACCCATCGCGGGTTGATTCAACGGATCCGTATGAAGGCTGATATCGAGCTGAATAGGTCTTTACTCCCCATGCCTCTGGGTGGCTTTCAGATGGCGCGATGTGAGCACTCGATGACTCGTCAACATTGAATACTAGGGCGGTTTCGGCAGGCGGGTGAATGACATCGATGTAAGAGGAGCCATGCTCCAGAATGAGCTTTTTCCCGGCAGTGTCAAAAATACTGGCTACCCATTGAATGGAGTGCTTTCCGGTTTTTTTAAACACACCCTCTAGAACCAGCGGCTCTTTGCTTTTTTCCCTCAAATCAACAGGCAATTCAGTAAACTCAATCAAGCAAATTGGGGTTGAATCAGTTGTCATTGCGACGGCTTGATCACCTGTTATCGAGCATGCAGGGCCCGTAAGCTGCTCCATGGTAATGTGCTGAGCTTCTACTGCCCGAAGCGCAGATGTACCCATAAGCGAGTGCTTGAATGAAGCTGAGCCTTCAGCAGGTTGCACATCAATTTCGTGCTCCCCGCTATCCAGCAAAACCTTATCGGATCCCATGTTGTAAATGGAAATGGAGTAGCCGATCTTCTGCTTACCCGCATCAAGAGGTCGGCCAGTGAGTCTAGTCATGGGGTGATCGTAGCCCTGAGTCATCGCTTGAGCCACCAATCCCCTTGGAATTTGTGTCCATTCAAACAGACAAACAGGAGACATAATCGGATCTGCTTGCCTGGCAATTGAAACGGACGTTGTTAATTGACAAAAGTTGTTGATGGCTGGTTTGACCTCAGCTTTGGCCAATGTCATCGCTTGGACGGGGTTTTCATCGCCAATCTCCATGGTGATGCCGGGTAGCCAGGTGACGACATTGGCATATACGACTGGAGAGTTGGGGGCAGATGTCGAGATGATCAGTCCGTTACTTCCTTCTGCGCCACGATTAAGAGGGATAACCGGAACAGCAATCTTTCCATTTGTACTTGTGAAATTCAGCTGCCCAAGCATAACTGTTTGGCCAGGATTGACGTTAATGCCTGCGACCTTCAGCGGGGACACTGCATCTGATCGTAATGTGGCCATGACATCATAGATCCCAGATACAGGTGTACCGTCTGCGAGACGTAGCTGCTCGCTGTTGATGACGCGAGAACCATCATTGCGATTGAACTCGGAAGATACAGCAGGAATGCTCACTATGCCTGCGGGGTGGCCGATGATTCCAGCCATTGAAGGCGTATAGCGAAATGATACTGATCCAACCCCTACGTTTTTTTGCGCGTCTTGTGCTGTCACGCTAAGAACATAGCTTTCTCCAGCGGCCAGAGAGGGGAACAGTATAGGGTACTCTAGGCCGTAAGTCGTCGAGCTTATCTTCCGATACGATAGCGCAATGGACTCTTTTGCTGGCCCGCCCGTAAGCGTAACGGACGTTATGACAGGGGATGGATCTTTATTGTCGCTCACTGTGAAGCTGAGTTTATCAAGGGTGTCAATTGAGTCGCTTTGGCCCCTTCTAACCGTGACAACAGGGTTTGTGCGGTCACTCTGGAAATTGAATAGCGCGACCTTGCTGACTGCACCAAGTTTTTCACTGGCAGCAGCGATCAAGCTGTAGCTTCCTTCTGGTAATGTTTTGAGGTCGAACTCATATTCAAAGTTCTCTCCAGAGGCCGCTGTTAGCTTTTTTGAGACACTTAGTTGCTTGCCGCTGCTGTCCTCAAGCCATGCTGTGTTGTGGCCTAGCATGTTCTGAAAGGCCCCTTGCTGAGGCTGTCTGATTTTCAGGTGCAGCAACATTGCGCTTGGATCGTATGTATGACTTATGATTGGCAAGTATTGATTATTCCACCATACGTCAGCCCATTGGCCAGAGGCGCTTAAGGCTCCGTCAGCACTTTTCAGCACGCCTTGATCGTGAAGGTAGCCAGACGTACCTTTTGCAAGATCTCGTATGGCGGAAATTTCGCACTGGGTCAGTCCTGCTGGAATGGTGCAGGAACCGAGATGAGTGGCTATCTGATTGAAAGGCCTTGGCTCGACCGTGTACCTGACTTTTGAGATTCTTACGGGTAGCTCCTGCGGTGCTACAACTCTTCCAGAGTAATTCATCCACCCCTTATCACTGAAATAGTATTCAATTTTACTGATAACAGGCGTCCTAGGAGCGGAAGGATCCAACTTTAGATCGTATTTAATTGTGCCTTGAGAACCCCATTCTCCAAAATTGTAGAACCTAATGTAGTTTACGTCTTCTGCTCGATATGGCAACGAACCAACCAGGTACACATAAGAAGCGTCAGTGCCGACCACAGTATTCTCGCCGAAACTATTTACAAATCTAAGCCCGCCAAGTCGAAAATCATGCCAGTTACTCCTTGGGATTCGCCAGGCAAGCCGAATAGGGTTTGTCTTAACATATGAACCCGGCACATAAGGGACAAACCCTCTTAAACCTGGCGCCAATTCAGTTGTAACGGATGGATCATAAACACCAAAAGGTTCAGAGGGGGCGTTACCTATATTGTCAAACATCACCTTTTGGCGGGCTGTGGATGTGCTGTTGCCCGCCTTGTCCGTAACTGAAAATTCAACGTCAAAAGCCTCGTCAAGGTCGGAGTCAGGAAAGAAACCTGTACGGTATTGAATGGAAGCGTTTCGATCAACCTCAGAAAAAAGCACATTGTGTGCTTTATATAGTTCCCCAGATGATCTATAAACCTTAGCGGTTACAGATTTAATGCCCGAAGTATCACTGAAACCATTAAGCGTAAAACTTGAGTATGTTGGTGAATCAAGGGCAGCAACTCCCAGCTTCCATACATTGCCTGTTAAAACAGGATTTCCCCACGTGTAAGGGCGAGGGGAAAAGCTTCCAGCCAGAGGGGCAATTGTATCAATTACAAGCTGATTCTCATCATGCTGAACAAGCGCTCCAGTGCTTGAACGAATTTCAGTTCTCACAGTATATCTGCCGTCAGCGAGCTTAGGGCTTACAAATTCTTCCGCATAGTAACTATTACCATTGAAGGTTATGACATCAGATGCCCCAAGCAATTTAGAGCTTTCTTTTCTGAAAACGGGTACGGATTCCCCAATTTTTGTAATTGCAATAGCAAGCTTGCGGTCTATACCGCCGCTGACCATAAACGAAATTTCAGATGATGGATTTATGAATGCGGTCGTTGGCAATGCATCATTTTTCACACCCGTTGTTGTTGTGTAATTGTATTTAACAAGATCCGCGAAAGCATAATCTGATGAGAGAACACCAAGCGCAAGAGATCCGAGCATCAAAAGCGAGAGCCTGCGCGCTGGCGGCAATCTATCTTTTCGAAATGAAATCATGATACCCACCTTGAAAGCTTTTGAAATCGACCAGCGACACCAAGAACTTGAATATTTTCTTTAATACATGGTTTCATATTGGCTAATTAATGTCCAGTCGACATTAGCTCGCAACGACCACACATCATGATACGGCGGGAACCCCTAGGGTTAAATGCTTGCATCATGTAGGAAATAATGTGACTATATTGACAGAACCACGTCAATATATAGGCACTTTATGCGCTCTAAATTACTACTTGCACTCGCCATTAGCTTTCCACTGACACTCACCTCGTATGCCAATGCGGCGATCACTGTTGATCAGAAAGCCGAAATCATGGCTGATGTTATCAACGCAGTCACCCCGAAGACGCAGGACAATGTCACTGTGCTCGGGGCAAGACATGAACAAAACACGGTCATCATTGATGGCGTAGTAAACATCAAGCAGCTTGAAAACGTTACGGATGTGGAGTTTCAGAAAATCACCCCGATCCTGAATAAGGCATTTGGCTATGGGGTGTGCAGCGAGACCAGTCAAAAGCAATTCATTGATGAAGGTGGCATTATCGAATACAGCCTGAAGGAAGCGGCTTCAGGTCGAGTACTGAGCTTTAAAGTCGAAAGCTGTGCAGGTTAAGCGATGAATCAGGCCAGAGCGCTTGCCCTGGTCTTCATCCACACAATGTGAGCAACCTTCGCAAAGCCAGAGGTGAAGCAGACCATCTGCAAGGCAACCATTGGCCAATTCTCATCACCAATGAGCAGCGGAAGGTACACCACATTGCCAAGCATCGATAATCCCAGGTATGCGAACAGCGATATGCTTCCGAGCGCCTGAGTGCTGATCGTAAAATAACCAACCATAAAGCACACCATGGCCAGCATACCCAGGAACAGTGGCATCATTTTGTCTGCCGAGGCCGCAATAACATCAGGCAAGCCAAGCACCATGACAATGAGTGCAGAGATCATGGCAACGCCTACAAGGGTCTTGAAATTGAGCCCCATGCGACCGCCTGTATACAATGAAACCAGACCTGAAGATGCGATTACAATCCAGAAACCGTTCAGCACATGCGTGACAAGTGTTCCAGCCAACATGGTCGGGAAGCACAGAGCAATTCCACCCAACAGATTCAGCCACAAGAATAGGGCCGGACGCCTTTGCGCATAGCCTAGCATTGCTACGATGAATGAGAGGCTGATGGCCACAGTGCCTGCATAACCAATTGCATTAAAGATGGCATGAATGACCATTGCATCGCTCCTTTCAATTAACGCATAATTAAATTAATAAAAACCGTGTTAAGCAGGATTTCACATGAAAAACTTCATCAGGCGTATGTCCATTGGCTTTCGGAAAGACCGAGAAGAGCTATCCTTGACAATAAGTGTTTATCTTAACATGGTTTTGATCGCCATGCGAGGATTTCTAAAAAACGCCGTCATGATTGGCATCATAGGATCCATTGTTTACTGGCTGGGTTACCTGACCATGAGCCTTTCACCCAACAGTATGCTCACGAGCCCGATCTGGATGGTATACACAGAAGACTACAGGAACCTTGCTGCACAATTATCACTTGGGACGGTGCTTGCTGGCGCCTTTCTCTATGCATTTAGAATATACGAGATTGGCCTATTTGTAGAAAAAAGGTACATCGAAGAAGATATTCTTTTCAGTGATGAGCAGGTAAAGACCTATTCAGACATCCTTGATCAAGAGGAGGGTGATCAAAAGCAAGAGGTTTAAATCATCCATACCAAATATGCATGAAGTGTCAATAGATGTTGGTCTTGTATTTCAGCCCTGATGTGTGAAAATTAATAAAACAACAAGGGCTGTACACATGAAATCATCTATTTCCACAATTTTGCAAAGACCAGAAGCGCAAGTCAGTGAAAAATTAAATTCCATCCTGAATGTATTTTCCGAGCAGGCTTTGACTGATTTAATTCGACAGCGAATGATGGAAGAGGGCTCTTCATTATTTATTGAAGGCGCAACAAATCTTGCTGAGATTTTTGTCGGCATGATTGCAGACTTAAGGCGAACCTCGCCCGTTTCCAATGATGTTATCACCCACATCAACAGCCTTGACTACCTTGCAAAGATTAAGTCAGAGACAAGTGATGAAGGCCTGTCACGTAAAATTGACCAGTATCTAAAATCATTGCCAGGAGCCCCAGAGGTAAGCGTGGCGGCGAAAAAACATCATGGCCTTGTTTCCATGTATCTGAACCATGCGATGCGTCAGCTTATGGTTGATCTAGAGGATGCCAGGGCACACGAGAAGCATGTCAGACCTGCCAAAGAGGGGGACGTGGTAGCTGAAGGCCCTGGATTCGATGTCGTGGTCGACAAGGCTGGAAATCATGTCCGATACCCCGATGGCAATACTTCAGTCATCGTTATGCATGACGTAAGAGAAGGGCACTTTCTGATGGTAGAGCGATACAATCCGATAAAGGGAGTTTACGTGCTCGAATTTCCTCGGATTAAGAGCTCAAGCTTGCACACGCGAGATAGCGCACTGAATTCTGAATTGAGAGACCTGACGGGGCTTCCATTTAGAAATCTGGAGAGGATTGGTCAGGTGTATCCAGAATCCCACATCCTCGAAGGTGCTTGTGAGATCTATTACGGTAACTTCGATCTAGAGGAAAACCATCAGCAGATGAGTAAGCAGGTGCGCTCGCTCAAGCGAATCACAGAAGACGGGCTTTACCTTGCTGCGTATGAGGCGCGCGTCGAATGCGGCGTAACCCTTGCGGCCATGTCTGTGTGGCATGCCTTCGAGAATGTGAGGAAAAAAAGGGTTAACAACAGCAAGCGCGTGCGAAACAAGGTGGAAGACGAAGACGAGGATTGATACGCGATAATTGACGGGGTTATCATGGATAAAGAGGAAAGAATCCATGAAGCCAAACCCCGTCCCATCAAATGGATATCAAAAAGCCTTTGAGCTGCTCGAAGCCGCCCGCGTCCTTGCGGGCGACCTTCTGTTTGGCGTGAAAGATGTCGCGGAGGTTGCATCATGCTGCCGGGAGAAGGGGATTAATAAGGCGAATATTGCCATCTACATCCTGGAGCAGGCTGGCGCTCTTCCAGCTATCTCGACGAATTTCAATTCAGATCTCCAGATGCGGGGTGCCGCAAGCGTAAGCGCCCTTTTAGCCAATCGTTACTTCCAGCGATCTATCGCGGGCTATGTTTTTTCGCTTTTTGATAACAAAAATAGCGCCTGGCTTTCATCCTTTGCCAATCTTCTGGCAGAAAATCACCCTTCAAGCTTCCTATACCTGTTGCGCTATACCCCGGAACCATATGAATTGGCAGCGAAACCAGAGATTCTGGCGCTACTGAAATCGCTATGGATCGACGGGGTCGACGGTAAAGGCCGCCAAGCAGTAGCCATGAAAGCCAATGAGCTTAAGAGACTCCCTGAGGTGTTCAGGATTACGGGCTGGAGTGAGTGCCTCCCTGGAATGAAACAAGGCGCCAACAGACGAGCATTGCTTGCCATAGATATGAGCATTTAACGAGAATAGAGACATGAAAAATTACGACATCATTGGCGATATCCATGGGCACGCAGACCGGGCCAAGCACCTGTTGAAAAAACTAGGCTACCGGGAGAAGGGTGGCGCATTCAAGCACCCAAGCCGACACGTCCTTTTCCTGGGTGACCTTATCGACCGAGGGCCTGATCAGATTGCGACCGTAGACATGGTGCGCAGAATGGTTGATGCAGGATCTGCCGAGGTCGTGATGGGCAATCACGAATACAATGCTGTCGCTTACGCTATCGAAGACCCAGAGCATGAAGGTCAGTACTTGCGTAAACACACCAAGACCAATCGTCACCAGCATGCTGCATTTCTTGACCAGGTGGGTGAGGGCAGCCCCCTGCATAGAGAGTTCATCAGCTGGTTTAAGACACTTCCCCTAGCCTTTGAAAATGAAAGCATTCGAGCCATACATGCTTGCTGGCATTCAGAATATCTGGACAGCATTGCTGATCTGCTTAATGACAATCGCAGCTTGAAGGATCACGCATGGGTTGAAATGAGTCGCAAGGGCACGCAGGCCCATGCCGCGCTTGAGACATTGCTCAAAGGACTCGAAATAGATCTTCCTAACGGCGTTTTCTACCACGACAAGGATGGCACCAAGCGCACCCGAACACGCACTCGCTGGTGGGATGCTGAGGCAAGCACATACCGACAGCTCGGCCTAGTTGCGCCTGCCATTCGAGAGCAGCTACCCGAGCATCGTGTTGATGAACACCTTATCTTGAAATATGACAATGCCAAGCCTGTGTTCATTGGTCATTACTGGTTTAGCGGGACGCCATCCAGGCTCAGTGATCAGATTGCCTGCCTCGATTACAGCATTGGAAAAGGATGCCCTACTGGGAAGCTATGCGCTTATCGCTGGGATGGGGAGGATACTCTTGATGACGGAAAGTTCGTATGGGTAGATGGTGTGGCTCCCCACAAAAGACCACATGAGGAGCCAGGCCTTGGCTGAGCAAAGGGCTTCGGCCCTTTGCGTCGCCGCTTGCAAACGAGCCTGAGTTGACCTGGCAATGCCTCCAGTCAATCCATATGGCGTATAGCTATACGCACTCAGAGCCAACGAAGTGGAGCGGGAATCTCTACAGATCGCTCAGCTGCATCAATTGCGGCGGCAAGGGACTCGCTACCGACCTTTATTGCGCACTCAGGGAAGGTTAGTACACGCACAGGTATTCTGTTAACAGGATCTTCAGCGCGGGCAAATTGGCATTCCTGGCGATATTGACTCACGATACTGGCTTTATCCGAGTTTTCCCGCTCCCATGCAGAAACGGCAGACTCGCGAGACCTTTCTACCGCCTTGATCGATGTAAAGAACTGGATAGCCACAACCGAGCAAAAACCGATTAAAAATAATACGCAGGCGCCAGTTACACTGATCTTCATGATGTTTTTCCTTTGAATCATGTGTTTTCGAAATTGATCGGGATCGAGCGCATTGTGATTCTATTTTGATTTTATTGTCAATGGTTAGCCACAAGGCTTAGCGTGACGATGTTCTGAATGGACGCTAGCGGGACGTCGGTTTTTCGTCACTCATCGACTTCGACAAAAATCTTGCCGCCGCCATGGCACCATGGGCAGCTCAAATCAGGAGTATTGGGCTCTTGCCCTACGAACCGAATGGCGCCTGTACCCTCACATTCAGGGCACTTTTGATCGCTGCCCTTGATAGTGTGGAGTAACTCGTTTTTGGCTAGCTCAACCAGCTTTTTCCGCTCCGCGCTTGTAAGAAACGCTGTCTTCAATTTAATGATTCCGGTCGCTTGGATGATGATACGATCATCATGATCAAAAGCTAGAAGGCCTGCCTCAAATGCTGTTTTAACGCTTTGGTCAACTACCCGCCACTAAACGCTATCGCGCTATAGTGGGGGCTTGTAGAAAATCCAGAGCGATAAACAGTCGCAAGGTTTTCTACTTCTAAGCGAGTCATCCTAATGTGACTCGTCTGGGCCTGAAGACAAGACCCTCATCGGCTACCGACTTCATGAAGCTATCGCCGATTTCTTTTCGTAAAATATTCAAGGCGCCGTTTACATCAGCGTTCAGCAATAAACCTGTGCTGCTCTGATACAGGCCGCGTTTCAATCGCCTTCCTGTAAAGCTGCGAGTTCCTGCCAGCCCATAGGTCGGGATTCGATCCAGATCCAGGGCTGATGCCTTGGAGGTGTAGCTTTCCTCCCTGACAACCACCTCGATTCCATAGACCTCGGCCTTGTATCTGATCTGCTCGATCAGGCGCGCATGCGGGATGCTGACGAACTTCTGATTATTGACCTTGCCGATGCCAACGCCCTGTTTCCAGTCAGGATTCAGGCCGACCACAATGCGACCGATATCGTGCTGTAAGCATTGGTCGATCACGAAATGGCTGACTCGGTGCAGGTGGTCGTTCATCCAGCAGAAGCGGCTCACCGCCTTGTGCTTGAGTATTTGCCCATGTCCCTTGCTGCGTAACACCGCCGTGTCCTTGTTGTACAGGTGATTGACTGACTTGATGGCCTTGCCATTGACCAGAACAGGGCGAAAACCCGGCTGGTCGGAGATCAGTGTGGCAAGGTTGTCGATACCCAAGTCGATGGAAAGGTGTTTGTTTCGATCAAGGAGAATTGAGCCTTTTCCTTGTTGTATAGCAGTATTCTCATATACCACTTCAAGCCAATAGCAGCTGCCATGGGGCACGAAGCGGATCTCTTGAATGATCTGGTCAGCGCCTTTTGCTTTGAGTGTCTGGTCGACACAGCAGCGAACCTTTACAGGCGCAAGCCCCGTCTTACTTGGGAAGTGGATTTGGCCATCTCTACAGCTTAAATGCTGAAACGGCATCGAGGCCGTTTTGGCTTGCCTGGCGTAGCCAGGCATGCGGGGCTTGGCCTTGAAACGGGTGGGGTTCTTCTTCCATTCGCTTAGGGCTGCAAAGTAGCCTTTCCAGTCCTGGCCAAGCCTGCGCAAAACAGCCTGGCTCATCGCATTTGGAATGGCCTGGTAAGCAGGATGGGCATGCGAGCCTTGCTTCAGCGCGAGATCAGCCTGCATCCAGCCAAACCGATCACCGGCAAGAAAAGCCTGCCGAATCAGATAATTTCCACAATTGAAAAGGGTTTTCGCCGAACGACACAAGTGAGCAACCGATTTGAAATTCGGATCATTGCGCTTGATCAGGATGCGCTCGGTTAACTGCATGGACTTTTTCCCTGTATGCCTGTACAGTATAGTGATCTAAGCGGGACTTGTAAATGAGAAGAATCAAGAGCCCGAGCGCGTTACCGCGCTGGCGCTTTCACCTCCACCCAAACGCTACGCGCTCTGGATGGAGTACTCCGCGCAATTGATAGAACACGGTTATTCCCTTGATGCGTGTCTCAAATATCGAGCTCTTGACTAACTACTAATTTCTTTCCAGTGGAGCTAAGTCTTGAAAGATTTTTCTTGTCTACAAGCCCATCCTTGATTAGTGCAGAAATAAAATATTCATTTCTTGGGGCAACCGAGATTAAATCATCCTCAGTCATTCCTTCCATAGCTATTTTGCAAAAACCGTCAACATGGAAAAACATTGAGCCGACAGATTGTATGCTTTTTCCGATTTCAGTGATGCTAAAAGTGTCACCAAATAATTTGCCATGTTTTTTCTCGGCCATGAATAGAGCTGACACAATCTGAACCTTTTCTTCTGGCGAGGATGTTCTTTTGATGCCGTTCCGTATGCCTATTAGATCATTATACAACTTGACAAAATTACTGGCTGTCTTCATGCTGAGAATTAACTCTTTTACTGATTTCAGCTCTTCCTTCGTCATATGTTTTATGTGTTTAGATGCTCTCATTGAGACCTGAAGACTCTCGCCATATGATGAGCTAGGGCTGATGACATAACGACCTGATTGAGTCAGCAGGCTTGCAGATATGATTGAGGCCATCGTACCCGTAAAGGTCGATGAGCTGTCGCTTATAGTTAACGCCGGAAAAAGAGGGTCATCAATAATAGACTTTATAAAAAGACGAGCTGATTTAATTGTCTGCTCATCTGCGTTATCTAACCAGTCGCCATTAAGAATTTTTTCGACAAATAAAGGATTCGCGCAACTAATGATCTTGTCAGTTTCAACGCGGAGTGCATCAATGCAGGCGTCTGGAAAAGATTTTAAATGACCAGATATAACTGAGCACTTGCGGTCATCTAAAGGTGATACAGATAATAGATTAAGAAACTCAACAAAAGAGCGTCTGAACCCGTTAAGGTATGTAAAAGAACTTGCCGATTGAAGCTCTCCGAACATGATTTGGGTTGGGGTTGCTTCAGGCAAAAACTTGTTGATTCGTTCTATCACCACGTCACTATCATCATCACTATCATCAGAATGCTGAATTTTTATGTATGAGGATTGCAGAGCAATATTCAAACACGCATTATCATCAAATCCAAGCCTATTAAACTCACCCTTTAAAAGTTTAAGAGATGCATCAATAGCCCGTAGTCGATCATTTGAACCAGGCACTATAATTGAAGCGCTTAATGCTGCGGAAAAAAAGCTTTCTAATTGACTAAAATCAAGCGCAGACAGAATTCTTGTTAAATTCCGATACCCTTTTTTATTATCCGAGTTAATGCAAGATTGGATATTTGGAAGTTTGATGACTTTAAGCGCACAATGAACTAACCACTTTGGTGATAGATCAATAATTCCATATTCAACAAGCTGGGCACAAAGCGCCTCACAGCCATTGGCAACTGCTTTTTCATAAAGATCAGTCAGCAATAATGGCTGCAATTGTGGTGGTGTATTGATCAGTGCTGCATGGATATCTTCCATGTGCTCGTCGTCAAATGGACGGCTTTCCAGGCAAACTCTGTGGCGGTCAAGAATTTCAGAAATTTGCTTAATCATTACGGTTCCCCTTTACCTTAAATTTTGGCATATAAGCATCATCTAAAGAAAGCCATTCTTGCGCGTAGACTTGATTGTCTGATCAAAAACGCTGTGTCATAATAGTTAAAAAGGATACCACAATGAAAAACCCAAACGGCAATATTCAGAAATTCGAAGTGGCGCTTGGCGAAGAGGATGGCAACCTTTTTGCCGCAATCCTCTGGCCTGACACGCTTGGCGATATTCCATTCGCCGCACCCGTTGGTCTTGCTTTTACACAGGATGGCTTTGTCCTGTTTGGTGATAACGACAAGGATGGTCTTTACTTCTCGGGGATCGATAAACCAATTCTTGAAGAGATGGGAGTTCGGCATGTTGTCGTTCTCAAGCCAACAGGAAATGATTACGTACAGCTTGAGGTCAGTAAAACCAACGAGCCGATTCGGTAAGAAGGTTTATTCATGTGGGACATAACAAAAGACGAGTTATACCAAAAAGCTATTAAGCTTGAATACGCGCAGAGGTGGGCTCGGCAAAGCAATCGCGAGCGCGACGCTCTAGATATCATGAGTGGCCGAAGTAACGGTTTATACAATCTAGAAGAGCTTCTTAAAGCCTGTTTTGATAAGGGGAAGGGTCTTCCAGAGATACGAAAAATTATTACCCAACCTGGTAGCGAGACCGAAACAGGGATTCGAATCAAGAATGCCGTTGAGGCTTACATCAATCAGATTCTATTGCGATGGGATGATCGACCTGAGCGATATCTGGACGCCGTCAATCGAAATGAACGACCCTACACGTTCGATGCATCAATTTTTGCCGACAAGCCTTACGAGTTTTTAAATGCGCTGCTTGCCTGCTTTCCTGAATCAGTGCTTCAATCACCTGGGTTGATGGCAGGAGAGTGGAAGGAAAAGGCTTTCCTTCCGGACAACCTTGCGCGCACTGCCATTGGCCTTGGGGCTGCTTATCAGGCCATTTTTGTTCACAAAACCAGGTCGTATCTGAACTATAGAGAAGACATGGACTCTTTTGCAAAGCAGTTTAAGCAAGCGTTTGGCGAGAACCCTTTCAAACTGAGCATGCGGATGCCGCTGATGAATGCAGATCAGTCTAAACAGGTGCTTCGCTATTTTAAAAAATCGGTAATGCCAACCGATACCCGCGAGTCGAGCATAATGAGCCGCATCATATACCTCAACTCAGATACAAGTTGGATCATGCATGTTTTTGGCAGAGCAGGTGTTTATGCAAATCCAGAGGTTTGTGAAAGGATAATAAAATATAAGGGCGATGATACTATATCTGGCGTTCTCAGTTGTTACATCGCTTATGATTTTGCCCCCCTGAATAAACTAGGGCGTCTATTTAAAGCTCGACATGTTACACAGTCAATTGTTGACAGACTGATCGATCCTGAGAATGATAATCCAGCGGCCAATCTTACCAAGTTTTTAAAAGGATTTGCGGAAGAGGACAAAGCCTGGATACTGAAGAAGATGAATCTGCCAGCTGATTTACTTGAAGACAGGGATCTCCGGCGAAGAGCGCTTGCTAATGCGATAGAGCTCTGACTGATGTCTTCATTTGACTTAAGGATATGCCAATGATGGATGTTACCGTGCAGATAAGCGATTACTTGAGCAAAGATAAAAAGGATCAGGCCTCAATGATGAGGCATTGGCGTTCATTGTCTTGGGATGATTCGCAATCCACACAGTTTGTTTTGGGACTTTGCACATCGAATTTATGGAATGAACTTGGCCATGTATGGACAAACAAGAGTCTTAGAAGCAATCTTTATCGGCTTGTTGATGAAATACAAAGGCTGGCCGATAAGCAGAACGCTGTAAATGAGCTAGCGCATGCGCTTCCAGGTTTCTATAAAAGAGAGTTCGATGCCGCACTCGCTTATCCAATAAAAACAAATAATGTGAATTTGCTTGATCTAATGCTAAGCAAGGGAGCAAAGCCTAGCAACGAACTGATCAGAGTCATAGCCAATCGTTATGATAGAGATTCCAACGAGTTTTACCGAAATGCACTGTACAAGACAATAAACTCAAAGAACTGGAGAGGGATTTTCGGTTTTAACGCTTTACATGACTGGACGAATATAGTCAGCAGGGCATACAGGAACGGTGATTACCATCTGCTTGTCGTGGCTTCCAGGGTAATGACGAATCATGAGAAACTGAAGCTCCTGAAAGATACATCAGATGAGCAGCAGATTGATTTATTAATCCGGCATATGAGATTCTCTAAATATGTTCTAACAAAAGCGGATCAAACAATCAAAAAGCGGTATTTAATGGAGAATCTTGAAATATGAATCATACTTTCGATGCTGATGTTTTTAGAAATGGTTCAACAAAATCCAGCCGCTGGAGCGAGAACGATTACCTACTCCCTTTTGTAAACGAACAGATCTCCAAGCTCTACTCTCAAGGTTATGAGTTTGGTTACATATTGCCAGAATCAATCAGGCAAGCCACTGGAATTATTGTAAATAAAGCTTTATCAGAAATAAGTCTTCATGATGTTCAGCATGTACTTAAATTATGGAAAGCTGACTTATCAGATTTAATATTAATGCTTGAGACTTCTTTGAAGGGAGATCAGTTTAACTTTATAGATGCCAGGATTGAGATTTCTTTTGGCGGCGGCATCGTTAATTATGACAGCATGTTTAAAAGCCTGAACATAAAAGAACTTGCAGCTCTTCTTGATAAAGTATCGTCAGCGTCCTTAACCAAATCTACAGAAAAACAATTTATCTGTGGAATTATTGATTCCTCGTTGCATCCTTTGCCAAAGATGGCTGAAAGTTCTTACGCAATTTTAAAGCACCAGGCTGTTCAGGATTACGTTCAAGGCGAAACTCGGCATTATCATGTATCAAACGATTTTCTAAAGACATTTACACGATCATTAACAGCCAGTCGGCCTCCAGCGCCAACAAAGATTCTTAAGTACTTCGTGGAGGCTATGGTTTTCGATGAGTCCGATAAGCATAGAAACTTCCTAGGCCATTTGTTTGATACGATTGAGTTGATCTCGGATAACGAAACAAAACGACATAAGTTGTTATCTAATGCGCTGAATAATATTCATGATAAAGATCAATGGCTACTTAATAACTATACTAATGCAGAGTATAGGCCGAATAAAAAATCACGGCTAAATGACGATGGGGATTGGGTTGCGAGATATATTGGTAATGTTGAGCTTAAAAAAATAAACTCTGGGGAATGGGTTAATACAGGATGGAGGCAGGCGATGTGCATGTCTAAATGTGACCTATCCTTTAAGGATAAATCCATTATTCTCAACAACTACGTCATACAAAATTATAGTTTGTTTAGAGATGAAAATTATTCAGTACCGGAATGGATAGAGTTTAGACTTCGGAATGTATTAACGCATACAGAGCTATATGAAGTCGCTAAGGAAATTTTCACCGAAATGTTTGCAGCAAAGCTATCTGGAACTACGTGGGATCAGCAGTGTGAAGAAGAGTCTCAATATCTTGAAGCATTTAAGATCATAGAATCTCTGGGCTTAAGAAAACCTCTAACACAAGCATTTAATGAATCAAATGAGTTGCTGCAAAGCGAGGATCTGTCAATCAAACCCGGCTCTATGGACAGAATGGGTTTTCTAATTAAAGCGCTTAAGCTTGAGCGGTGCGAAATGACCTCAAACAAGGTGAAGCGCGCATTAATTGATAGTGAGTTGTGCCTTTAGTCACAATCCAAAATCACTTGATATCTCCAGTTTTCTCATCAAGCTGCTTTTTTTCATCCAGTCCCTTGAAACTGGGCATTCTTCAAGCTTCTCTTTACATAAAGCGAAATGCAAAGATATAGGCTTTTCAAGGCCATCAAGGACAGCCAAAGCGATTTTCTCTATATTACCTGGTTGGTCGGGTGCGTGTCTGGCCGCGACGTTCACAATGGCCTGCATGACGTATAGAGCATGAAGACTCTCAATACGACCTACTGTACTTTGGAAATATAGACCAACTAGTTTTTTAGCTAAATCCTGATCTATATTCCCGGAATCTAATACGTACTCAATGGCATAGGCCAACCGCTGAAGCACTCCACGGTCATTAAAATTCCATTGCGCGGACGACTCCACCATGTCAGTGAATACTTCTGCTCGTACTTCATTCTCTAGCCCAATTGCACAAAGCCTGGAGTATAAACTTTCTATTATAACCTCTCCAGGTTTTTTATTTACTCGTTCAATTTTCCTAAAGCTGGAGAAGTCTAGGTTCTCTTTCATGAGTTTTACAATTGAGTTCGAGAATCCAATCCTTGAAAGCATTTCCATGAACCACAGTGGAATGGAGGTGAACGTATTATTGTTATGTGATTCGTTTAAGGCTGCTTCAATTTTGACTTTGTTTTCTAACAGTGCGACACCTATTCGGTTATTACACTCGCTGTTATTTATTTCTCTCTCAGTGCCGACCAAGTGGGAGAAGCTCTGTAATAATTCATATCGCTCAAACAGTTCCCCGCTGTTCTCAAACTTTGAGAAATGATTTATTAATAGACAAATTGCCTCATAATTTCCGCTGTAGTAATATTTTCCAAAATTAGATCTAACAGGCATAGGCGGGTGACTATAATCCTCAAAGAGTCTTTGCTTTAATCCAATGCATTGTTCCTCTTTCGTTAAAACCACCTTTGTGCCGCTGATTCCATCCCCGCTAAACCATTCGTTAAATAAATCTACGCCTAGTTGGTGAGTAATAATTCCAAGCGCCTCAAGACTTATAAGTCCTTTCTTTCTTTTGTCTTGAAACTGATTCTTCAGAATTGAAAAGGACTTTTTCATGTCATCTTGAAAAATATTTGCATGATGTAAAAGACCCTCTTTTACCATATCAGAAAAAATATCATTGATTGCCCCAAAGGATTCTTTAAGTAGCTCAATGTCGCTGTGAATAAATCCGTCCACCGCTAAGTCACGGTTTATTTCATATTCTTCCTTATATTTAACTATAGATTCCAGCATGATCATTTTCACCAGAGTTATGGCGATGGGGTAGAAGAAGTTTCGCTCCGGTAATCTTGACCATAGGTAGAATCCCAATCTTTTGCCAGTTGTTGCGCAATCGCTCTGAAGTTGTCATCTGGTACGCCCGCCATAAGACCATCTCTTGTAGCGACACGCTTAACCTCAGGAGTAAATAGATCAGTTAATGCCGAAATCACCTTAGCGGAATATTGGTTTTTAGCGATTGCACGAACACCTGCTTCGTAAAGGCGCTTCTCAGATGGAAACTCTGCGTCGCATATTTCATATACAGCATCTATTTCATCTGCCATTTCTTTATCAGAGCTGCGGATTTTTGCTTCAATTTTGTTTCTTTCGGTTAGCATGTCAAATCCTCTTTTTATTATTAGAGCATGTGCAGAGCGCAGGCATCAATATTAACGATTGATTAAAAATGGAATAGGCAAGCAACGCTCAAGTCATCTATTAACTATTGCAGAGCGGATCGCGTAAAGCGCTAGTACGGCCAGCCCAAGGAGACTGAGTTCACTATATGCTATTACATCTAAAATCATTGCAGGCTCGCCGCAGAATCCTCTTACTTCAAATACGGAAGGCGCCCACTCGTGTAGTGGTAGGGTTTGGTGATAGAACGTAAACGGTGAGCATCCAGCCCCCTGTATCATCCCGCGTTCAAGCATAACTAGCTTTGCAGCCCATACCGCTGCCGCACCGAACAATCCAGCTGAAAGCATATTCCCTATCGCACCGATTTTCCGCTTTTCGAGGGATATCAAAGAGCTCGTTATGGACACGGCCACTGCTGCTGCAAGCCAAAATCTGATTTCGATGCATAGCGTACAGGGTTCGTAACCGAAAACATGCTGGCTAATAAGTGCAAACGACAAGAAGACCGTTCCGAGTAAAGCCATCAATAGGTTGTTACGAAAAAGCTGATTGGTATACTTTGACATATAGTTTCTCCAAAAAATTAAACTGATAATACCAGCTCTTGAATGGATTGTGATTGATCGTGAAAAATTGTTTACGTGAAATTTAACCCCCCCCCACTACAGTGGGGGCTAGGTTCTCAGTTTGGCTCGGTTTCGGCAAAAATGTCGATGTAGATCGTTTTTGAAAGCCCCTCTGAATACAGGCTGGCCGACACCATGGTATTGGGCGCTGCTGCCCCGTTAAAACTGATGTAGTGCCAGCTGCCATCAAGCTCAAGCGGTCGGGTCGTCGTTCCAAAGGAGATTGTTGGATCGACCAGCCTCGATTTATTATCCTCGGTAAGGCTCCTGACACGGTAGAAAAGCTTTCTAGTTCCATAGGTGCTACTCGTATTGATCGAGAAGGTGTTCAGGCCATTCGCGATGCTTTTGTAGTAAGTGTTGTATGTGACGCGACCGCAGGAATAGTTATTGTCCATGCTATCGGTGAAGCATGAATCGGGGGCTGATAGCGTTATGTCATCTATCTGCACTCCTCCCTTTACAGTGAAGAAATTACGCGTTCCTTCTTCAGTGCTGTAATAGTAGCAAGTATTCCTATAATCATAATAAACCGTTCTGTAATGGTAATGATCAATATGCCATTCGTATGCTTCATTTACGCCATAGCAATCTCTGCAATAACTAGAGTTGTATGTTGAGTATAGCTTTTTTGAGCCATTTGTTGCAGGGCATGAAGACGTATAATTTAAATATCGAGTAGTAGAAGAAGTCTGATAATTTTTCCTGAAATAGCCACTGGTGTTTAACGTAATCCCTGAGTAACCACCCAGATAATTAGACCCAACAGCCGTATTGCCCGTCTTTACGTTCAGCCTATCTTGTACGAACTGGGTGCCTTGCCGCTTTGACACGACGCTTCCCTGGCTAAATGTATAGTGATTATCTGAGTACCAGGCGTAGTTTGAAACAGGGCTTGTGTTGGTTTCCGTGATGGTGGCGGGAGAAATGCCGTTACCCTGAACCACCACCGATTGATTGCTGCCCGAAAATGCCATCTGGCTAGCAGCCGTAACATCTTTCTTAGAGGCGTCAGACTTGTAGGCGATATCAAGCTGACATGTTTTGCTGGTTTGTCCTTCGATTATATTGGAGTTTGAGCAGGCAATATATGCCAGGTCATCGGTGCTTCCCGACTTTTGGTTCGTAAATTCAAACTCGGCAGGATCGAATTCTTTAGCATATACTTCCACTTCATGCAGCACTCGCCCCAAGTTGACATCACCATCATACAGCGTCAGTTTGGTTTTTAAGCCGTTTGGCTTTAGCGGCAGCACAAATGGCTCATCAATAAGACCTTCGGTAACCTGCTTGATTTGCACACCATCACGGTACAGCGTTATTTTGGCAGAATCAGAAGTCGCCTTGATTTGCATATTGCATGTCGTTTGACGGTACTGTCCTTCACAGAAATCTCCATTAGGGGTGGTTATTTCACCCGTATAGTCTGGCAGGTGAATGCGCACGGTCGTCTTGTCCATGACTGTTTCATCTGTGCGCGGGCAGTTAGCCGCCGAGCTTGAACTGCCTGTTTTGCACACTACCGTTTCGTAAGTCGCCACGTCCGCTCCATGAGGAAGCGTTTGGGCAATAGATACACTTTGTGGCGTCGAGCTGGAATAGGTGTAAAACGCCTGGTTCTTGTACATCGACGAAAAGGTGTAGTAGTCGCTGTAGGTAGCCTTCGTTGGGTAGCTTCGTGAATGCATGGTGTATTCACAGGTTTCACCAAAGAATCGACGGGTGCAAATGAACTGATCGTTGGCCGAATCCTCGGCAATCGTTACCCCTGTTGCCCTGATCGTGCCGGTTGGATACGTGTCAGTTGTGCTGATCTCCGCAACCTGGAAGATCGGAATTTCAGTCTCTTCGATGTTTTCCGGACAATTCAAACCGTCGACCATAATCAGCTTGGTTGCACCGCGAGGTACGCGCTGCTGGACATGACCATACGTAGTTCCACCACCGGTTAACTCAATTCCTTTTATGACGGATCCTGCATGGGTCATGATGCACATCGAGCCTGCCTTCAGGCTGCTGGTGCCGCCCGTCACGCGATAATCGAACCAGATTCCACAATCGTTCGCATGGTAAGCAACCTGGCAAGTGGAGAAGAACTGAGGTGCATAGCTATCCTGGCTGAATGATCCCTCGTTTACTCTATGCTCGGTTGTGAACGTCTTTTGATCAAAAACCACCGCATCGGAATCTGCATAGTCAGATCTGGATTTCAATGTAAGGGTGTAAGTTCCGGCAGTCAGATTCTGTGAGCAGGTAGCTGCTTGTTCCAGAGCGGTATACCAGGGGCTGATTGTACAGATAAGCGCCTTGGTGTCCTCTCTAAACAGATAGGCACTGGTGTTGCTTTTGATTGTGAAGGATGTGGGGACGTTGTAACCATAATAGGAAACGGTCGGCAAAGGATCTTGAATGCTGATGGTGCCCCAGTACTCCGGACGGGTTACGACGAAGTCGTAGCCATCGAGCAGGTTGTTTTGCCTGGCGCCAGGCTCAGCCCCTTCTCTTACTTCAATACGATGAGTTCCTTCAGTCATTACCGTATTGCCATGTACTGTACCCGTTGTCGATGTTATGTATTGATCACGGATATACAGTGAAGCATAAGAAGAGCCGGTTGAAACGCGCAACCAGAAGTGCCACGGGCATGTCGTCTGATTGATATTCAGCAAGCAAGCAGACGGTGCCTCATAGGTGCTATTTGCATAAGAGCGCGCATAGTAATAAGGAACTTGATGGCTTGCGACGTATGAGGTCGACGCATATGATCCCGTGGGCGTGCGAGCAGGATACACGTAGGCTACGTTTTTGCTCCAGCCATGGTTGACGATAACAGTGTCAATAACCGGATCATTAGCGCTTACCTGGCCGTTGCTCGCCACTCTGAGCTCGTATAAGACATCGACTTCTCCTTCGGCGATGTAAAGTGATCCGAGACTAAAATCTTCGGCTGAATTGAGCGTTGTGATCGATGTCCGATTCGCACCGTTTGGACGTTGTGCATAGACCTGCGGGTAGCTTGAATGCCCCGCCTCGTAATTGTTCAGTTTGCCATATGAGCTTGTGTGGCAATAGCCAAATCCCTGGTAACGAACGTTGCAGCTATAGTCTTCGCTAACGAACTCGGCAGCAACGTCTTGCGGAGCTGTCACCTTTATATCGGGTAGATCAATACGGAAGCGCTCTCCCGCAGTCGTACCGCACGCTGTATTGCCCTCGTAGCCGATGAGTTGATAATTGCCGCCCTGAAGGAAGGTCAGGTTAATCGACTTGGATTTGGTACTGGTATTGGCGCTGTATACATAAGTATTGTTGCTTTGTCGAAAAATGCAGAGCCGCACGTTATTAGCTTCTGTATCTAGCCGAACGTCAAAGCTTGCTGGGCAATAGGTGCTACCTGGATAGGTTACGCACATATGATCAGTTGGCGCATCGCCAAGATAGGCTACGGGCCGCTGCTCCGTCCTGGCTTTTGCGGTGACCTGAATCCTGTCCATCACCTCGCCAGAGGTTGAGGTGCCAAGGCGAGCCTCTATTTCGTAGGTGATGTCCTGGGTTTGCGTAGCAATTGGCAGCGCCAGATTGGAGAGCTTGTAGCTACTGGTTGTCTGCCAGGTTGTCCAGGATGAGCTGTTCACGTTCCGATAGTAAAGGGTTGCGGTTGCATTGCCCGATGTCGAAATCAAGAACGTGCAACTAGCGCTGAATTCATACGGAGTGCATTCAGTGCGATCTGCTGTGATCTGCTGCTGATAGGATGGGCGTTGAGCTTTTAGCGTCAGTGTCTGAAGCACATCGTTTGACCGATTGTTACCTTCGCGCAGACTGAAATTTTCAGTGCCAGAGTGAACCAGTACGTTGATTTTGGCGCCCGGTGCACCTTCCCATAGCTTAGCTTTCTTGGCGTCAGGCTCTCCATCGCGCCAGATACTGACCAGTGGAGATGTTGAAATCGAAGTCAGGGTGATATAGCAATCGTTACGCGAGTACAGCATGTTGCAGCTCGCGTTACCCGTCATTTTCCCTGTGTGGACAGGGCGAACGCCTAACAAAAATTGAGTATTCAGTAGTGGGTTTGAATACCGGGCCTGCATGCCACCATCAAAACGCAGATCAAAACGGTTATTCGTCTCGGCTAAGCCATCATAATTAAGAAGCTCAACGGTCGCGGTTCCGATCTTCTCGCTTGTACTTGAAAGCAAGCGGTCATAAGCGCGCCATACCGATGATTTATCAGTAGCGGTATAGGAAACTGTGAGCGAGCAACTGCCCCGCTGGTAATTGAATGTGCAGGTCGTTTCATCCGTTTCGAATGTGCCGGTGTACTTTTGCTTGTTACCTTTGAGGATGTAAGTTTTAAGCAACAGCCCGTTCGGTTCATCACCCTTGCGAAGGGTGTAGCTGAGGCCAGGCTCGGTTGCATTGATTTTAAAATTGCCCTCTTTACCAGAGGCAAGAAGATTGCCAGATTCGTCCCATACCGTAGCGTGCTCACCTGAGGTCGAAAACACCATGTTCTGTTCACAGGTCGATTCGTAGTAAGGGATCATGCAGACCCCACCTACAGGCGCAAGCGTGCCGGTATCAGGCGCCTTTACAGCCCTTAGGTCGATTCGGTCAAGGATCGCACCCGTTGGGCTTGAGCCCGCCCGCAAGTCGACACGCGCCCCCTGTGTACCCACACTAACCAAAGCCTGCCCGAATTTAGTGGCGCTGCTGAATGATTTTTCTCGAACCCAAAGCCGCCCGATATCGTTTGTCTGATATTTGACGCGCAGATCGCAGAAATCAGTTTCGTTGAGCACGGCGCACTGGACACCATCGGGAAGGCTGAGAGATCCCTCCGGATTGACCCGATAGCCCTTTGTCATTACAGCTGACAGCAATTTGCCACCAGAAGAGAGTCCTTCACGAAGCTCGTACACGACAGGGAAATCGTAGGCCTTACCAACAGCCATGCCGCTTGGCATCCCACTGGCGATTTCCATGAGACCCGATGATTTACGCTGCCACACCGATGCAGTGGTTATCTGGCTGGTCGCCCAGCGCAGCACGATGCTGCAAGAGTCTTCACCGTAATAAATCTGGCACTGACCCTTATCGCTCGCAACGATTATGCCGCCCTTGGTGTTCTTATCGATAACTGGATAGCCGGATTCATCCAATTCAATATCGTCACCATTACCATCAGTGCCGCCAGAACCACCCGTTCCTGGGGTGCTGGCGTCATCATTTTCCACTGGCTTGGAAGCTTCTTCTTCAGTGAGCGGTATTTCGTCCTCTTCACCCGGATAACCGCCTTCACCAGCACCTGGCTCAGGCTCAAGGGTTGCCCAACTGTCGTCCCACTCAGCGGTAACGGTAACCGAATCGAGCACTCGGCTCGCATAGGTGTTACTTTCTTTGAGATCGTACACAAGCTCCTGGCCAAAACGCACATAGGCATCAATGACGCCATCATAGGCGTAGGCGATTTTGTAGATGAGGTCGCCATTGGTACGCCACAGTGAAGCCGGTTTGTCACGCGTGGTCATCCAGTAAAGCCGGACACGGCAATATCCAGCTTTTGAAGGCAAACGACAAGAAAGCCCTTTTGGGGCAAAAATGATTGCCTCCATTTTCTCATCGGGGGTGATTGCCTCCTCAGCCAGCCAGGCGAGCTCAGGCACATGCCTCTGAAATTTAAGACCCGCTTGTGCTGTGCACGCGAGCGCCATTAGAAAGAAGACTGAAATCAGCGATTTGAATGATTTCATTTTATTTTTCGACCACTGTTGAGACGAGCGTGCGCTTGTTCAGTCGGTTGCGCAGTTCGTTAGTAAACGCTTGGTATTGGCCATCTTTGGCCATGATGCTGAAATGATCTTCTGGGTTCTCGATGGATAAAGGCTCGTCGGAATGCCCCAGTGTATTGATAAATGCCTGCCAGGCTTCGGCATATTCAGTCAGCATCCGGCCATCGCTATCGGTTTTCGTAGCGCTGACCAGTTCGTTGAGCAGCAGGGTGCTGACCATGGACGTGTATGATTGAATTTGCCTACTATCGAGCGCCTGCGCCAATTGATAAGAGGCTTCACCCACTGGCATGTCCATCTCGATGACGGCAGACAACGCCTTATCCGAAGGGTTGATCAGAGCTTGGTATCCCAAGAATTTCTTGTAGAGCGCGCCACTGTCGAACATGTCGCCCGATGCTTTGTTTTCGAGTACTGCTTTTGGAATCGAGCCGATTGGATGCTGCGGCTCAGCTTTATAGCGCCCCACTAAAAACACGTTGAGCGCTTGCTGCTCTTCTTTCGACACCGACCCATTGTTCATGACCAACAGGGCTGTCAATGCAGCCAGCCGATCCTCGACATTGGCCATATCCGGGCTAAAGGACACACTTTTGCTGACCAACCTGGGGGCGCTTGTTTCGCTCAAAGGCGCAGCGGGCCTGACCATGCTTACGATCATCATGAGGCTGGCGAGTGACAAAATAACAATGGCCGTTATTGCCGTCAGATAAGGCCAGTGGCGAGATTCTGTGCGAGTATTTTCGCGGCGCTTGTCCATTTCACTCTCGATGCGCTTATCGATGTGGTCAAGAATCTGCTTGATCGGCTGAGCGCCAGGCTTTTCGGTAGGGGTGGTCATCACAATTCCTCGGACAATATGCCAGAATGATCCATGATTTAATGACAGCATGTCAATAAAAACGTATTAGATTGTAAGTGTTGCATCGCCAGTGTGATCATAAAAATACTAATTTTTTACAAGTATGAGTGACTCAAATGTTTCACATGAATGAAGCCGCCCAGCAGGACAAAGACGCCTTGTCAATGGCGCAGCTCAAGCTCTGCGTCCTAGCCATCACCAAGCAGTTGCACAGACGAGAGGAACCGCTTACGGTTCTTGATCTTTTTGAGATTGCATCGGCGCAAGGACTCGACCTGGCTAAATCTGACGAGGTACTCGACGCCTACAAGCAAATATCGCCTATGGCATGGGTCGAGAACGGTGGATCATCCTGTTTTACCTGCGTCAGAAAGGGCGAGTCATACAGCCACGTCGCGGAACATTCAGCCACTATGCTCAGAGAAGCGCAATGGAGAGGTCAGGCTGGCCTTTCTGATCTTGGTAAGCTGTTTAGCGCTAACCCTGATTTTATGAAGCTACTGCCGCCCATAACACATGCCTTGTCAGTGTTCAGTCTGAGGCAGACATCGACCTACGCCAAGGCTATTCACAATCGCTATGCTGGTTATGAGCGTTGGTACATCGACTACATGGCCAAGATTGACCAAGTCACGGAAGCGGTTTCGGTTAAATTGTTCGACACGCTTTACCATCGACAGTGGGTCTCGTTGCTCAAGGATGCATTTGGTGAAAAAATGAAGCTTGGCCTGGAAGCCACAAGCTTCATGATTGATTTGTACAAAAGCCGAGGTGCTACGGCTGTCATGGATTGCCTGGAGTTCCGGGACGTTGCGTATATTAGTTTTTTGGTTCCAATCGCTCTCGAAACCCTTGAACTGGGGGCGATTGATGCCGATCAATGTACTGATGTTCTGATCAATGGTGTAAGAGGGGGCTTGGCGAATCAAGAACTGCAAAGAGCCTTAGCTAGGTGGCTTGTTGATTCCAAGGATAAGCCTCGCTTCTTAGTGACGGGCAACTGCGATGACGGGCAAACGGAGGTTAGGCGCTTTTGGCTAGAGGTTCTGCCCGGCACTCTGAATGCTTCACCGGAGTCAGCGTTTTCTCCTATTCACGGAGCACTTAACGCTCGCTACATAGAAGAGAAAATCCGTTTTGATGCCAATGGGGTTGTGAATCGCACATTTGAGCAAGCCAGAGAAGGGGTCAGGGCGTATTTATCAATCACAGAGACCGCACGCCTGAGCGCTGTTGAATATTTCACCAGAATAAATGATATCGAAAAAGCTGTGTCACTCTGCAAAGAATTTTGTACAGGAGAGGCATTAAAAGAATACCTTTTTTCGATTGCCAAAACCTATGCTGCGCCCGTTACTCGTTTGAGAATGCTCAGTAACAACTTCTTTCCGTTTGAGAATGAAAATCACTGCACACAACGGATATGTGAGTTTGGCCCAGAATTTTCGGCTGAGGTTGGCCGTGCACTGTGCCAAATATTTGAGCGGAAAAGCACCGCGCCAAGACTGCTGCAAATGCCAGGCGCCATGCCTTATTTGAGATGCCTGGCGGAACAGGACGGCTGGGATGATGAAAAGAAATTTGGTTTTGCCCATGCCTTCAGGAGCTGGCCAATTCGCAAGGCACTGTTGATTGGGCTGGATGTTCCTAGCGGGTTTTATCGAAGACTTCCCCCAGGCCAGAGGGGCAAATTGATAAGCAATGATTTGGAGATATAAACGAAAGACCGCCAGCAAGCTGGCGGTTTTTATGGAAGCTTAAGCGGCGACTTCTTTGAGGGTAGGGGAGTAGGACGCCGCGATTTCCACATGATCATCAAAGAACCTGTGCAGGTACGGGATTACATCATCGAGTGTCATCACGTATTGGTTCATGAGCAGGGTCACGATGGTGTCAGAAAGCTCGCCATACATAGCCAACACGATCTTCGTTTGCTCGAAAAGCTCAGCGGCTTTTTCCTCGATCTGCTCGATGCGCGCCCCGTGGGTGTCATATCCCATTTTCGAAAGCATTCCGTAGTTGAGCTTACAGCTGTTGTAGTAGCCAACCTCGTTAAACATCACATTAAGCATCTCGGTCACTTTCTGGATGTCGTTATGGGCACCCGCTGTAACACCTGCCTCTTTGTAATAGATCTCCTCGTTCGCCATGCCACCATAGAGCTCGCAAATCTTTTGCTCGTAGTCACGCCGAGTTTGAAGAGGCACATCCTCTGTCTTGCTAAGCACGAAGCCTAGCGCGCCCAGCTTAGAGACCGATTCGGTCGAGATCTTGATGACATTGAGGTTGTCATACAGCTTGCTAGCATCGCCCTTGAGCTCGATCATTGCATGGTGCACCTGCATCAGGAAGTGACCTGCTTCATGCACGGCAATGATGTTTCGCTTGTTATTCATCTTGTCCGTGGTGGCTCGGTCAGTCAGCCCAACCGCGACCCGCTCGAACGCTTCGAGCAGGGTACTCTGGTCGATCTTCTTGAGCCCTTGAACCGCCATAAGGCTGGCGCGAGCGATCAATGTTTCAAGGATGGCTGGGCTCATGCCATTTGTAATCCCGGCAATGTGGTTTAGATCCACCTTGTCGCACACCTTGTCATCCGTACGCTTTGCCAGAAGGCGGCGCATGATTTCACGTCGCTCTTCATGGTTAGGCAAGCGGAAATTGATTTTCAGGTGGAAGCGGCGAAGCATGGCTTCATCCATCACCATCTTGTGTTCATCGAAGTTCGAAGCGACGACCCAGATGATTTCGACTCCCTTCTTGGTGTTGACACCGTCAAGCAGGGAGAGCAACGACGTGGTGGTGTCGTTGTCGTACTTCGAGTTGGTCTGCCGCTGACGAGTGAGGAGGACGGACTCGGCCTCATCCAGGAAGATGATGGCGCGTTTTTGCTTCAGAGCGCGCTGGTAGAGCTTTTTGAGTGTACGTGGGCCGCCACCAACATAGCCTGACTCAAGGCTTGATGCTGAGGCGTAGAACATTGGGATGTTAAGGCGCTTTGCCAGACAACGAGCAATCTTGGTTTTGCCGGTGCCCGCAGGGCCAGTCATCATGACGTTGAAGGGCTTATCTACACCATATTCCTTATAAAGCTCACGAGAGGAAATCATCTCTTCAAGCTGAAGCAGCTCGCGCTTGATGTCATTCATGCCGACCAGGTCATCAATGTCATCATCGATGTTTTCAGGCTTGAACATGTCGATGGTATTGGTGATGGAGCCGCTTTGCATACGCAGCAGGAAAATCAGGAGAATGATCATCAGCAGCACGCTGCCAAACAGCTTCATGAATCCAACGCCTGCGTCTGTCGCCCGCTGCTTTGCAATCAGTGCCACAGGGTCACTTGCCATGCCGAAACGATCACCAATTCCGCTCAGGCTACTTCTCACGCTGTAATCAAAAGCAGGATTTGTCTTCAAAAAATCATCGAGGATGATCGAAGAATATTGACTGAAAGCTGAGTAGGTGACGTCCTTGTAAATCAGTACTTCAGCGCTGCCTGCGAAGCGCAGCGCGATGTAGCGCGAGCCAAATGTTGAGTTGTCGATTGTGATCATCTTCTCAACCCCGCTTAGCTTTTCAGCGGTGATCGAGAACAGCTCATCACCCTCCTTGATGGAGTATCGCTTATCACCCTGATCAACCACCTGCTCCTGGCCTTCCTCGGCCACAACGGTCGGTGTTACCTGAGCGACGAAAAAGGTGTAATAGAGGGGCGTCAGCAAGAAAAAGAACACCAAAGCTCTCACGAGCATCTTAAGCAGCATTGTGACTCTCCATAGAATTTGAATCAGTATGACAGAAATTGACGATTCGTCAATGCCTGTTGTCAATTTACATGGTTCCAAAGGTGGATGCGTACCTGCCATACTGAGCAAAATGAGGGCATCGCATGAGCAATAGAGCCAGCATACCAGCAAGCGATGAAGTGGTAGATATCATAGCCACATTAGATCGAACCCGTGCAAACAAGCTGTTTACAGGCAATTCTCTTATTGGCCTTCATGAGCCCATTGTCCTAGCCTTGTCAGGCCCTGCCTGGACGCTTAAACGAGCCTACGAGCAAAGGGCTGTATTCATCCAGTCATTTAGACCGCACACGCACGTGTCTGATGACTACAGACGCCTCTTCATGGCAATGGCTGAGGCTGGTCATACCCAAGGGGTTCTGGGAATGATCCACGCAACTGGGCGAAAAGATCGCTGCTTTGCTGGTAATCAGCCACTCATTAGTATGGGTACGCTGACCGCCATGGTCAGCTATGACAGCACGTTGATCGCGCCCGTTGTGCATTTTCTATCACGCGCAGCGACGAGCATGCTGCCTGAAGAACCTGGCGCGCTGTTCAAGGCCTTGATAAAGGGCTTTGACCCAGATTCCCTATACGCTGGCCGCTGGCTTGAGGCCATCCAGCGGCAGGTGAGTAGTCGCAGCCTGGAAACGCTTGGCATGAAAGGGGAGATGAGTCAGGCGCCCTACTGGGTGGCTCAGTTTCTCATTGCCAAAACACCGGAGAAAACGGCAGTTGCGTCAGCCGTTGTGGCAGGCATGATTTCAAAAAAAGAGCTATCGGTCGATGACATCACAGGCCTGAATCTCGATACGGGCCAAAAAATGAGGTTGGTCAAGGGGCTTGGGCTTAGCCAAGAAGCCATGGGGTTCAAACGTGTCATTTCGTCGAGAAATCATAGTATCGAGCCATCCTACCAGCTTTGACGACTTGTCAATTTGTTCGTATCTGTTATGATTCTTTCTCAGAAGAGGATCATGATATGTATAGAATTTCGACCGTACTTGTATTGCTATTGGCAGCCGGTATCGCAGATGCGCAAGACAGCCATGATGAGAAGGCGGTCATCGATTCCCCTTTTACTCCAGCTGTTTTCAAGGTTGTCGAGGCCACGCAGCAGTCGCTTGATGAGGCTTTTGGCCCTGTGGAATCTCAAATGGCAGACGAGCTCAGCAAAGCCTCAAAGCAGATCCTCGCGCACCCAGTCGTCTTTAAGGCCCTCGTTACCAATGCTCAGGCCAGGCAAGCAGCTGACCATGAGGATGAGGAAGAGTCTCAGGAAGTTTCTCATGGAAAATACGCAAAGCTTGCCATGGCTGGATTGCAAACTGCGCTCAGGCAGAGTCCAGGCGTCATGACACGGCAGGAGCTGGCCAATCGAGCTGTATTGATTTCACAAGTGGCTCGCTATTACGGCAAACATGACCCCTCGATGTGCAGGTATCTACCACAGGATTTTTCCATTTTACTGAATGTTGATGCACCCTGGGTCTCTGAAGTTGAAGAATCAGTATTGGAGCAGGCAATTGCTGACGAGAAGGATGCACTTGTCAGATATTACAATGGCGTCATGCCCATTATTATCGTGGACGCTGACGTCCAAACAATTTTCTCGAAGTTCGCGATGGAATGGCTAGCAGGTCTTGATTCAAAGACTAAGTCAGAAATCGCATCAGCTAGAAACCTTGGCGATTATTGCACCTTATGGAGCCAACTACTAAAAGACGGCGCCAGAATGTCATCCAGCTTTCCTCAAGCCGCACATAAGGTGCTATTACCCCTGATGACGATGCCAACTCGCGGCTGGCTTGATGTTGGCCGCTGGGGCTTCATTCAAAATCAAGTTAGAACCAACAATTGAATAAAAATACATTCAAAGTTATTATAAGAATAAAGAGGGTTCACCATGAGCACAATTGAAGTAATGAGAGCAAGGGATCGTTCTGCCCTGGCCGCTGAACGCGTGCTTGATGCTTTCAAGCAGGACAACGCAAATACTGATCGCCCAGACTTCGACAAGGACATGAAAAAGGTCATGGAGCTGATGAAGGGGCCTCCTGAGGGCTTTCAGCTTAAGACTGACATGTCTTCGGACAGCATTCAGAAGAATGGCTCTGTTATTCCGGAAAACAAGACGCTTCAGAACCATATTTGGGATATTCAGCAGCTCGCTGAAAATCGAGACAATAATCCTGAATTCAAAACCGATCTGATTGAAAAGATGGTCGAGACAAACAAGGCTATAGGTCGATTGGGCGAAAAGATATCAGACCTTAAGCGAAAGGGGACAATTACACCCGATCATATCCAGGTCGAAAGCACCGCCGAGATGTTTTTGAAGCTTTTGGAAATACTGTTCGGGAAATCGTCAAACCTTTCCCCCGAAGAAAAGCAAGGTCTCAGAGACATGCATCAGGATCTTGAGAAAATGCATGATCGCGTGAATACCATGGATGCTTATCTCAAGGGCTGGTCTGCTGAACAGGCTGCTGAAAGAGATGCAGCTAATGAGGGGCCTTCACCCAAAATGAGTCGCTAAAGGAATTAAAGTTATTGCATGAAAAAGCACCTATTAAAGGTGCTTTTTTGTTTTTCTCAGACTTATAACGATGGGCTTGATGGCCACTCTACCGATGTCAGTCTATGTAAGTCGATTCACCCAAGCCTACCGAACACCTGACTCTGCCAGAATACTCCATTCCACATACATACCCGACACCCAGGTAAATCTCTTTAGTGTCGTTGTAGCGAGACAATGGGGCAGGGGAGTAATGATAGTAACTTGATCCTATCGCAGTGTTACGCTCAAGATTATAACCCCAGCAATAATACCCACTGGTATAGGCGCAGAATCCACTCGAATGGCTTTGAAGCTTGCTGGCGCCAGAAGAAATTGTGGTTACCGGCGTGCTCGTCTGAAAGGAGTCATCCTTTATGCCTATGCCAAGTGTTCCTTGGTAGTTATTTCCCCAGCACTTAACGGATCCATCATTGCCTAGTGCGCAAGAGGTATAAGTTGTCAATGCTATGTTCCCGGCATTGCTTATTCCGGCAACTTTAGTTGGAGTTGTGATGATTTCCGGACTGTTCTGGCCTGCTTGCTTTTGATAATTACCACCCCAGCAACTAACGCTTCCATCTGACAACAATGCACACGCGTGCTGGTCAGCAATGTCCATTTTTATTGCATTCGTTATATTAACGACATAAGTTGGAATACTTGTATCGTTTCTATTACCGTTCCCGAGCTCTCCATACCAATTTTGGCCCCAGCATTTTATCTGGCCACCGTTAAGAAGTGCACAACTATGGTTTGCATCGATAAAGACCGAAGCAGCATTGGAAATTCCGTACACTTTGTTTGGGATCAAAGGATTGCTTACAGATGGGCTACCCGTTCCAAGCTGCCCGCTGGTGTGATTTCCCCAGCAATATACCTCTCCGCCAATTGATGAAGCGCATGTGTGGTAGTGTGAAACTGAAACACTTGCCATCTTAGGCAAACCTTCAACGTAAACAGGCGTTGAACTTGAGTTTGTGGTTCCGTTTCCGAGCTCACCCATAGAATTATCGCCCCAGCAAGCGACTTTATTTTCTACCGTAATTACGCATGTGTGCTGGCCCCTTCCTGTTGGGAAGCTCTTTGCAATGAGGGTCACTCCGTTTACAGTTATAGTGAACGTTTGATTAGCAGTTATTGAGTTAGACGCAGCAACTACTTCAAACGAACGTGCCCCCACTTCTGTAGGTGTGCCACTTATAACTCCTCCATCATCAAGCTGAAGACCCGCAGGCAAAGCATTCAATGGATACCAAAAAAGGCTTGGTTTGACCGCGCCTTCGTAGCCTCCGCTCCACTTAACCATGGTGGCCAGGCTGAAGCTGTACGGCTTGTTTCTTTCTCCATCAGGGAGATCCCCGGATTCGATAGTATAAGAGTAAGGTTTCAAGCCTGTTTCGCATACTGAGTATATTTTGTAGCCACTTAATGCCATTTGCTTCAGTTGTTCATTGTTTAAATCGCTTGAAGAAATTGGCTGACCTCTTTTGATTGTTGGATCTAGGGTGTCATAGCTTTTGCCTTTAAAAAGCGCAGTAAGGAAGACCGAGGAAGGATCCTCAATCCAAATGGCTCCATTCGAAGAGTAAATATCCTCGCTGAAATAACACGCGCTATCGTCAGCCTTTTGAACTATCAGGCCAGGAGCCCAAAGGCGAACGATATTAGGATGCTCAGTAGCCATCGTGATGCTACTTACAAACATTGCAACAAATAAAATTAGTGTTTTCATTGTTTCACCTCTCAGCTGATCGTATCATCCCGTCAATATACCCACAACGGAAATATGGGTAAGCATGTGAGACCCTTCAGCACACCTCGCTTGTTATCAATTAATTGGCATCAAACGAAGCATTTTAAGAGGTAAATGTCTTGAGTACTGGTGCTCATCTTTTTGAAAATATCTATTGACAAGTTGTCAATGGTTACTATAATGAAAGCACCAAACCCATGGAGTAAGGGCCATGCGCAATTTTTCTACCTCACTGTTGATCCTCTTTGTCATTGCGGTGATGGGCGGGATCTATCAAGTCAGCAACATTGAGTTTTTTGAGGCGAGTTACAGCGGACATGTCCTCAAGAATGGGCAGCCGCTGAACAACAGCGAGATGAAGGTTAAGCTTCTCAAGCATCATGATCGCTTCATCGTTGAAATGGACTACAACTATCTGGACAAACCAGATCCGGTTGTTAGCGCATTACTCAATGAAAAGCTGATCTTAAGCTGCACCTATCCTGATTTCGAGCCCATCAAGGTGAGCCAGGGTAGGGTGGCATATGATCTTAAAGAGGAGATGCCTTCAGAATCCTGTGCTCGCACCAAAATCGTGTTCGACGACATGGACAATGCCAAGCTTCAACTTACCTCTGGCACCGTGATCGATCTCAAGCGCATACCGGTACGAGACATGTTCATCAGCAACCAGCAGGAATCGATCTACAAAAAGCTAGTTGCCACGCTTTGATCGACAACCCCGCTCCATGCAAAAGCCCGACTCGTGTCGGGCTTTTTGTTTTGTGAATCCGCCGTTGGCGAAATGATCGATTCTCTCGCTAGCGAGGCATCATGTACCCAAGGGCAACACCAATCTCTACATACGATCCCGCAACAGGCTGAACCCTAACCTTATTGAGCTGAATGCTGCTCAATATCATGGACATGACATCGGGTGACTCGGCTCTATAAGAGAGCTTTTTTGCATCACACCGGGCTGCCCAGCCAGATTCCTTCTCCAAAGGCTTGCAGCCCAGATAGAGCGAACCAAACTGCGCTGCAACAGAGATGGAATAGCGGTCGTATCGGCCAATGAGGATCTGGTTTTTCGACGGCGTAAATGGCTGTCTGTGTTGATCGATTCGCCTACTGGTAAGACCGAGCTCCGCAAGCTGCCTGGCGGTTTCATTTAACTCGCCAGGTGAGGCTAGGATGATCACATCCTCGTCAAAAACGGGTAATTCTTCTTCCCAGGGCCAGCTGGCTGGACTGACATTGAAAACGAGGCCAGGCTTTTCGCTATCCACTGTGCTCGGACAAAAACTAAGACCTGGCTTGTTCATCAGTTGCCCATAGCTCTTGCCCGTAAGATGCCAAAGCCATTGCTGAAATTCAGGAAAAACATCACTTTCTATCATGTCTTCCTTTCCGGTCATGTAAAGGCCGTTTGAGCTCTGGATCACCGGTATGTCTTCAAGCACGGCACTCAGCAGGGCGCCAGGAGACGCCTCCGCAATGACAAGGTCTGGTTTGGTTTCACGGAAAAGTTGTGACCATGACGTAAAGGCCCATGGCCTCAGGTCGGGGGCAACCCACCCTAATTGACAGAGGTTTGCAAGCAATCCAGTGGCGCCATGTTCATGTTTGAACTGTACTCGACTGGTCAAAAACACCTCATTAGCCCATGAAGCATCAGCTGCCTGGATCGGCTGTGTACTTGCTAAAATGATGTGCAGGTTTTCGTAACGCTGACGCAGGCCGTGTGCGATAAGCCGAAGATGGTGCAAATGGATATTGTTACTATCCATTTCCCAGGTCATTAGAATTTTCATTAAAGCTCTCCGAATCTCTTAATGATAGCAAAAATAGACGGATGAGCAATGCATCTTTATCCTCATAGTGCTATATTGACAGCTCGTCAACATCCCGGAGAACACCCAATGAGACACCTCCCACGGTGCCTTGCCATTGCCTGCATGGTTTCTATGCCCTTTTATGCACAGGCGAACCCACAGCTCGAAACGGCCAGCGCCCACCTTCAATTTTCCGCACTTCTAAACGGAGAAGGCGAATTGTTCGAGCCACCAGGCATGAATGACCCTTTTTCCGCAATGGGCATGATGTTTCAGAAAACCTTACCGGCGCAGGCTCTGGCATGGGAAGTCGCAGGATTTGATCCTTTGAAATCAAAGCAGCCAATGGAGTGCATTTCCACCGAAGACAGCTTCGAGACCGAATCGCTGGGCGAGATGTGGCGCTACCACGATGAGAGGGTTCTGTCCTGCATATGGGGTGGTCAGCCTGTCATGAGCAAAGTGCGGATTACCTTCGAAGAGGAAAACGGCGCCATCCGCTGGGCCAACACTGAAATAGTGGAAGTCATCGATTCTTCGGAAGAAGTCTATTGACATAACGTCAATATCAGCCTATACTTCATCTCACGTTGCCACTCCGGCAACTTTCTACTCGGGGAGATTAAAATGATCCGCCATTATTGGGGTTCACTACTGATTACCGGAGCGTGCATGGTGGCCGCCTTCTATTACGGCGGATTCCCGGCAGCTTTCCTGGTGTTCATTCTGGGCGTGATGGAGGTTTCCGTCTCGTTTGACAACGCGGTGGTAAACGCAAAAGTTCTGAAGAACATGACTCGCTTCTGGCAGCTGATGTTCTTGACTGTGGGTATCTTCATCGCGGTATTTGCGATGCGCCTGATCCTACCGATTGGCATCGTCTCGCTGGCAGCCGATATCGGGTTCATGGATACCGCCAACATGGTGTTCAAAGATCCTGAAACCTACTCTGCGCATCTGCATGATGCACATCTGTCAATCTCCGCATTCGGCGGCATGTTCCTCCTGATGGTCTTCCTGGATTTCTTCCTGGATGCTGAAAAGGAACACCATTGGCTCGGATCGTTCGAGGAGCGCATCAGTCAGCTTGGCTCTCACGATGCAATCAGTGTTGTGGTTGCGCTGGCGGTGCTGATGGGCGTATCCAGCTTCGTTGAAGGCGAGCAGGTTGGTCAGGTAGCGTATGCCGGTGGCCTGGGTCTGTTCCTCTACTTCCTGATGAGCATGCTCAAGAACGCGTTCGAAGACGAGGAAACGGGTGAGGCTGTTGCGAACACTGCCAAGAAAGCCGGCTTCTTCAGCTTCATGTACCTCGAAGTGCTGGACGCAAGCTTCTCCCTGGACGGTGTGGTGGGCGCATTTGCAATCAGCAAGGATCCGATGATCATCATGATGGGCCTGGGTATCGGTGCGATCTTTGTCCGCTCGATCACTGTTCACCTGGTTCGCACCGGAAAGCTCGATGAGCTGGTGTACCTGGAGCACGGCGCAATGTATGCCATCGGCGCACTGGCCACCATCATGCTTGGATCCGCTTTCGTCCAAGTCCCTGAACTTCTGACGGGCTTTGTTGGAGCGATTCTGATCGGCTTGGCCATCATCTCCTCCATCCGCTACCGCAAGCTGCATGGTGATGATGAAGGCGACAGCGATACCCCTGAAACACAATCGGCAGCAGCATCCTGATTGACCGGCGAGGGAACGCCCTCGCCACCTTTAAACCGAGACACCGCGTCACACACAACCAACTGAAAAGGAAGCACGTACCATGGCAATTAACCTGAACAAA